>JBATEC010000184.1:0-20595 GCA_049663825.1 Methanothrix sp. | reverse complement strand
GAACAAATCTCTTCGTTTCTGGCGCTCGGCTTTGGCTATCTCGTGGAATGCCATTAATTCTTCGTGCTTTTGCGATCTTCTGGTAGCATAAAGGACCGCAAGCGCACTAATGAAGGCTGAAGCCGGGCCAATTAGGGCGATTATAATCAAAGCATACAACGGTTGATATAGTGTTATATCCGCAGCAATTACGCCCGTTAAATTTTGATCCATATGCATCACCTGCCAGACATAGGCCGTTTGCTCTTTTTCATAGTCTGAAAATTATAAATAAGTGCCCAATCCACCTCAGGCAAAACAGCCTGAACCCGGCGACCTCCTTTGTTTGCACACACATGCAGACGAGGAGTGTGATAAGGTACCAGATAGGAGGAGAATTGATAGTCCTGCCATCCTATTTATCCCAGCAAATCATTGCCAAAAATGCTCGAATTGCCGCCCAAGGCCAGCTAAAACCCAGCTCTCTTGCAATCAGCCTATCAGCTTGTTCTTTGCCCTGCGCCTTGCTGGCTCTGGACGAGATGAAATTTTTTACCTTCAAATGGCTAGAATCTGACGCTACCGATTTGGTGGTAGCATCGGCATTCATATTAATCTTAGTAGAACGACTATCAAGATGAGCAGAACCACAAGACCAATTAGTCCGCCACCATAAATGTTTTCCATAAAATTCCTCCAATCATCATTATTATAAACTACTTCTTCTCAGGTACATCAATCGATACTGTTTTGATGTTATCCTTGATTTTCTTTTCCGTATTCGCTGAAATCTCTTTCAAGCTGTGTGCTTCCGCAGCATGAGTCTTTGCAAGCTTCAGAACTTCATCCGCAGTCTTTGCCCGTACCTGAAATCCACATGCCATACCTATGTCGCTACAGGACAGTTGCTTATACTCTTCTTTTGCCATAGCATCTAGTAGGTTGTCTTTAAATATAAATCTTTTGGTATCAACATTTCAAAGTATCATAAGTTATATAAACTTAAAAACGAATACACTTAGCTAATATCTAAAACTACATTGACATTATCCGACCCCATGGCAAGAACCCTGAAGGTTTATACCGCACAAACCAAAATCAGCCTGTGAGCTCAAAGCCAGGTTGTTGAAGAAGCCTTGAGAGAGTTCTTTGAGAAACGCAGTTTGAATATCTGGGTGTTAAGTGAACCGAAGGAAAGTGATGACTCAACAGAACAACAATCATTTAGTAGATATAAAGACATATCTTTCGAAGAATAAACGATTCAAATCTTTCGTCTATGATCATAGAGAGATTCGAAATATTGCAAATAATCTTGGGTGCAAAACAGATCAGGTACGCGCAGAACTTCGAAAGCTAGGTTACAGCCTAATTACGGATAGCAATGGCCGAATGGTCTGGAAGAGAGATCGTTTAAATTGTAGGATTGCGAAGGACGAATTTCGCTGACCGCGGGTCAGCGAAGGTTTCGATGAGAAGTCGAAACATCGGTAAGTCCCCATCCTTCCGAGTGATCTCGCAAACTCTGCAAAGTTTGCGGGAGTTGTGATGCAGTCGAAACGGATGAAAGCGGAGTATTTTGGCAGTATACTTTTTTGCAGGCTCAATCCGCTCAAAATAGCAGGACTCGACATGCCTCCTATGCCCCTCCTCGCCAGGCAGGTGTCAAATGACTGAAAGCCGTGCATACTTCCCCTGGATCTTTAAGGCTCCCAGATATCCGCGCGTAAATCTATGAACGTTAGAACTATCACTACAATGGCAGCAGGAAGCACCGGAACAGTTCTGGAAGGGCCGGTATCTGCAGAAGGCTATACCTAGTGGAAAATAAGCTACGATGATTTGGGTGCATACTCGGAAACCATCTCATGCAGTAATGACGAGGAGAAGGTTTTTTGGCCTGGCAGGATAAAGGCAATACAAATGAATCCCAGCCTCGCCGTCTATCGGGGGATGAAGCGCGCCTGCATCAACTTCGTGGCCTCTGTGCCCTGCATCAACCTGCAAGAGCTGCTCGCTTTTGTTAGCGGCGACCCGGATATCATCCACCTGCCCGTCACCCGCGAGGAGGAAGGTGTGGGCCTGTGCGCCGGGGCCTGGATGGGCGGGCGGCGCGCGGCTCTACTAATGCAAAACTCGGGTTTGGGAAACAGCATCAACGCCCTGGCGTCGCTGAATATCCTCTACGGCATTCCTCTGCTCATGATCATCAGCCACCGCGGCGGCGTGGGCGAGCCGGTTATCGGCCAGGTGCCTATGGGCCGGCTCACGGTTCCCCTGCTGGACGCCATGCAGATTCCTCATTTTTCGCCCCCGCCCGCGCAGGCGGAGGAGACTGTGGCGCAGGCCTGGGGCCAGGCCGCGGCGGGCTGCTGCCCTGTGGCTGTCCTCTTCGATTTGGAATTTTGGAGGGAATAATGTTGCGCATTGAGGCCATCGCCCTGGCCGCAGAGACGGCGGCGGCCTGCGGCGCCCTGCTGGTTTGCAATATCGGCTATCCTAGCCGTGAGCTTTTCTCGGTTAGGGATCGCCAGGAAAACTTCTACATGCTCGGCTCCATGGGCCTCGCCTCCTCCATTGGTCTGGGCATGGCTCTGGCTCGTCCGGAACGAAAGGTGATTGTCCTGGACGGGGACGGCTCGGTGCTCATGAACCTTGGAACCCTGGCCACCATCGCCCATCATGCGCCTGAGAATTATCTGCTGGTGATCCTGGACAACTGTTGCTACGGCTCCACCGGCTCGCAGCCCACCTGCACCAAGCTTGGCACCGACCTCTTCGCCCTGGCGAAAGCAGCTGGCGTCAAGAATGTCTGCGAGGTTTTGCGGGTGGAAGAGCTGCCCTCTGCATTGCTGGGTCCTGGAGTAGTAATCGTAAAAGTTGAGGCGGGCAATGCCGATGTGCCCATCATCAGCCTCTCGCCGGAGGAGATCGTCGAGCGCTTCATCAGATGCGCTCGACAGGTTCTGCCATCCGGAAGGAGCCGTCCATAATCTTCTTCTTCAGATCCTCAGCCAGCAGCAGGGCCCGCAGCCGATCCGATTGGCGCAGCACCACGGGTATGGTCCTGGCGCTGCCCGCGTCAGTCTTCAGCCGGATGGCCCCCAGGCGGCACGAGAAGACTGCCGATGGGCATACAGTAGCGCACAGGCCGCAATGAAAGCATAGCGCTTCGCTGCGGCGCACTCTGCCTTCGTCGCTCTCTACCGCTCGCATGGGGCACGCCTCCTCCACCAGGCAAGGAGAGCAGCCCGAGCAGTTCTCCGATTTAAACTGGACCTCCAGGTCCACATCCGTCCAGACATCTCCATAGTCGGCCTGTCCGATGACAGTCCTGCTATTCACATCGTTCACAGGCAGAGCAATGCCCCGGTCGGGCCTGGCAATCTCTGCCAAAATCGTCTTGCTGATTACGGGTATGGGAACAGCCCAGGAGCAGATGCACTCCGGGCCGGCGGAGGTGACAAATCCGCCCATCTGCTCCGCCGCCATTTGGTGCATATCGGCAAAGCCGGACAGATTGGGCCGCTCTTTGCTGCTTCGGGTGCCTGTGCCGAGGACAAAGCCCTCGGCGCCGTTCATGAGAATGCGAGTTCCAATGCCTATGCTATCTAAAAGCGGATCATTTTTTAAGGGATTTATCCGGCCGCAGCCGGAGAATGTCGCCTCGCGGCAGAGGGGGGCAAAGCCGCGAGAGTGAAAGATGGTGTCGACCGGCTCGGCTCCCGCATTGACGAAGGCCGAGTAGTTCTTGAAGGCATGGCGCGACCCAAAGAGCCGGGCATAGGGCATCTCATCCAGTCCGATTTCGGCCAGCAGGCGGCGCCCATCATCAGTATCCACCTCGACATGAACTTTCTTTCTCTCTACCAGATCGCGAAAGAGATGGCCACCCCCGTAATTGGGCCGGCTCTGGCTGTGGGCGGTTCCCAAGACCACTAAATCCAATACGCCCAGATTCTCATTGGGACAGGGTCCGACCTGTGCGGCTATGCCGTTGATCCGGACCCTTCCTGCTCGGAGAAACGATGCCGGCTTGGCCACGGGAAAGGAGAGAACTGCGTAGGTGCCGCTCATCACCGCGCGGGTGGCCGTAGTGACAACGTCGACCTCGGAGAGCCTGGAGCTTTCGCCCGACTCTACAAGCTCTGCGACTTCTTGGGCCGTGATAACGACGGCCTCGCCCAGCATAACCCTTTCCAATACCTGCGAATAAGATCCAACCATATAGCCCTCTGTATCTCTTCGTGCGTCCTTTCTGTGAACTATTCTAGAAACGTTTTTCGCCAGGCTTCAGCACCAATTAATACTATTGTAGGATTATATCCATATATTATCCAATCTGAGAAAATATTGTCCAATGGCTGGAAACTTCTTTATACCGATCGTTCTCTGAATGGGCAAAGTCACAACTCAGGTGATCGTATTTGAATAAATTCATAATTATAGCCATTCTGGCGGTTGTGGTAGTGATGTCGCTGGGCTGTATCTCTGCACCGGAGAAGAAGGAGAATGCCTCTCTCCAAGGGAATATGTCCGGCAATATTTCTACCCTGCGCATTGGGTACCAGCCCAGTACCCATCAGATCGCAGAGATGGTCGCTTCCGAGAAGGGCTGGTGGGCCGAAGACTTGTTGCCTTTCGGCATAACCGAGATCAAGGAGTTTGAGTTCCCCACAGGAGTTCCTGAGATGCAAGCCATGGTCGCTGGAGAGCTGGACATGGCTTATGTGGGAACCGCGCCGCCCATTTCTGCCATATCGGCGGGACTGCCTGCCAAGATCGTGGCTGCAGTCAACATCAACGGCTCGGATTTGGTCCTACGGCCGGGTCTGGTCTACAATGGACCTGCATCTTTAGCCGGCCTTTCCATTGGCACATTCCCGCCCGGATCGATTCAGGATACTGTCATGAAGAAATGGCTTATGGAAAATGGGGTGGATGTCTCACAGATAGATATTAAGGCCATGGACCCGGGACCTGCTATCAGTGCCCTGTCTGCAGGCCAGGTCGATGGTGTCTTCCTGCCGCATCCCGCGCCCTCCATAATTGAGCTGAAAGGCAAGGGCAAACATGCAGTATCTTCGGGCGAGATGTGGCCGAACCACGCCTGCTGCAGCATGGTAGTTACGGACAAGCTCATCAAAGAGCAGCCGGAATTGGTAGAGCAGATCATCAAGACCCATATCAAGGCGACCGAATACATCAATGCTCATCCTGATGAGGCCGCACAGATATATGCCAAGAAGACCAAAGCGAACCTCACGGAAGTTGAGCATTCCGTAAAGAACTGGGATGGCAAGTGGGTCAGCGACCCCAATGTTCAGATACCATCGACGGTTGAGTACGCAAAGGTCGACTACAAGATGAAGTATACTAAGCGAGAGCTGACCGCGAAGGATCTTTTCGACACCAGTCTCTACGAGAGGGTATTAGGTGCAGAAAAAAGTCAGTAGGACCTTGAATGTCCTGAGAAATCAGGGCATTTCCGTCCTTTCCATTTTTGGGTTGATAGTAATCTGGCAGACGGCTGCCTTTCTGGTTAATGACCAACTGACTTTGCCCAGTTTTCTTCAGGTTGTTGAAGCTTTTCTGGAAAACTGGCTGTCGATTCTCACCGAGGATCTGCCGGTAAGCTCTATTCATTTTGCCATCGGCATGGCAGGTGGTCTTCTAATTGCTCTGCCCGTCGGAATGATCATGGGATGGTTCAAGCTTTTTGACAATATTTTGGATCCGATTGTGGAGATATTGCGCCCCATTCCACCACTGGCCTGGATTCCGTTTGCCATAATCTGGTTTGGCATAACCAACACAGCCGCAGGTTTTATTATCTTTATCGGAGCGGTCTTTCCCATATTGACCAACACCTATGTGGGATTTAAGAGCCTGCCCAGGGTGTATGTCGAATCGGCTAAAGTTTTGGGTGCTACTAAGGATCTTGATCTGATAAGATATGTCGCTCTGCCTTATGCTTTGCCCTCCATCGCTGCCGGCATAAGGATCGCCATGGGAATTGCCTGGATGTGTCTTGTGGCCGCCGAGATGTTCGGGGTGAGCAAGAATGGTCTAGGATTCAAGATCTGGGACTCTTACGGCCATTACCGCATGGATGAGGTATTCATGTACATGATTGTGCTGGGTCTGCTGGGACTGGCCATAGATCGCACCTTCCGCTATGTGGTAGAGGATCGGATGCTCAAGTGGCGCGTGGGACTTACGCAGTAAAATGTAAAGCAGGTGCAAAGCCTTAATAATATATCGAATTTCACTAAGGTTTCAGAGATTCGTAATACGATCATATTCAGAGGATTGGTCATGAAGAGAAATATCAAGGTTGAACGCCTCAATCAAAGACCGTTGGAGCAACAGGAGATCGAGCTGGTAGAGCGCAAGGGCATTGGACATCCGGACAGCGTGGCGGACGGCCTAGCCGAATCCATCAGCCGGGCCCTTTGCCAGGAATACCTTGATAGATTTGGAGCGGTGCTGCATCACAACACCGACAAGACGCAGATCGTAGCTGGCCGGTCCAAGCCTGCTTTTGGTGGCGGCGAGGTCATCTGCCCGCTTTACATCCTTCTCACGGGACGCGCCACCCGAGTCTTCAAGGACGTGGAGATTCCTGTGGACACCATTGCCATCAAGGCCGGAAGAAAGCTTTTGAGCGAGTCGCTCTCCAATCTGGACGTCAACAATCATGTCATCCTTGATGCCAAGATAGGCATGGGCTCATCCGATCTGCGGGACGTCTTCAGACGCAAGGTTCCTTCCGCCAACGACACATCATTCGGCGTGGGATATGCGCCACTCTCTGAGACTGAGAACATTGTCTTCAATACCGAGCGCGAGCTGATGAGGCTCAAGAAGAGCGTTCCGGCCATAGGCGAGGACATCAAGGTCATGGGCATGCGCCAGGGAGATGTCGTTAATCTGACCATTGCCTGTGCCATGGTCGACAAGCATGTGGCGCATCTCAAGGATTATGTGGACACGAAGAATGCCATCGTGGAGCACATCGTTGAGTATGCCAAGCAGTTCACGCAGCGAAAAGTAAATGCGCAGATGAATGTGGCCGACAACATCGACCAGGGCTCGGTCTACATCACAGTCACCGGCACATCCGCTGAGATGGGAGACGATGGAGCAGTAGGGCGAGGAAACAGGGCCAACGGCATGATCACACCCAATAGGCCCATGAGCCTGGAAGCCACCTGCGGCAAGAATCCCATCAACCACGTGGGCAAGATCTACAACCTGCTCAGCACGGAGGCAGCCCGGCAGATAGCCGCCGAGGTGCAGGGCATTGAAGAGGTCTACATTAAAATTCTCTCGCAGATCGGAAAGCCCATCGACGAGCCGCATATCGCCAGCGTGCAGATCGTGCCCAAAGAAGGCGCGGACATGAAGGTGCTGGAGGCGGGGGCCACGGAGATTTTGGATGACTGGCTGGCCAACATTCCCAAGCTGCAGCAGATGTTGTTTAGAGGCGAGCTGAGCACCTACTGAATAACTCTTTGATATTTTTCTGCAAAACGGATGGCGGGGATGAATGGAAGTTCCCGCTTTTTCTCAATAATAGCAATCTTCTTGATCATCTCGTGGCAGATGGAGGCACCTGAGGGGCCGCACTTCCTGCCCATGAGTTACATCGTCTGGCCGGAGCTCAAGGATTTCTTGACTGCGCTCCTGGAATACCAGGTGCTGCGCCTTGTGCCCCGTGAGGCCCTGCTCATCAAGAGCTACGAAAACAGCGTGCTCTTCAAGAGCCTGAGGCCGCAGGACGCCACATTCACCTCATTTTCAGCTTACGAAGATTACGGGATAAAGCTGGGCCTGCGAGATAATTACTACACCCTGCCCAAGAGGAAGCTGTCCATCCAGGAGGTCTTCATCCACTCACCGGACTCGGCATGGGAGTCCTCCCAGAAGCTTTTTTGCGTGCTATTCTATCTGAAGAACAGGGATAAATTGGGGGCTATCGATCATCCCATGATGAAGGATCTTAATGCAGTGCTACATGGCGAGTGGATAAGAGGCTATCCAACCCTGGAAGATAGATAGAGACGCAGTACCGCAAGGCGGGCGAGGCGATAGGAGACAAAATATCACTCATGGCATCTGAATATCACGAAAAAGGTAAAATGCGAGGGCGATTTTAGGAGATGGCATTGAAGGACCTGACGGAGTTGCACGACCCATGACTGAGCAAAATCGCAAATACGTAACGAAAGAGATCGGCAAGCTTCTCTCCGAGATCTGGCGGATCAAAGGGCTGGCGGAGCAGGAGTACGGGCCGCAGCATCCCATAACCAAAAAGCTGGGCAGCATGCATGCGGATGCCCAGTTGCTGCTGCAGGAAAAATCGGAACGCCATAAGCGACAGACGTAACCGCGTCTGCTGCCTGGGGACGATTGATCTCACACCGGGACTTAACCACACTTCTGCTCGGCCCATCCCGGACGGCCAGTCATGCATCCAGAATTTCTTTCTTGTGACCCCGAGCGCGAGAACGCGCTCGGGCGGTCCCGCTCACGCCAGCTGGCGCACGTCCCAGAGCTTGCCCGCCGCTCCAATTGCATTTTCCTCAGATGTTTTCTATCCCCCGCACTCTCCGCCTTCCTCGTACGCCTCCCGCAGCCGGTCGGCTACGCTCTCGCCAAGCCTCTGCCCGGCCATGACAAAGAATGCCTCGGCAAAATCTGGACGCAGGCAGCCGGTGTTCTCCGTCCCATCCAGGACCAGGTCTGCCAGGTAGCGCATGTCCTCGTCAGGGAGCCTCTTGAGCCGCTGCTCGAACTCCAGCACGCTCCTGGAGTGGTGATTGGCTACAGGTGGCAGAATATTCAGGTATTCAATCTCAATTCCCTTCTTCTGCAGCACTTCCAGTTCCGGAACCAGATTTATTAAAATCTGCAGGTCCCTCTCATTCAGATCTCGGGCCATGTTGCCTAAAATGCTCGCCAATAATATAGCGTTAACCACATGATGCAAAATTTTAAATATAACTAGCTAAAATTATTATACCAGATTTGGGGTGGATACTAGATGGCTACTGGCTTTAACTGGGCGGGGAACGCAATTATCAGAGATACGGTTATGTGGGATAAAAGAGCGGTCATCGGCAATTTGGGCCTCTACATTCCCACCGACATTCGGGCCTGGCTCTCCTCCACTAATAGCGAGGTTATCCAGAGGGCTTTGCAGGATATCGGCCTTCCCTCGGTTCGCGAGGCCGGCACCTTTGACTCGCGAGCCTGGAAGATCTGGAATTATGTGGCGACTGATGTGCAGTATGTCACAGACAAAAGCACCTTCGGCCTGGATGACTTCTGGCTCTTTCCCGAGGAGACGCTCGTCTTGCACAAAGGCGACTGCGAGGATTCATCTTTCCTGCTGGCCACTCTTCTTTTAGCCAGCGGCATCTCTGAGCACTGCGTGCGCATGGTTTTGGGTACTGTCTCCACACCGGACGGATCATTCGGCCATGCCTGGGTGGTCTACCAGAATGAGTCCGGACGCTGGTGCCTGCTGGAGTCCACCCTGGATGCCGTACCTTCGGCACTCACACCGGCCGATCAGTTTACCGTGCCGGGCAGTCAATATAGTTACCAGCCCCAGTTCTGCCTGAACGGTTCCCACCTATGGTCGATGGGGGCAGAAAACCTGCAGATGGCCGACTACCTGAAAACGAGGGGCCAGGTCCAGGTGAGGCAGAAGGCCTCCAAGAAGAGAATCTTCTAGGCTTGATCTCCTGGCGACATTCGCGAGCGAATAGCCTGCAGCATCTTTTCCATCTTCTGCCAGTGGCCGCCATCCCAGTAGAGCTTTTTGCAGGCCTGGCATTTCCATCTCTTCACCCCGAGCATTTCCATCTCTTCCAGAAGGCTGTTGCATAGCGTGCACCTCTGGGGATCAAGCCGCAAGGGCACGCCAGCATCGGCCATCTCCATGAGCTGATCGGAAATCGCCGAGGATCGGATGAGCACGCATTTTACGCCTGCACCCGTACAGGCCCGGAAGAGTTCTTTGTCCCTGGTAATAATAGTCCGGCTCTCGTTTTTTGCCTGGAGTAGCAGCTCATTGTCGCTGCCGCCTTCCGGATTAGCAGCATCCTGCCCCAGGAGCCGCAGCCACCTTCCTAGATGCATGAGCATCAGATCCACTAAAAAGCGCTGCATTATATCCTCAAGATTTTCTCAGGTATTCTCAACTCCAGGCATCCGCAACTATTTATCGATTGATCTCGGAGGATTCACTCATGAAGAAGGCGATGAGCAATGTGGACGTCGCCGCCATGGCTGCGGAGCTATCCGACCGGATCCTGGGCGGCTTTATGGGCAAGGCCTACCAGCAGTCTTCGGACAAGATCTGGCTCTCTGTTGCCTCGCCCGCGGAAGGCAGGCTGGATCTGCTCCTCGTGGCCGGAAAGAGGGTCAATATCACTAAAGGGCTGCGGCCTGCCTCCAAAACGCCCCCTCAATTTCCCACCATGCTCCGGAACCGCATTTCCGGGGGCAGGATTGTCGAGATCCTGCAGCACGACCTGGACCGGGTTATGGAGATCGCTGTGGAGCGCAGCGGCTCTCGCCATTATCTTGTTATTGAGCTGTTTCCCAAAGGCAGCATGATTTTGCTCGATGAGAACAGGCAGATCCTCTCCATGCTCAAGAAGATGGTCTACCGGGGCAGCAAAATGGCCGCCGGCGAGAAGTACCTCTACCATCCCGGCCAGCTCGACCCCAGAACCATTTCTCGGGAAGAGCTATCGGCCTGGCTGGCCACCGCCGGTCAGGACCTGGTTCGATCCATCGTGCGGGGACTGAACATGGGCGGAACCTATGGTGAGGAGGTTTGCCTGGTGGCGGGAGTGGATAAGAATAAGCCTGCCGCGGATCTGGTTCCTGAGGAGATCGAGCGGGTCCATCAGGCTTTGCGAGAGGTCTTTTTGAATGACACTCTCGATCCGCACATCGTTCTCGATAACGGCGAGCCGGTGGATGTCCTCTCCCGGCCTCTTAAGATCTACGAGGGCCTGGAGAAAAAGCGCTTTGCCACTTTCAGTGAGGCAGTTGATGCGTTCTTCGTAGAAAAAGAGGTGGACGAAGAGCGGAAGAAAGACCCCCTGGATCGTCGCATCGATGTACAGCAAAAGGCGATTGAGGAGTTCGAGGCCCAGGAGAAGGCTTTCATCGGCAAGGGCGAGCTGGTCTACCAGATTTACGGCAGCGTGGAGCAGATTTTGCGCTTAGTGGCCGGGGCCAAAGCCAAGGGTTTTTCCTACAATCAGATCTGGGAGAAGATCAGCGGCTCGGGTTTGCCTCAGGCCAAGACCATCCTCTCATTGGACGGGCAGGGCGAGATGCGAGTCCTGCTGGGGGGAGTGGAGCTGGATCTGCACGCCAGCCTTACCGTTCCCCAGAATGCGCAAAGGTACTACGAGAAGGCCAAGGAGATGGCCAGAAAAGGGGGCGGCGCAAAAGAAGCTCTGGCCGTCACGAAGCAGCTTCGGGCAGGAAAGGTCGCGTCCAAGAAGCCTCGCCCTGTTTCCTTTTACAGGAGGCGCAAGCCAAAGTGGTATGAGAGGTTCCGCTGGTTTTTCTCCTCGGACGGATTTATGGTGCTGGGGGGAAGGGATTCGGAGGGCAACGAGGAGATCTACACCAAATATATGGAAAGGCGCGACCTCGTCCTTCATACGGACGCTCCCGGCGCTCCTCTTACTGTGATCAAGACGGAAGGCGATCCTGTCCCCGAGAGCACTCTGCAAGAGGCGGCCCAGTTTGCCGTTAGCTATTCCTCTGTCTGGAAAGGCGGACTTGTGGCAGCCGATTGCTACATGATCACGGGCGATCAGGTCAGCAAGACTCCGGAGTCTGGTGAATTTCTAAAGAAGGGCGCTTTCGTCATTCGCGGGGAGCGCACTTACTTTAAAGATACGCCTTTAGGCCTGGCCATGGGCATAGCCGACGGCATTCTCGTTGGCGGGCCGGTTTCGGCAGTTAAGCCGAAAGCCGATCCAGTGGTGGAGATCGAGCCGGGCGAGCTGAATGCCGATGATCTGGCCAAGAAGATTTACAGGCAGTTCTCTGAGAAGGTGGAGGACAGAGCATTCCTGAAATCTGTCGCCTCAGTAGATCAGATGGTGCAGTTCCTGCCTCCGGGTGGATCGAGGATAAAAGAGAATTCTGCAAAGGAGAATTCTATCTGAAGAGTTGCAGCGGAAGAAGGCATCAGCTCTCGTCGCTGCTAGGTAGGGCTTCGCCACATTTTTTGCAGTACCTGGCATCGGCATCATGTCTGTCCAAACCGCAACCATGGCAGATTTGCATCTTTTTTTCGCGCTCCGTGGTCAGCCAGGCCCGGAAGATCCTGGCTGCCTGGAAGGGAATGAGGATGATACCGGAGATTATCATGGCCACCGTGACCAGCCTGCCTGCTTGGGTTACGGGCACGATGTCTCCAAAGCCGACAGTTGAGACGGCAACCACGGTGAAGTAAAACGCATCCCCGAAATTCTGCACATCAGGATTGATGGGGCTTTCCACAAAATAGAACAATCCGGAATAGACAAAGAAAATTATGATTATGCTCAATACCAGCCGGGCGACGTTAATCATTCCCTGGCTTATCGTGCCGAAGAGCAGATGGTCTTGGGAGATGAAGCGCAGGAATCTGAATATTCTGAATACCGTTAGCACTCTTAGGGTCTGGATAAACCTGATATCATGGACGAAGAAGGTGGCTGGAAGGGCTATGAGAATCAGAGTGGGCAATATGGCCACCAGATCGATGATGCTGTAGATATCCTTAACGTGGCTCCATCGGTGGGGTGCGCCGTAGAGCCGGAGGAAATACTCCAGGATGAAGATGGCCACCACAGCGTTTTCCAGTCTACCGAGTATCTCTCTTTGGCTGGTGGATATATCGTAAGTGTTGAGCACAAAGAGAGCAACCACCAGCAAATTAAGTGTGATGATGAATAGATCGATGGATCTTCCCAGAGGCGTTTGAAAGTCAATCATGTAGAATTGAATGATCTGGCGAAGGGTCTTGTGTCCACTCACTTCTTTGCCTTGCTTTGCACTCGGTTGGCGGGACATCAAGGAAATATAGCCTTTACTTGAAAATAAACTGATGCTTGAAAAATCATAAAAACGATGCTGAGGTATTCTCTTTTCAGAATGCAGGATGCAGCATCAAGATGCACAATGCCACGCATGATGCTGCGACTTTCTTTCCGCCTTCTCTCTACTTTCCTTTGATGTGCCTTATCTCCACAGCCACGCCCCGGCGGGATGCCTTCATCTCCCAGCCAGACATCTTGGCCTTGCCTATGCCGAAGGCTTTCTCTCCTACCACTATTACCTCGTCTCCCGGCCGGATCTGCTCGTCTGCGTCCACAACACCTGGCGCCAGCAAGGAGCCCTTGGGCAGGAAGTCGCCGATCTTGACGATATAGCGCCCCAGCGGCTCCAGCCGGGCTGCTCCGGCCAGAGAGAGGGCGATCATGCCGCTGGGCGTGGTCGCTGCCAGGGACCTCTTCTTTTCATCCTGAATCTCCCGCCCCTTCACTATGATCTTTCCTTCCAGGAGAAGATCGCCGGCTCCCTCTCCGAAGTAGTAATCAGCATGGGCCCGGTAGCGGAGGAGGCGCAGATCGGGCAGGCGCGCCGCGTCCCGGCAGGCTTCGCTTACCGCCCCAGCGAGGCGGTCCAGGGCCGGGCCTTTGGTGCCGCCCCCGGTAAATGTGGCATCAAGGCCGCTCTCTTTTACCGTCTGTTCCAGCTCTCCCTCGAGATGGGCCACGATTTTGGCGTACCTGTTTTTCTTGAGGTAGGCCTGCAAACAGCCCGTCAGCCACGCCCTCTCCTCTCTGTCCCAGCGGCCGGTGACTGGAACGTCGTAGCTGGCGGCGGGATAGGCATCCTCCAGTTCGCGTGGCACAAGGGCCAGTGGCGAGGTCAATATCAGCTCATGCAGATAGCGGCGGTGGCCTCCCACTGCCTCGGCGAAGAGTCTATGTGATCGGGAGAAGGAGTAGGGTTTTTTTGCTGAGCAGGGCAGGAGCAGCAAGACATCGCTTTCTGGTGCCTTGTAGCGGTTGATCACCCTCTCGGCAAAGCGGGTGACTTCCACCCGCTGCAAGGATTCGGCGCAATTGGCATAAAATGTGCTGCGCCGGCTCTGAGGCGTCCTCTTCTCCAAGTACTGGTGCTCGCCATCCAGTAGGCGCAGGGCCGTCGTCTGCTCCGGAGTTACGCGCACCTGCCGCTCGACGTATTCGCGTATGTTCTCGGAGCGAATCGCCTCACGAACGGCGAGCAGCTCTTCTTCCAGCTTTTGCAGATTGTGGGCAATAAGCAGCTCTGCCTTCCTTCCGCTCGCAGCCATCTCCCGGCAGCTTTCGCATCGGCAGGGCAGCTCCACCAGTTCCGCCGCCTTCCAAACGCCATCGCGGGTGTGGTAGCGGCCCAGCAGGCCGTCGGCCAGGACACGTGTCCCGTCCAGCAAATCGATGCCCAGATACACCAGCAAGGCCAGATTGGCGGGCGTTGCCAGGGCGGGGGCATAAAGAGCCGTGTCCGGTGCGATCTTCTCTCGCACGCCCACCACGGCGGCCACCAGATCTCTGGGATTTTTCAAAGCCCCAGCGCTGCCCAGCACGTAGACATCGGCTTTCTCCGGCATCGTTGCGCTAAGGGGATGGACCATTACGCCCTTGGGGCCCGCCAATTCAAGGGGCGGCAGCTCCAGGGCAGGCTCGGAGCGAAGTGCTGCGGGCACAAAGGGTAGTATGGCCAGCTTCTTTTGATCCCGCAGAGCCTCGGCGGCATTTATGGCATCCTGAAGGGTTGCGTAGCTGTAGACGCTGCCTGCCGAGACGTAATCGTCCTTGGTGATCAGGGCTGGGGTGCTGATCTGCGGCTCTGTAAGCAGTTTTCCCATGCGGGCCGGTCCGTCGCGGCGGACTACTTCGAAGTGCTTGGTCATACCTTTTGTGCCTCTCTACATATCGATGCAAATGATCTTGAATGGCAAGTGGTGGTCTTTAGCATATCATTAGCCAATTACTATCTAATCGTATAAATAGGAGATTTGAGTCTATACGCTCAACTCTAAAAAGCGACTTAATATCACAATCATGGGATCCAATGGTTGTCTTCTTCGCGCCAATCAAGGCTTCGCGTGAGGTTCAGTTGCTGCACTAGTGCATCCAGGCCTAATTAAAGCCATCTTCACGTGAGATTCAACATGGTACGGTCTCACGCGAAGGCGCAAAGCAGCGAAGCTAAAACGTTGGTTTATTTTATAATCGATATCAATAACTTCTGGGCCCAAAAGATGACCCTCAGGAATTGGCGACATGGGATGCAGCGAAATTGGCTCATTGGTGCTGATTATGGTGTTCATATCCATCTCAGCATCACTTTTCTGTCTTGCAAGAATATAATGAAAAGGTTCTGACGCGTGGTGATAAGCTGTCCGCCTTATCCTCACTTGTTGAATGGGATGCGTTTTTGCCGATAGAACATAAGTTATATAAAACAAACAAGGGAATAACTAATTGCATTCCTGCAAAATTCAATTACGCATTTTCCTCAAGAGGTCCTTTTACTCTCAAGGATGATCGTTTCATGAGCCATGAACTTGATCACCTCGGGCTGATGAGAGATAAGCAGATAGGCCAGGCCCAGATCTCTTTGCAGATCCTTGAGGAGATTGAGGATCTGAGCCTGCACAGATATATCCAGAGCGGAGGTGGGCTCATCCAGGATTATAACCTTAGGGTGGAGGAGCAACACTCTACTCAGAGCCAATCTCTGGCACTGTCCGCCCGAGACCTGGAAAGGATAGCGGCAGAGCAACTCCTCGGACAGGCCTACCGTCTCTAAGATCTCTCCAGTCCTATCCCGCCATTCTCTGGGTGGAATTTTTAGGAGGCCCAAAACCTCATGAATGGACCGTTCAATGCTTTTCCTGGGATTCAAAGAGCCCTCCGGATCCTGGAAGACCATTTGCACCTGCCTGCGAAAAGCCGAAAACTCCAGGCCTCGCATAGACGAGAGGTCCTTCCCGGCAAAGAAAATCCTTCCCGAGGTGGGCCTTTCCAGACCGGCCAGCATCATTCCCAGTGTGGTCTTGCCTGAGCCTGAGACTCCCATTAAACCCAGAGTCTTTCCCTCATCCACAGCGAGTGATATGCCCTGCAAAACAACGTGCCGCTTTTTGAAGATCAGGCCTGATTCATAGGCTTTGCCCACATCTTGTGCCTTCAGTATCGCCAGCATCTCACCTCCCTGCCTGTGCACTCTTCATTGCCTGGGACCTCTCCCTTGCCCTCGACTTTTGTCATCTTCGGCTTCCTCCTGCATTTCTCCCGGCATTGCGGGCAGCGGGGATGAAACTTGCATCCGGCGGGCGGATTTATCATGGAGGGGGAGCTTCCCGGTATGGTCTGAAAGCCTCTTTCGGGAAGGCAGCTTAAAAGGGCAATAGTGTAGGGATGAAGCGGCTTTGAGAAGATCTCTTGGCTCTTGCCTATCTCCACAATCTCGCCGCAGTACATAACCGCCACCCTATCGGATACATCTTTAGCCAGCAAGAGATCATGAGTGATGAGCAGAAGAGAGGCGCCAATTTGATCCTTGATCCTTGTCATCTCCGCCATTACCTCCCCCGCTAAAGTGCCGTCCAGGCCTTTGCTGGGCTCGTCTGCTATTATGATCCGGGGCGAGAGAATCATGGACGTGCCGATCATCACCCTCTGATTCATGCCTCCCGAAAACTGGAACGGGTACATCCTCGCCTTCTCCCTCTCCGCCAGGCCCAGGCGGCCGAGCATATCTTCAGCCATCTGCAAAGACCGATTGCGTGAGATGCCTTTATGGACCTGCAGCATCTCGGCAATCTGTTCACCCACTCGCATGATGGGGTTTAAGGCTAAAGATGGATTTTGAAATACAATGGAAATCTCGCTACCCCTTATGCGCGCCATCTCCCTCTCGTTCAGGCCGAGAAGATCCCTGCCCGCAAAGGCGGCCCGGCCCTGCACACAGGCATTATGGGGCAGAAGCTGCATTATGGCGCCCGCCACCACGGACTTGCCGCAGCCGGTTTCACCCACAAGCGCCAGTGTCTCTCCATCTTTCATTTCAAGGCATACGTCCTCTGCTGCCTTAACCCGGCCCAGCGGTGTCTCGAAGCTTACAGACAGTCCCTCAATTAGAAGAAGTGGTTCTGTGGTGGTTCGGGAAGAATTCATTCTAACCTCAGCGTTGCTTGCTCTTGCTCTTCCATGGCAAAGCCCATGAGGACTATGGATAGCACGAAAAGGGTAATGCATAGCCCTGGAGTCATGTACCACCACCAGTAACCGTTTATGAAGCCGCCGCGAGTGAATGCGAAGTTGATCATCATCCCCCAGCTCTTCATCGTGGGATCTCCGAGACCCAGGAAGGATATGGAGGCTTCAGCTATCATGGCTGAGGCAATGGAAAGCAGAAATTTGGGCATAATCACATGGAATACATTGGGCAGAACATCGGTAAATATGGTGTGCCGATCTGAGAAGCCCAATGCTCTTGAGGATTGGACAAAGCCCATCTCCCTGACCTGCAAGGCTTTGCTGCGAACCACTCTGGCCGTGGAGGTCCACCACAAAGAGCCCATGAGGAGGGCGACCAGCCAGAAGCTGGGCCGGAGGAATGCGGCCAATACGATTATCAATGGGATCTGGGGGATCATGAGAAAAATATCCGTTATCCCCATGAGGATCTCATCAGTTGTGCCCTTGAAGTAACCGGCAAGAAGACCCACGATCGTGCCTATGAGCGTGGCCATGAGGGCCGCCCCAAAGCCCACTATCAGCGATACTCTCGATCCGTAGATGAGCTCGGAGAGTATATCGTGTCCCATGTCGTTTGTCCCCAGAAGATGCTCATGGTCCGGTGGAGAGTAGGGCTCAAACCTCAGCCAGGGGTCGTAGGGAGCCAGTGCCGGAGAGAATACGGCCATTAGCAGAAAAGACAAAAACAGAAACATTCCCCCACGGGGAGACTTCGTCACATCGGGCATTACTGCCACCTCACCCGCGGGTCCAGACGGCTGTAGAGAAGATCGGCCAGCAGATTAGCTGAAACCACCATCAGTGTGATAATGAGAAAAGATCCCTGCAGAACCGGATAGTCCCGAGAGAGAAGAGCATCGTAGATGAGGTTGCCCATGCCGTTCATGGAGAAGACGATCTCGACGAACAGCGCCCCGCTCAGGATAAAGCCGAAATCCATGGCCAGGAGAGTGATAATAGGAAGAAGGGAGTTCTTGAAGACATGTCTAAATAAAATCTCATCATCATAGAGCCCCTTGGCCCGGGCATAGGCCGCATAGAGGCTGCTCTTTTCCGATAGTACGCTTCCTCTCATGATCATGTAGTTGCGAGACAGGGAAAAGAGCGTCATCAACATGATGGGCAGAAAAAGATGGTGGGCAATGTCCGCTGCCGATCCCGTGGCATAGAATCCCTTCAAAGGAAAAAGGGCAAGCTTGAAGGAGAGCAGATAGAGGGCCAGCAAGCAGAGAAAGTAGGGTTGAGTGCAATAGAGCGTCAGGAAAAATGCAGTCTGCATCTTCTGGCTATTGCTGCGGCTCCTCCAGCCGGCGAGCGCTCCCAAGTAAGTGCCTAACACGCCGCCCATGAGAAGTGAAGGCAAGGCCAAGAGCAGCGTCCATTTCATACGTGGGTATATGATCTCAGAGACGGGCGAATGCAGGTGAAAGGAATACCCCAGGTTCAGGTGCAGGATGCCCCTCCAGTAATCCAGATATTGCTGGGAAAAAGACCTGTCCAGGCCCATCTCGCTTCGGAGCTTGGTCACGGAGCTGTCCGTCAATACGACATCCTCTCCCAGAAGGTTGGTGAGCGGATCGCCGGGCATAGCTCGGGGAATGACGAAGTTTAAAGAGAAGATGATAACGATGGCGATAATGTATCTGCTCCACCTCTTTGTCGTTAGGGACATGTCGTAAACTCCCTTCAGCGAATCCGGTAGAGGAGTGCATCTTTTGCCGAGAATGCCGCCCATTTTCCGTCTGCTCTCTCTTGCAGTCTGCCTTCCCTGCTCAAGTGGCCGAGCAGCTCATCGCGGCCTTTTTTGGAGGACCGGTACACCTTGAACAACAGGTCGATGGGAATTGAATAATCTCTCTGAAATAAAATTACATCAAACTGGTAGCCTATATCTTTCAGGATGTGATGCAGGCAGAGGTAATCTGCGTACGGCCTTGGCCCGTAAGCAAATTCGTTCAACGAGTCAACGCCTTCTCCTCGAAAGACTATAAATATCCCCTTTTTGGTGACATCAATCATCTTGGTAAGGAATTTTTCGATATCCTCATCAAAGAGACTGTAGGCCGCCAGGGAATAATCGACTCCTGAATTCTCAACTCCGGAAATACCGGCTTCCGAGACATTCATACAAGAAATCTCAGAGGGCTGCACATCTTTCCACTCTTTTTCAATAGTGAAAATATTCGTCAAACCCTCTTGGCGGGCTTTCTCCGATAAGATCTGCAATTGATATGCCGATGAATCGACGGCAATTGTCTGGATGGTTTTCCGAGAAAGAGGGATGGCAAAGGCCCCGGTTCCTGCACCGATGTCTAGAAATGTTGCTTTTGGAGAAATAAAGGAGGAGATTTTGGAAAGGATCTCCCCCGGATATCCCGAATGCATGAGAATCTTGTCATAGATCCCGTAGCTCCTCCAGAACTGGTCGTTGGATATCTTCTCTTCCTTGAGGTCATGCACATAGCTGGTCTCTCTGACGAACTTCTTCCATTGATCCGTCCACCGGCTCATTGCTTCTTCTCCACAGAGAGGAAATTGTCCACATTGAATATGCCGTAGAGCGGATCGGAGTACCAGCCCTGCCAGGCTCTGTTAGTGGGCGTCTCCACTTTATTCCAGTAAAGGGCAATGGCCGGCAGATTCTCTGCATAGTAGTCCTGCAGCTCGTAGGCATAATTTTGCAGCTGGTCATCGCTGGTGGCAGCGAGAATATCGTCGCACAGCTTGAGGAAGACGGGATCGTCAAGCACATGCAATACGCCTTCGCCCGTTCTGCGGGAATCGAAGTAGCCCGTGCCCCAGTTGGCGTGCATGAGCATTCCCCATGGTGTGGACCTGGTAACGGTCAGATCGTACTCGCCGGCATCCTTCTGCTTGATCCAGGTGCTCGAATCCACATTCTTCAGCTCGCTGTCGATTCCAAGAAGCTTCAGGTACTCCAGTGTAAGCTCAGAGGTCCGCTGGTAGTCGGTCCTTGTGAGGATTGTAAGTTTTATGTCTTTGCCGTCTTTGCCTTCCATGATGCCGTTTCCATTGGAGTCCTTGTATCCGGCGCTTTCAAGAATGCTCTTCGCCTTGGAGAGATTGTACTTCAGCTTGGCCGTCTCCTTGAATGCCATCATGCCGGGCGGCACGAAGCCTGCATTGGGAATCTGGCCGTATCCTAGTGTTACAGTTCCAAATTAACATACCAATACCCCACCATCCATATCAACAACAATCCCTCCCGCCATTTTATCCATTTTGTACTTCCATTTAAATATTG
>JBATEC010000183.1:0-60465 GCA_049663825.1 Methanothrix sp. | reverse complement strand
AGATAGAGAGAAAGTGCTCCGAGCTCTCCTGGCGGCCAACGGCTGCAAGATTTTCGCGAAGGATGTTTTAGGCAAAAGGATGCACTTTCCCGAAAATCGCTTTTCGGAATTGCTTTCAGTCATGTATGATATAGAGGTCAAGGAGTACCATCTTAATAAACGAAAGTTGGTTTTGAGTTTAAAATAAATAGCTTAATTACTTCCAGGAAATAGGAAGTATTTGAGGGTATATCTTAAGATCTAAAAGCTGAAAGAATTTCAGCTTGATTTTGCTGGCTTTCTTGAGAAGAATATATTAAAAAAGAGAAAAATATAGTAAGAATATATTAATACAGTTAAATTAATGAGGTGGTTAGGAAATGGTTCCAAGTTCAGCAGAACGATCTTTGCGCCATGCGCGCGAGGTCGTTATTGAGATAAAACTAACACAAAGAAAAACCGCCCTCATAGATGAGATAGACAGCGATTTGGCGAATATCAAGTGGTTTGTCGTAAAGGTTGGAAAACACAATACCAACTATTATGCAGCCAGTACCGATAGATCAACTGGAGAGAGAAAACGCATTCATATGCACCTCATCATTTTAGAAAGGATCTTAGGGAGACCCTTAAAAGAGGACGAATGCGCAGACCACATCAATCATAATGGAATTGATAACCGCCGATCCAATCTGCATATTTGTGGCCCGAGGAAGAACCATATCGTTATGGAGGGACGGTAATGGAACTCCAGGCCGGTCGGATTATAGGGTGTATATGAGCGCTGTGGGATGAAAAGAAGTGATTTTACCCTGCGGAGATTACCTCCATCCTGTCAGTTGCCATCCAGTGGCTAGTTGCAGAACCGACTTTAGATGTAAAGTCTCCAGAAGCATAGAGCCATAGGACGGATCCATCGCGAGACAATGCCCACCAAATGCCATGGAGAAGACCAGTTATATCCACTGCGATTAGCTTCATGTTCTATGACCTAAACAAAATATGGATAATGTTTAAATACTATACATAATGATATTTAATGAATAAACGGCTCAGAATAGACTACCCTCAATTCCGTGCTATCTACCAACTGAGCCGTTTACCTTCTCCTTTTAGTTAAATCGAATGATATTCTTGCAGCTTGCTATTCACTCCTGAGTTTCTCTATCGTTTGCTTTCGTCTTTCCCATCGGATAGCATCCCTTGCGATGTCTTCGCTCTCAATTGCGTTTCTTCCTGCCCTGCCAATCAGTAGTTCCCTATTTTTCCTTGGTCGTCCTATGTTATTCCCTCCCTAAGTCGCAACCTTCTTCCCAAGGGCAAATTTCTTGATCAGCAAATGCTTGAATACATAATAATGACTTTTTTAGTATATAAATCTTTTCTCCGGTTCGATGTCCTTTAAGCTATTATATATAAATTTTTTTCATATAGAACGAGCATAAATCAGTTCGCACATCTCGCAAATAGACATCCTGCAACCCTGTGATCGAATATTCTTATTTAATCTCAATAAATAAGAGTTATAGATATTTAGCCACTTTAATCTATCGCTGAGCGAAGACGACCAATTTAGCTCTATGGATAGTTCATATTAAGAATTATTCATTAACTAATTACTGCTTCTCTTTTTTAAAAATGATTTATATCTATAGACCTAGAGGATCTATTCATCACGCCCGACTTTAGCTGCAGCAAATCGTCGTATTCGCTCCGCGAAGATTCACTATAATTGATATTTAAATTAGTGTATAAGTTTTTTAACCCCTTCATTTCCCATGGAAATTAATGATAGATTTTTAAGACCTTTGAGAGGCGACATAGAACTCAATGCATGCGGCGTATGTGTGCTGAAGTCTCACTCTTGCCGAGAAAACTGGAGATTAGCGTCATATAACAGCTTTGCATGTAATCAAGTCTTATGCCTGCAAGAAAATCCCTCTTTTTACTCTTTTCACAAGCTGACAAATCTGGTTCGCAGTTAAACGTGGTGGTGCTCCAGGTCTTGGCAGGCAATCCAAGCGTTCTTCAATGCTCAGATCGTCCAAAGAGATCAGCTGCAAGTCCAGCCATCGTTGCCGCCATAATCGAGCAGTGTCCAAGGACACCTCCAATTCATTAGCGATTTCGCGATTATTTTTCCCCATCGCAGCCCAATAAAACAATCCGTGCTCGGATAACTTTTTGCTGTCCTGTAGTATAACGACGAACAAGCAATTCCAAACTTTGGCGCTCGACGTCGTTCAAGTTGATCGCTGATGGTTTCGGACCCGGCATGATACTCCCCGTTTGCAGAGTATCTGCCAATGATTATATATAAAACCGTATCCTTAGATTTATATGCGCCAAGATGTACTAGTGTCTCGTCATGATCATAGTGTCGTAAAGTATATTCACCACAGATGATGCTAGGGTCAAACTATCATGGCCCTATCTGACATTACATAGCTGACGAGACACTAGCATAGTCCCTTCTCTTCTGCCCTATGAATGAAATTTTTTGACCATTTTTTTTCACTTGATGATAGTGGCGAGCTAAGCTTCAATGTGCCTGCATCATCTACTTTCATTTTCTCCATTAGTTGATCCCAGAACACGAAGTCCTCTTCACTCCACTCTTTTTTAAATTGCTCCCATCTCTCCATATGATCTGGATAGATGATACCTCTTCTTCCCAAAGATATCATCTTTTCTAGATCGGGACGAACCTGTTTTGTTGTCATGCCTTCTCCCAAATATTCTCTGCTAACTGACTAAATAAGACTTTCTCTAATACTATCAAATAATATTATTAGAAAATTGACAATCATTCATGCCTCAATTAGCTCCTAAAATTTCCAGAATTAATAATTAAAAGAACACTGTTTGGTAAAATATTCGATTTACTAAAACAATATGTATGTAAACATATAAAATAATTTAAAATAAAAGAGAATTGGTGTTAATAGAATTGATTGCCCTATTAACTTTATACTGAAATACAGAAAGATTTATTTGCTTAGACTGCGTACGATTGGCAATCTATCTGATCTATGTCGAGTTTGAGGTGTCAGGGTGCCCGGCAAGGTATCTCGCGAAAATGTTACTACATTCGGTCCAGATGCTTGTGAGGATACACCCTCTTATTCTTCTGATTCATTGAAAAACGCGATCTTTCATGAACTTCGCGATGAAGTTAAGGAGCTCAGGCTCGAAATCTGTTTTCTAAGAGAAGAGCTAATGAAGAACAGGCAGCGCATAATCGTTTTAGAGAGCAAAAAGAAAAGTCATGGAAAGGAAGTAAAAAAGCGTGTAGATTCAATGATTCTCCTAATTAGTGATTATGGTGGCTCTTTGACCACGTCATCTATAAAGACATACATGGGATTAAGTAAAGACGAACTTTATAGAACATTAAAATGCGCCAAGAATGAAGGCTTAATTGAGGTTCTGCCTGATCCCCAAGATAGAAGAGGACATATATTGAGTATATACCCTGATGTTTCAAAGGATATTAAGAAAATTAAGATTTAAATCAATAAATGTTTGTTGCTGGGCCAGTATCGTTGTTGGTTTAAAGTAGTCTCGTAGATGACGTAGAAAATTGGGAGAGCGGTTCTTAGGGTCTTATTGATACCAAGATCATCAGCCTTCATTTTTCGGGCCTTCTGTAGGGCCTCATCCTCGGATAGGCCCTTTTGCCTTGAGCCCAGTACCCGCCGTGATCCCCGCTCAGCCGCAAGGCAGTCGCCAAGCTGGCCTCCTGCCTCCCCGAAGGATCTCCAGCCAAGGGCGTCCCGGCCATCCCCGCTCGACCGGATTCCTGCCACCCACGCCGCCCCGGCCTCATCCCTGCCGCCCCTGCAGCTCCAAGCCAGCGAGCGACACTAACCAGCGAGACCGCAAGCGCAGCCGTCTTGCGGAGCCCGGCCCCCCTGGCATGCGGGCGTCCCATGCCCAGTACCAGGCCGCGATCCCGGATAGCCGCCCAAGCCGACCCGATAGCACGAAACGAGGCGAGACCAGCACAGCGCACAGACGACATGCGATTCAAGGAAGAGCAGGAGCACCCCAAGACACAGGCAGACCGGGCCACGGTCCTCCGAGCCCTCCTGGTCGCAAATGGCGGCAAGATGTTCGCGAAAGATTGCCGCCAAAAGATGCAGCTAAGCAAGACAGTTTTTTCAAGACTGGTCACGAGCATGAAGGAGACCATCGAGGTCAAGCCCTTCCATGCTGATCGGAAGAGAAATCTCTTGATCCTGCGATCTGCAAAAGGCTGAGCATAGTTGCGCGCAACTATCAATTTTTGTAAGCGTCGGATTGTACCTGTCGGACCTGCCCAACCTGGCCGACCAGTGGGCCCTGCAAAATGGCCTGAGACGGGTGCAGGCACCTGCCTTCCTGAAGATGCTTCGCCCGCCCACGGTGGAGAGCCTGCGAAGCGAGATTTTGAACGGCTACGACATCGTTCACTTCGACGGCCACGGAGCCCTGGGGCGACGCTGCACCAACTGCGGCGTTCTTCACTGAGTCAGTTTCATTAAGGGCGACCATGGCACTGGCCGGGCCTTTTTACGCCGGCCTGGGGGCAGGCATGACCTGCGCAAAGTCATGGCCGTGCAGGGCCCGGAAGCGTGGCTTCGCATCCTGCTTTTCGTCAGCCCCATTGTCCTGTGGCTGGTCTGTCTCTTCTTTGCCGTACGCGTCTTCACGCCCGAGACATACCGGACGAACTTAAGCTCGCCGCAGCTTGCCGAGCAGCTCTACCGGGAGCTGGTGAGCTACAAACACCTAACTCTTAAGCGGGCTTAACTTTGCGCTCCTGGCCGGGTTTGTGCCGCTGGTGGCATCTGTGGTGTACTACCTGCGGCTCCTGGATGGGCCCAGCTAACTTAGCCAGACTAGCACAAACCTGTGGCCGGTATCCTCACTTGCAATGGCACTCTGCGAATGTCACTTCGTAGGTTTTGGGGTCCCGGTATATCGTATTCAGCTGACACTTTTTGCCGGCAGAGCAGCCGCCCACGCATTTTCCTAGGTTGTAGTCGTACAGGCACCTCATCGGCTCAGGCGTCTTGAAGCAGTACCTGAATAGTCCATTCCCGGCATCTATTATCCCGCAGACAATGGGTTTGCCATTGTCATCCAGACAGTTGTCCTTGAGGCCTTTTGCCGCAGCCTCTTCTCGGCTTGCGCAAGTACACCCTGTGGGACAGACGACGGCTGGAATCTGATAGCAGAATTTCGGGTATCCACGGGCATCTTTGCCGCATTCCATCCTTTGGTTCTGGCAGAATTTATCGTATCCCAGCTTCTTTGCCTCTTCTTCGGTCAAGCATCTGCACGTTGCAGGACATGGGCTCGCGGCTGAGAAGCAATACAATGGCCTCTTATTCTCATCATAGCCGCAGGATATCTTCTGACCGGAGCAGGGACTGTAGCCCATTTCTTTGGCTTTTTCCTCTGTCATGCAGCTACAGCCTTCGGGGCATTTGGCTTTGAAGCAATACTTAAGAAGCATAGCTCCAGTAGGTGATCTCTCTTCACCGCAGGGAGCGGTCGTGCACATCTGAAAATTTCCTTCGCCGAATATCTCTTTTGCCTTGGCCTCGGTGAGGCACTGGCAGCCTTCAGCGCAGGGCTGAGCGCATGCGGACCAGGGCATCAGTGCAATGGCGGCCAACAAAACGAAAAGCAGAGGGGCTTCAAACCAATTTCCTATTTGCATTTAATTCATCTCCTTTGAAGTGGATTTCTGGCAACAATAGATTGCAGGTATTTGTGGATCGAGCTAAAAACACTCTTATTATTCGTTATAGTATCTCTGAGGTTATTTATCAAGTTTTTCCCTGACTTGCATGAAAGATAGTAGTAATTGTATATCAGAGTCTGATACAAAGGGCATATGCTTTGCCGTCGTATGCTTCAAGCCGCCTGCGAAAAAATAATGGCCGTCAATGGCGCGAATGCATGTCTTTTAAGGTGTACTGCCTCAATCTCCTGGCCGGACCGGTCTGAAGGCGGCCAGGCATAAATCGCCCACCTCAGATCGGTATGAAACCATTCTCTATAGCTATATGCTGGCCACCTGGACTCAAGATATAATCTATAAAGGCCTTGGCACCGGGCGAGGGCTCACCCAAAGTGATAAAGTAGAGCTTTCTGGCCAGCGGATAGGCACCACTTTTTATGCTCCCAATCGTGGGCGCGACCCCGTCCAGAGCAATCACCTTAGTGTCCCCCCTCATGACAAAGCTGTATCCCATATAGCCGATGGCGTTGTCACTGCGCTGTGTACTGAACTTGACCTCAGAGCTCTCCCCCGCATCATAGGATACAGCAGGAGTCTCCGCCTCCCGGCTTCCCATTATGATCTCATTGAATGTATCTCTGGTTCCTGAGCCGGCCCTTCTGCCGATGACGAATATTTCCGTGTTCGGCCCGCCAAGATCTTCCCAGTTGGTTATGTCTCCGGCATAGATCTGTTTAACCTCATCTTTGGTGAGTGCTGTTACTCCGCTGTCATAAACATCCGGACTTACTACCAGGCATATGGCATCAAATCCCACCGTCTGCTCAATAAAACGTACCTTTGGCGACTCATATCTCTGCCGCTCTGCCAGTTGGATCTCTCGGGAGCTCATGGCAATATCCGATCTGCCCTCAGCTACGTCCACGATGCCTACACCGCTACCTCCTGATTTTACGTTAACGGTGTAGGTATCCTGTATCATATTGAACTCCTCGGCAGCGAGCTCTGCCATGGGCATGACAGTGCTGGACCCCGAAACTGCAACCGTCACCTCTCTGGCTTCACTGGGCGCTCCCGCCAGGATAAAAAACAGCAACAATAGCAATAGCATGCTTTCGGCTCTCATTAGGGTATGGTTTGCCATACTATTATAAAAGGGATTTTGCCCAAAAATTAGATTGGAATAAAACCCTCTTCCTCTGCGATCTTCTGGCCCTGTGGCCCTCGTACGAAATCTATGAATGACTGGGCGCCGGCTGAGGGCTTTCCAAAGGTATAGAAGTAGAGATGCCTGTGCAGCTCATAAAGATCCAATTTTATATTATCATAGTTCGGCATGAATCCATTAAAGGCTATGCCATGAACGCCGTTACCCAAATAGTTAAAACTCAGATATCCTATTGCCTTATCGCTTCCAGATATGGCTGTCTTGACCTCGGCCCCGCCCATGGCCACGGTATCAACCCCCGGCGTCTCGGCATCTCTGCTGCCCAATACTTCCTCATTGAAGGTGTCACGGGTCCCGGAACCTTCTTCTCGAGATATCACGTAAATTTCTTTATCAGGGCCGCCAACTTCCTTCCAGTTGGTAATGTTTCCGGAATAGATATCTCTCACCTGCTGCCTGCTTAATCCATTAACGCCCGCCTGATAAACCTCATCACTCACCGCCAGGCTGATGCCGTCCAGCCCGACCAAGAACTCCTCAAAAGAGCCGCCAAATCTTTGCCTTTCGCCCTCGGTTACCTCACGGGAGGCCATGGCTATGTCATTCTTGCGCTCGGCAATGCCCAGAATTCCAGCTCCCGTCCCACCGGCAGAAACCGTCACCACATAATCCTTTTGCAGGACATTGAATTCCTCTGCCGCAACCTCGGCCAGGGGCATCACGGTTGATGATCCTGAGACGGTAACATCACTGGCCGATGCCGACCAGGGTATAACGAATGCCTGCAAAGCGATTAACAAGATGACTATTATTTTTCTAATGATCCCCACCATAAGGGAGTGTATCGTCAAAATATGTAAAGCTTATCGTCGCAGTTTGCTGTCTTTTGCAGATCATACTCTTTCGTACAGGGTAGTTCTCTGCACCGCTCTCTTTCCCCGCCCTTCTATCAGCCCTATCAGCTCCGCCGCGGAAATGCAGGGTGCCTCCCTGGAATTGCGAGCAATTCCCTCATCCATGAGCGTCCCTCCCAGGTCGTTTGCCCCCCAATCCAAAGCAGCCGCAGCGGCTTCGCGGCCCAATTTTGTCCAGCTCGCCTGGATGTTGGTGATGTTGGGGTAAAGAGCAACCCTGGCCAAAGCATGCATCTTCAGACGATCCAGGAGATCGGCACCTCTGGCGATCTTGCCCAGCATATTATTATCAGGAATAAATGGAAGCAGAACAGTCTCTGTAATCATTCCAGTCTCGCACGAAATCTCCTTTAGAATCTGCAAGTGCCGCAGGCGATCTTCTAAGCTCTCTACATGGCCAAAGAGCATTGTCGAGGTGGTGGGAATTCCCTGCAAGTGGGCTGCCGTGATTATCTGCCGCCACTCCTCTACCTTCAGCTTATCCGGGCATATTTTCTGCCGCACCGAGTCAACAAGAATCTCAGCAGCCGTGCCGGGCATAGAACCAAGGCCGCTTCTTTTTAGCTCACGCAGTGCATCTTTCACCTCAACGCGGGAGTTTCGGGACATGTGCAGCACCTCCATGGGCGAGTAGGCATGCAAATGCATCCTGGGAAAGTCGCGATGTATGAGCTCCAAGATCTGGCAGTAATCCTCCAGACGCATTTTTGGGGCGAGCCCTCCTTGCAGGCAGATCTCCGTAGCCCCCAGTCGCTCTGCTTCGCTGGTGCGCTCCAAAATCTGCTCAGGCGTGAGAAAATAGATAGTACCATGCTTGAAAGAGCAGAACCGGCAGGTCCCTGTGCATTCATTGGTGAAGTTGATATTTCTGTTTATGACAAAAGAGACGTCATCCTGGCAGCTCTTTTCCCGCAGTGCATTGGACAAGCGAAAGAGTCGCAATGGCTGTTGCCACAGCCTTTTTAGCTCATCTTCATCCGAGATCATCAGGATTTTCACTCTCCCCAAGTTTCACATTCGGGCCGCTCTCATGCCGGGCAGGCCTCGCTCTTGGCAGCGCTTGCCATTCTTCGTTCTTTGGGAATCTGGGAAACAAGCTTGCCATGTGAGTATAGACCGCATCCAAGCACATCTCCTCTATAAAATACCACCACATAGCCTATCTCGCATTCCGATTCGAAGACCTGGCTGCTCCCTTCCAGAAAGATCATGGCCTCTTCCTGATTCAGATGAATAAAGTTTTTGGTGGCGTATCGGCCGAAGATTTGCAGAGCTGAAGTGGTGGGCTTCCACGGGCGGTCTTTGCAGCTCATGATGCGCATTCCAATGGTCTCGTAGCTGATTTTGGGAAGATCGACATCGCTAATGGCCCAGATGCTCTGAGCTTTCCTGAAAAATTTGCAGTCTGCAAATGCCGGCTCTGAAATGCCGAACCGGTCTTGCCACAGCTTTGCTATGATTGACCTGTCCAGCGGCTCGAATATATTCCTAGTTCTTGATGATCTTGGCGACATAAAAACCTCCCGTGTCGTTGATATGAGGGTAGTAGCGGGCGGTGCACGACAGTTCATCGTTTAGTCTTTTGCCGTTCCACTGCGTTATTCCCGGACATTCCTGAAGGCCGGCAATGCAGATCTTCTCCAATCGGAACTCCTCCGCTTCACCCAGCGCCTCCTGCACCACCAGCTCGTTTTCTTCCGGGGCGTAGGTGCAGGTTGAGTAGACCACAACTCCCCCAGGCTTTGTCAGGCGCAGAGCATTTTTGAGAAGGCCTATCTGCAGGACCTGTAAATCCAGTGATCTTTCCCGGCTGCATCTGGATATGACTCCCGGCCCTCTTCTCTCCCGGCCCTCGCTGGAGCAGGGGGCATCCACCAGGACTCGGTCGAAGGGGCCACGGGGAAAATTGCGCCCGTCATAGCGGGTGACTGCCACATTCAAAACGCCCAGCCGCTCGCAGTTCGAGCGAAGAGGGGCGACCCGTGCTAGAGAGGGCTCATTGGCGATTACGAGGCCGCGATTTTCCATCATCTGCGAGATCTGGGTGGTCTTGCTGCCGGGAGAGGCACACAGGTCCAGGACGCTTTCACCCGGCTGTGGATCAAGAACCAAGGGGGGCACCATGGACAGCTCCTCCTGGATGTGAATGTAGCCCAGAAGGTTTTCCAGCAGCTTGCCTGGGCTCTCTATGTCCAGCTTCAGGCCTAGAGGATACCAGGCAAAGCTCTGAAAGAGCACGTCCTCTTCTTCCAGCCTTTCCAGGAGCTTTTCCCTCTTTATCTTCAGAGTATTGATGCGTGCGGAGTTGTAGAGAGGCAGGCATTGTATAGCCTGGAAGGCAACATAATCCGGCACGATTTCCCTGTATCTATCCAGGTAGTCCATGCACGGAAAAAGGCATCCTAGCAGAAATAAATTGGCATTGCATGAGCAAAAGTATTTAATAGTCGTATAACGAGGGAGCTGATCGCGAAAAGTATTTGTGGTTTTCGCAAAGGATGGTGAAGATTTGTTCAGAGGCCAGGAAGGATCTTCTATGGGAGGGTCCGATCCAACTGCACCAGTAGAAGTTGGAAAAGAGTACGATGTCAATATTGAGGACATTGCCAGGGAAGGCGACGGCATTGCCCGAGTAGAGGGTTTTGTGGTCTTCGTAGCTGATACAAAGGTGGGCGACGCGGTCAAGATCCAAATAGATAAGGTAATGAGGCGCTTCGCCATCGGCCATAAAATTTAAATTGCTTTTCTAAGGACGGTGATGTGTTTTGGCAAATTATAATGCAGATCGATCCTCCATGGGCACTCCTGCCCCGGTAGAGGTCGGAAAAGAGTACGATGTCAATATTGAGGACATTGCCAGGGAAGGCGACGGCATTGCCCGATTGGAAGGTTTTGTGATCTTTGTGGCTGATACCAAAGTAGGCGACGCAGTCAAGATTCAGATCGATAAGGTAATGAGACGCTTTGCCATTGGTCATAAAGTTTGAATTGACTGGATTTTAGTCGATGAGGTCGAAGGTTCTCTGAACCCGACCAAATATTTGTTTAATTTTGTAATACTATTGATGTAAATCTTCATGAATCCTTTCGGCAGCCATAATTCTCCCCTCTGGAAAAATCAAGCGGCCAAGATGGCCTTCAAATCCTCCAGAAACAGGTCGATATTCTCCCGTGTCATATGCCTCATCAGTATCAGTCGCAGGGCTCTGTTAGGCTCGCGGGTCATGGAGACATGCCAATCCCTCTTCATCAGCTCCTCGCGCACCTTTGCCGGAGAGGGAACCTTCAGCGCCACCACATTCATGATGGGCTCGATCGCCGGCTGAATGCCGATTTCTCTTGCACCAGCCACCAGATGATGCGTAAGGTCCATGCAATAGTCTACCATCTCTTTGAAGCCTTCCCGGCCCAGATGCATCATCACGGCGTAAGTAGCCGCGGCTGCAGCTCCGCTTCTCGTGCCGGTTAGGGATGCTTGCTTCGCTTTAGTGAGATAATAGGTCTCAGTCTCCAGAGCACTCAAGCACTCTCGACCGCGGAAGAGCAGGCCGCCGGCAGGAATGGTGCTCATGCCCATCTTATGCGGATCGATAGTGATGGAAGAGACCCCCTGCACCGAAAAATCCCAGGCAAATTTTCTTTCCAGGAAGGGCAGGACAAATCCGCCAAAGGCAGCGTCAACATGCAGGTGAATGCCCCGCTCCACCGCCATCTTCGCCAACTGCTCAATGGGGTCCACCTGGCCGAACTCGGTAGTCCCGGCTATGCCAACCAGGGCTACGGTTCTCTTGTCCAGCAGAGATTCGACCGACGATAAGTCAACCTTAAGGCACTCATCCAGCTCAGCCTTTCGCACCTCCAGACAGAGAAGATCTCCGATCTTGTCGAATGAGAAGTGGGCCGAGGCAGGAACGACTATATTGCCGTCTTTTCTGCCTGCCTCATTCCTGGCCGCCCGGATGGCCTGGATGTTGGACTCCGTGCCGCCCGTGGAAATATAGCCAGAGGCAGCCGGGCAGCCCAACAGCTCGCCCAGCATCTGCACGACGCGCTCTTCCAGTTCGGCCACGCCCGGAAACAGTCCCGGGTCGCCCAGGTTTGTCTCCAGGAACATGTTATGAGCCCTAACCGCAATGGGGTGGGGCAGGGTGCACATGGTGGATAAGAAGCGGCCATAGCTGTAGTTACGTGCTCTCGTTTCCGCCAGGATGCGCATTACCTCATCTTCGGGAAGGGCTTTGTCTCTCATTTTGATCCCATTTATTTATTTCCTGCTTCTCAGGGCATTGAGCATAAGGATCCTCTCAGATCTGGCCACAGTCTCTCTGACCGTGGCAACGGCATCGATATTGGCCGATATGCTCGTGATGCCTATCTCTACCAGCCTCTTGGCCATCTCCGGATATGATCCGGCCTGGCCGCATATGGAGGTCTTTACTCCCGCTTCGTTGCAGCGCTCCACTACATACTCGATGAGCTTGAGTATGGCTGGATGCAACTCGGAATACAGCCCGGCCACGTTCTCGTTGTTGCGGTCTACCGCCAGGGTGTACTGGGTCAGATCATTGGTGCCGAATGAGATAAAATCGATTCCGTCCTCAATGAAATCTTCAATGGTGAGCGCGGCGCCTGGCGTCTCCACCATGATGCCTACATCGATCTTCTCCAGGTCTAAGCCCTCATCAACCATGATAGCCTTGGCCTTCTGAAACTCGCGAACGTGTTGCACCATGGGCAGCATGATTCCAACGTTTGTAAGGCCCATCTCATGCAGCTTCTTAAAAGCCCTTATCTCCAGGCGGAAGTGCTCCGTCTCCGTCAGGTCGCGCCGAATTCCACGCCATCCGAGCATTGGATTGTGCTCGTGAGGTTCGCCCTCGCCACCCTCCATGGCCCGGAACTCGTCCGTGGGCGCATCCAGGGTGCGCACCCACACCGGTCGGGGGTAGAAGGCATCGGCTACGACTTTGATGCCCTTGACCAGCTCACCGATGTACTCCTCGGTCTTGCCGTTCTTAATGTACCAGTTAGGTGTCTTGCCCAGGCCCAGGATCATGTGCTCGATTCTCAAAAGGCCCACACCATCAGCCATTGTATCGGCCGCCGCCGCCGCTCTATCCGGCTCGCTGACATTTACCTTGATCTCTGTGGCAGTCATGGGTTTAGTAAAGACCACACCACCTCCACTGGCTGCGGAGGCCGTCTTAGCAGGTGCTGCCAGGGCCACGCGCCCCTCATAGACGATGCCCTTGCCACCGTCAACAGTAACCTCCATGTCGTCTTTGAGAATAGATGTAGCCTTCTTGGTTCCCACGACTGCGGGACAGCCCAGCTCGCGACTTACAATGGCTGCGTGGCAGGCCATGCCGCCCTCGTCGGTGACGATAGCCCCGGCGCGCTTCATGCCCGGAACCATGTCCGGCATAGTCATCTTTGTGACCATGATGTCGCCCGGCTTGACCTTATCCAGCTCTCTGCCGCTGGTGATTATTCGCACAAAGCCCGTGGCCACTCCAGGTGCGGCTCCGAGGCCCGTGAACAAGACCTTGCCGCTGGCTGCTGCTTGCGCTGGCTTTTTGCTGTTATTGATCGTGGTGATGGGGCGAGACTGGAGGATATAGATCTTGTTTTTCTCTACACCCCATTCGATATCCTGGGGGATGCCGTAATGCTTCTCCAGTATCTCGGCATACTTGGCCAGCTCAATTGCCTCGTTGTCTGTGAGAACGATAGCCTCTCGCTTCTCGGCCGGGACCTTTACCGTGACCGTCTTCTGGGTCTCGGGGTCCCTGATGATCATAATCTCCTTGGCGGCGATGTACTTGCTAACGATATTCTTGGTCTTTCTGTCCACGACGAAGTTGTCGGGTGATACGCTGCCGCTAACGACGGATTCTCCCAGGCCCCAGGCGCCTTCTATAACCACCAGGGGCTCGCCTGTGGAGGGCTGGGAGCTGAACATGACACCCGACTTCTCGGAGTCCACCATCTTCTGCACAATGGCGGAAAGGTTGACCTTATCATGCTCGAATCCCTGCTCCACCCGGTAGAAGATAGCACGTGCTCCATAAAGAGAAGCCCAGCACTTGCGAACTGCGTTGAAGACATCCTCGGCCCCGCGCATGTTGAGGAAGGTCTCCTGCTGGCCTGCGAAGCTGGCATCGGGAAGATCCTCTGCGGTGGCGCTGGACCGCACGGCCACAAAGACCTGCTTGCCCTCGCGCTTGCATAGTTCCTCATAGCGGGATTTTATGGCCTTCTCGATGTCCTCAGGCACCTTGGCCTCCATGATGAGCTTCTTGGCCGTCTCTTCGGCCCGGTGCAGCTCTGACTCTTGATTCACATCGACTTTAAGGGCCTCGAATAGCTTCTTGGCTATGCCCGCCCGGTTGATGAAATCCCGGAAAGCTTGAGCCGTGACAGCGAATCCGCCAGGTACGGGAACGCCGATATTTATCATCTCACCCAGGCTTGCACCCTTGCCGCCCACTATGGAAAGATCATTCTTTCCCACTTCTTCCAGCCATACAACAGCGTCCATAAAATCATCTATCCCAAGTCACAGGTTCTTCATTATATCTTCAGTATCTGCCCACCCCTCCCTCTTTACATTATATGAAGCTTTCACCACGTTGCCCAAGAAGGCTCCATCCTTTGGGCTGGAGAGGAATTAGGCGGACTCGATCGGGTATCCTTGCTTTTCAATTATTCGATACAGTGATCCCGCCAGATACATCCGCACTCCACCCCCTGGCCCGCTACTATAATGTTTTTCTGGCACAAAAGTTAATTAATTGCCCACCATAAGGAGTGAGGAGGTTTTTGATTTGAAGAGATTTGATGCCATACTGGAAGAGGACATATCCGGTTATGATGGCGAATTTTCCCAGCTAATTCACCAGGCTCCGGCCCTCTACAAAATGATGACCAGGCTCTTGGATGACCAGGCTCTCCCCAGGTCGATGTCGCAGCTAGTCATTGCCGCCATTGCATATTTTATCCTTCCTGGGGACATCATCCCCGAGGAGAAGTACGGTCCAATCGGCTATGTTGATGATATCTATCTTTGCGCGTTTGTTGCCAATGAGGTTACCAAGGAATCAGCCTCGCCTGACATCCTGGCCAGAAATTGGGATGGAAAGGTGCCAGTCAATGCACTGATAAGAGAGATCCTCGATCGCGAGAAAGAGCTGATCGGCAACAAGAAGGATCACATAATGCAGTACATAGGCTACGATCAACTGGGGATGGCTTCATCCGATAGCATCGATTAGACCCGGGCCCTGGTACTTTCCGGGCTGGCCCTTTCTGGAGAACGGTAAGGGCGTCTCATCTGCTCGCCGCATAATAGGCAGGTGGTAGTCAGGACGCCTTCGCGAAGCCTTACCCTAGTTTCTGCAGCGGTGAGAAAGCTGCCGCAGTGTCTGCAAAAGAGCCTTTTCATCGGGCGGGGCATTCTGACTCTGGTACGGGAGCAAATCTTCCTGGCGATCTGCACATATCTGTCGCTCCTCTCCGGGTGAGCTGCGTGCACTACCGCCGCCAGCACAAAGAGCCTCTCCATGCGTTGTATGGCCAGATCTCTGGTTTTGTGGCTGTCCTTTCTCCGTCTCACGGGCTACTCCTTGGAGGGAAAGGCATTATTAAACTATTTGATCATAGAGTTCTCGAAAACCTATTTCTATCTGCGGAGTGATTTGCCCTTCAATGTCGGACAAATCCCTTTCCCTCAAGATTACAGCCGAGATGGAGGAGTACATCCTTGCCCGCTCTACCGATCTGCGCGTGGCCACCACCTGTGAAGGGCCATTGATGTTCTCGGTCAGAATCAGCCCGCCAAAGGCGACTGATCACGTAATATTGGTAGGAGAGCGTAAGGTCTATGTTTCTGCCGTCCAGGCGCCCTTCATCAAAGCAATCGATGCCAGGCTGCTGCCGCGCTGCGCCCTGGAGAAGAAGCGGCCCTAAAAAAGTTTAGCGGCTATCCCGCCATTTTTTTAGAGCCCACATGGATTTTGCGCGATGAGAGATTTGGTTCTTCTTCTCCAGATCCATCTCCGCCATACTCTCATCGCCCACATAAAAGATGGGATCATAGCCAAAGCCCTTCTTGCCCCGCGGCTCAAAGCCGATCTGCCCGTGTACTTCTCCTGAGAACATCACTGTCTCCAGGCCCGGCTCAGCGTAGGCAACAGACGATTTGAAGTAAGCTAATCGATTCTCCTGGCCCTCCATGAGTCGCAGTATCCCGGCGTTGCCTATGGTCTTTTGCACATACGCGGAATAAACGCCTGGAAAACCCTGCAAAGCTTCTACGAAAAGGCCCGCATCCTCGAGCATCACCGGCCCCTCTAGCCTGGCTGCGACCTCTTTCATGCCATAAAGAGCTACCTCTTCCAGCGTGTCTGCCTGAATTTCAGCGTAGCCGATGTCCCTTTGAATGAGGTCGCCGAATATTGCCTGCGCCTCGGAGTACTTTCCCTTATTGCTGGTCACAAAATAGATCATTTCTTCTCCCGCGAACCATGCTATTCTATAAGTCCGTAGTTTGAGATGTGTTCCCATGATCGTTCTTTTCGGCTTCCACTTCCAGCCTTACCATCCCGACATGAACATTTCCCTCATCATCGAGTGGATGCACCCGAATATACCGGTCAACTACTTCGCAAATAAAATCCATTCGCAAATCCTCCGGTACTCTTTCGATATATGGCAGCCATGTGGTCTTGAACCAGGAGATCAAACCATCTCGTCCCCTCTGGACCATATCCTTTGCTACCAGTTCAACCCTCAAGGCGCTCAGGCCTGCACGTTCAAGCCAGGTCCGATACTCATCAGGGCCGAAGAAGCCATAAGGAAACCTGAAACCCTCGAAGTACCCAGACCATTTCTCCTCAGAAATAAGTCCATCTACAACCTCCAGGATCGCGGCAGCATTGCCCCTGCCTCCAAACTGCATCAAAACCTTACCATCGTTCTTGAGGCCGCATTTGATCCCTTCCAGAACCGGTCCATGATCCTGCACCCAATGGAGGCATGCAAAAGAGAGAACGAGATCGAACTCATCTTCGTACTTTAACTCCGAAGCGTCTCCATATTTGAAGGCAAGGTTAGGCCAGTTCAAAGGCGGAAACCGAAGCCCAGCGAAGCTCAACATCTCCTCGGAACTATCGAGGCCCAAGACAGATCCCTTGGGGACGAGGTGTGCAATCTCTGCTGTGATTTTGCCATCTCCACATCCGATATCGAGTATCCGTTCATCTCCTCTGATTGAGATCTTGGATAGAAGTTCCTGCGCCCATCTCTGCTGGGCGCAGGAACTCTTCTCATACACTTTGGGGTCCCATTTGTGCATCACTAACATCCTCTACAGTAAAACTACCTCTTGAGATAAAAGCCCTTTATTAATCTGCAGGGGGCCGAGAGTCAGATCTTGGTCGAGCTGCTTATCCGACTTTAGGCAATCTTAACTCAAGGGCAACGTTTTTAGATGCCTAGCGTAAAGTAGTAGGGGTTAATGGTCATCTGGTGAGTCAAAAATGGAACTGGGGGACAGAATCTCCATAAAGAGGAACGGCACATCCTTTGAGGGCGTGCTCATGCCTTCCCGGCGCGAAGGATACCTGGTCGTAAAGCTGGACAACGGCTACAATATCGGCCTATGTGCCGCTAAGTGTGAGCTAACGCTACTGCAAAAGCACCCGGAAAGTCAGCCATTGCACAAAGACAGGCCTTTGCAGGTTAGAGCGGGCCTGCCTCAGGTTTCCATTTTATCCACCGGAGGAACGATTGCCAGCAAGGTCGATTACCGCACGGGAGCCGTCACCAGCCAGTTTTCCGCAGGTGAGATAATATCGGCCATACCGGAGCTGGAGGAGATCGCCAACTACCGTGCCCGCGTCATCTATCAGATCTTGAGCGAGAACATGCGCGTCGAATACTGGATAAAGCTCGCCCAATCTGTGGCGGAGGAGATACGTGCAGGCGCAGAGGGCGTGATCATAACCCACGGCACGGATACCATGATGTACACCGCGGCGGCACTCTCCTTCATGCTGAAGACGCCGGTGCCGGTAGTCTTGGTCGGCTCGCAGAGGAGCTCAGACCGGCCCAGCAGCGATGCCTCCATGAATGCCGTCTGCGCGGCGAGCGTTGCCATAAGCGACATTGCCGAGGTCTGTGTGGTTATGCACGGCACAACCAGCGACGATTACTGCACAATTCACCGCGGGACAAGGGTGCGAAAGATGCATACCTCTCGCCGGGACGCCTTCCAAAGCATAAACCAGGCGCCGATTGGAAAGGTGGACAATCTCACCAGAAAGATTCAGACCTTCCAGCCCTACCGCCGAAGGGGCGAGGTGGAGCTGGAGGTTATGGACAGGCTTGAGCCCAAATGCGCCCTGGTCAAGTACACGCCCGGATCTTCGCCGGAGATCTTGAACTACTACATCGATAAGGGCTATCGCGGCATCGTGCTGGAGGGAACGGGCTTGGGTCATGTGGCATCCGATTGGATAGACGGCATCAAGAGGGCCACAGATGAGAATATTCCCGTGGTGGTTACTTCGCAATGCCTTCGGGGCAGAATATGCGATCGGGTATACGATACAGGACGCTACATGCTGGACGGTGGAGCAATTGAGGGCGAGGATATGCTGCCCGAGGTGGCTTTGGTCAAGCTCATGTGGACAGTCGCAAATGCAAAAAGTCCTGAAGATATCCGCACGCTCATGAAGAGGCCTTTAGCCAAGGAGATGTCTTTCTCCACGCCCATCACGGTGTAAGACGGGCAATTAAGGCCAAACCTTATAAGCAAGGTGATTAGTAGCACCAATCTCAGGATTATTGGAGGAATTTCGTTTTGACACGCAAGCCAGCAAGCATGTATAGAAGGAGGGAACGGCCCTACACGCGCAGAAGATACATGGGCGGCGTTCCTGGAAGCAAAGTAGTACACTATGACATGGGAAATTTGACTGAAGATTTTCCCATAGAGCTCACTTTGGTTGTCAAGGAGCCTTGCCAGATCAGGCATACCGCTCTTGAAGCGGCCAGAGTCTCAGCCAACCGTTACCTTATGAAAGTGGTAGGCAGAACCAACTTCCACCTCAAGCTGAGGACTTATCCGCACCATGTCATCCGGGAAAATAAGCAGGCTACGGGTGCAGGCGCCGACCGTGTCTCCAGCGGAATGAGGATGGCTTTCGGCAAGGCTGTTGGAACTGCGGCCAGGGTCGAGGCAGGCCAGAAGCTCTTTACTGTAGGAATACCCCTTGCATACCTTAGCGACGCCAAAGTGGCATTGACAAGGGCAGGACATAAATTGCCGACACCGATCCAGATCGTAGTGGACTCGGGTCAAGAGCTGATAAAATAATTAAGGTATCTGGATGGATGACTATTTAGCGGGCCTTGATCGGGCCATTAAGAAGATGCCGGCCACTCGGGAGTCTAAGGAGCGGTTCGTCATACCTTCCGTCAAGGTCTTTTATGAAGGGAAGACCACCGTTCTGGAGAACTTCGGGGCCATCGCGGACACACTAAATCGCGAACCGGAGCACCTCATGAAATATCTGCTCCAGGAGATGGGCACAGCGGGCAAGATCGAGGGGCAGCGCGGAGTCTTTCAGGGAAAGTTCGGCGAGACTGCCATCGCCCGCCAGATAGAGTCCTACTTCGAGGAGTATGTAGTCTGCACAGAATGCAGGCTGCCCGATACTCACCTCCTCAAGAGCGATCGTGTTCTGACGCTCAAGTGCGATGCCTGTGGCGCTCACCGACCGGTGAGAAAGAGAAAGGCTACCACGATCGTGCAGAAGGATGTAATCGAAGAGGGCGAGACCTATGAGTTGCGCATCGAGTCCGTGGGCAACAAGGGCGACGGCATAGCCAAGGTGGATAAATATCTCATCTTCGTGCCTAGCGCCGTTAAGGGCGAGATCGTCAAGGCCAAGATCAAGAAGATCAGCGGAACTTTGGCCTTCGCCGAGGTTGTGGAGCGAACTGGCAAGGTGCCTTAGATGGAAGAGAAGATCACCCTCACTTATACGGAGGATAACAAGTATCTGCTTGAGTTCTCTCCGCCGGCCTTCTGGATGGAATATGCCAAAGGCTATGGTGGTCTTCCCTGGACTGAGATAAGCGAGGAGAGGGCGACGATCGTCGCCGAGAACTACTCCTATCTGCTTGATCTTCTGGTTCAGGCCAGGCTCTATCGCCTCAGCAAGATGCCTTTAAATCCGCGATTTCAATAGAATGCCATCAATGCAATGCTTTGTCATTCGCGGCCTGCCCATCATCAAAGAAGGCGACGACGTCGCCTCACTTGTTAAATCTCTTTTTGATTTTCAAGATGGAGATGTGCTCTGTCTGGCCAGTACCATCGTGGCCAAGTCGGAGGGCCGTTTCCGGGAGCTGAAAAGCTATCATCCCACAGACCGGGCCATGAAGATCGCCCTGAAAATCGACAAGGATCCCAGATTCGTGCAGGCGGTCCTGGACGAATCGGTGGAGGTCTTGCTCGACCAACCTTTTCTGCTGGTGGCAACTCGCTTTGGTCATGTGGGCGTTAACGCCGGCATCGACCAGTCCAATGTGGGAGATGGCCGGATACTGCTGCTGCCGGAAGACCCCAGAGCCAGCGCCATGCGGCTGCGCGCTGGGCTGGGAAAGGACTGCGCGACAATCATCACCGACACCTGCGGCCGGCCTTTTCGCGCGGGCGTTGCGGGCGTGGCTGTGGGCTGGGCTGGGATCGCCGCTCTGCGCGACTGGCGCGGGGAGCATGACCTGCACGGCATGCGCCTTGAGATCACATTAGAGGCCATCGTGGACGAGATAGCGGCTGCGGCCAATCTGCTCATGGGTGAAGCCGGAGACGGGACACCGGCAGTTGTTTTTCGCGGGCTGAAGTACCCTCGCAGCGGCGAAGGCTCGGCATTCATGGCTGAGGACAAAGATGTGATCCGGTCCCGGCTGAAGAGATAGGATTTTATCAGAGCTTGTTAGAGCTGTTCGTCCGTGGGACAGCCAATACACATGGTAATTCCTTTCAAGAATCAAGGGGCGAAGAGCAGGCTGGCCTGTGTTCTCACTCCAAAGGAGCGGCAGCTTTTGTCATTTGCCATGCTGAGGGATGTCCTGGATGCAGTTTTAGGTTTTGGCTGGGCGACGATACTCTCCCGGCCTGGGCTGGACGCTGCGAAAGTCGGCTACGATGTCGAGATCCATGAGTCAGAACTGGATCTAAACGATGCTCTAAACGCATTTATTGCCGATGAGGCTATGCAAGGATGGCCATCGGATATTCTGATCGTCATGGCCGATCTGGCTATTTTGACACAAAATGATGTTGTGGGCATTCTTAACTGCCAGGGTGATGTGGTACTCTGTCCGGGACGGGGCGGAGGGACAAACATGATCCTCATCAGAAGCCCCGAGTTTCGCACCTGCTACCAGGGGCTGAGCTTTCCCAAGCATCTGGCCTGCGGCCAGCGGGCGGGCCTTGAGGTCACCGTCTTCGAGTCTTTCCGGGCGGGATCTGACATCGATTGCCCGGAGGATCTGGCCGAGGTGCTGCTACACGGACGGGGGGATACAAAGGCGCTTTTGGAAGGGTGGGGATTTTCCGTTTCCGAAAAAGGGAGAGGCGGAGGCATTGGAAGCATCACTTAATTTCTTGCGGACTTTTTCGTCTATCTCGTATTCTGCCGACCGCTCTTTACTTATCCCAATCCGTCAGAAGTAATTATAGGTGACTATTATGGATGAGGATTTCAAAGAAGCGGCGAAGTTTCACGGCCATATCTGCCCTGGGCTCGCTATGGGCTACAGAGTAGCAAAGTATGTCAAAGAGCACTATCCCCGCTCCAAGGATGAGGAGCTGGTCTGCATTGCCGAGAACAAATCCTGCAGCGTGGATGCGGTGCAGTCGCTCTTAGGCTGCACGGCCGGCAAGGGCAATCTGATCTTTGTGGATAATGGAAAGCAGGTCTTCACCTTCTACTCTCGCAATCAGAACCGGGCGCTGAGGATCTACTTCAAGGGAGATGTATTCCAGGGCATGGATGCCATGAGGCAAAAGGCTGCGGCTGGGCGGATTACACCGGAAGAGAAGAAGGAGTTTGAGGGACTTCGATCTAGGGTCATCGAGGAGATCTTAAGCGGCAAGGACGAGGATCTGCTCTCCGTGAAGGAAGTAGACATTCCTGCACCCGAGAAGGCTAAGATCTATCCATCACTCAAATGCCAGGAGTGCGGAGAAGGCTTCATGGAGATTTTGGGCAGGACGGCTGGCGGAAAGGTGCTCTGCAAGGACTGCTTCGAAAAAATTGTGTGCTGAGGAGGAGATTATCTGGCGGAACAAATATGAGCCTGAACAGATGCTTAAGTTTATTTATAACTTTTAATAATTGGAGTTAAGTCCTTACAGAAAAACGGAGATCCCTAAATCAAGAAAAAGATAGGAGGAGACTGTCATGAGAAACCAATGCTATGGCATTATTCTTTTCGGCCTGGCCCTAATCGCAGTTATGCCGGCACAGGGAGGAACTGTGAGCATCAACACCCTTCAATATCCTGCATCGCCGGAGACCCTAACAGTGGGCGAGCGAGTGCCAATTGTAGTCAGCATCAATTACGCCAACCTGGCGCAGTCGACATTGAGCCTGCACCTCGCTTATGCCGATTATCCGCCCCGCTTTCAGAGTGGCGGCGAAACTACGGTCTCGGGCAGCGGCACCTATCTGTTCCCGCCCGCCGAGATCATGGTGCCTGCCAGCTATTCCATTCCATCGGGATGGCCCGAATACATAAACGAGTGGCATCTCAAGGCGGAAATTTGGAAGGGAGACCAGCTTGTCGCAGGCAGGGCCTTCACGCTGCTGGTGGAGAATCCGGAGTATAAACCGGACGTGGAGATTGGCAATATCGAATACGTCGTCCCGCCCGATACGATTGCCGTAGGCGAGGAGAGCCTTGTGAAAGTGCACACCGTCTACTCCAATTTAGCCGCCGGAACCAAGATAGAGGCAACGCTGCGTGACCAATCTGGCATCATAGCCTCTCGGTTGAGCCGGTCCCTTTCCGGCAGCGGGGAATTGACTTTTAGCATGACAGTAAAGCCCAGAAGGGCGGGAGCCTGGCTTGTGGAAGCTGCTTTGGGAACGGTATCGGGCTCAATGCTTGTGGGGGACAAGAAGAATTTCCAGATCAATGTTGTTACCGGATAGGAGATAATTTCCAGATACATGGTAGGGGATCGCTATGAAGATCGAATCATTTTTGGCAATTGTATTGGGGATGGCAGCAATCGTCTCACCGGCTTCTGCCCAGAGCACGGAGGATCTGAACGTATGGAACGTCTATTGCAGTGGAGACGGCTCCCGCTGCACTGTGGCCAAAGAGCCCAGCGGGGATTTGATGTTTCCCGTCTACCCCGGCAAAGTGGACTGGAATACAGTTCAGACCTGGATGCAGGCCAACGGCTATCCGGCTCAGCCTGCCGTTTGGAATGTCTACTGCAATGGGGACAGCTCGCAGTGCACCGTCTCCAAGGAGCCCGCGGGCGAGCTCATGTTCCCTCAGTTTACGGGAAAGGTGGACTGGGACACAGCCCAGGAATGGATGGCATCCTGGAGGAGCAAAGGTACCTCTCAAAACCAGTCAACGCCCATCGGGACCGGGACCGCCCATACCTACAACGGCATTGAATTTCAGGTGGAAGGAGTGGCATTGAAGGCCAACGCTGAGCAGACGGCTGACTCCATAGACCTGGAAGGCCGGAAAGCCGATGCAGTGCATGTTCTGGAGTTTGCAGGATGGAGCATAGGAGTTCCGGATAACGTTAAGGTGGGCCATATCAATGTCTGGTACGGGGACGGAAGCTTTGAGACGACGGATCTGATTATGGGAGTGAACATTGCCGAATGGGCTTATGACCGGTCAGAGGTCCAGTCGCAGCTAATGCACAGCAAGGTTGCAGCGGCTTACTCCTGGCCTAGCACAGCCAGCTCCGCCTACGAGTATCAAGGGCATTATTTCTATGCCAGGGTGGACACGGACCCCAGCAAGCCTCTGGACCGGCTGGAGCTGGTGCTGGACCCCAATGAGCAGAAGGTCCAGATCGAGATCCGGGCGATAACACTGGAGGCTTGAGGGTAGAAATTGGGCTAAACATTTTTAGATAAGAACGTCGATATCAAAACCGGTGAATTGCCAACGAAACAAAATCATATCAAGATAGTAGTCACAATTGCGATCATCCTGCTGCTGGCGGCATTAGTCATAATCTTGAATAATTTTCCAGATTTACAGCAAAGTACTTGGATCGTAGCTATCGGAATTTTTGCATCCATCACTTCACCAATTGCGGTTTACGAATTTCTCATTAAGCGATCCCCCAATCAGGACGAGCCTAAAGGTAAATCCGGCCGAAGCGAGATTAGAGACGGACAGACTTTCGAAATAACAGCAGAGCAGCACGGCACAGTGATGCAGCAGGACCAGAGAGGGCAGACTGTGCCAGGCTCGCAGACAAATATCGGCAGCGTTCAAGGCCATCAATTTTCCGGGCCTATTGGCACGCTTAACTTGCCTCCCGTGACAAAATCTGCTCCTCTTGCCGTCCCCCAGGCAGATTCCCTTACCACCCAAGGACTTCACTGGACGTAGTGAGGATATTGGGAAAATCCAGGATGACTTCGAGAGGGGGGCAACCATCACCGGACTGCGCGGCATGGGAGGCATCGGCAAGACGGCTTTGGCCCTGGTGCTGGCACAGAAGCTCAAAGATCGATTTCCTGACGGCCAGCTCTTCATAGATCTAAAAGGCATTAGTGAAGAGCCACTAACGCCTGCAGATGCCATGGCGCAAGTCATCCGAGCTTATTTCGGCTCCGATGCCCGGATGCCGGAAAGTGAGGCGGAGCTAGCAGGTCTCTACCGCTCTGTGCTGGCGGGTAAGCGGGTGCTTCTTTTATTAGACAATGCTGCGAGCAGAGAGCAGATCGATCCGCTGCTGCCTCCCGAAGGTTGCTGCGTCCTGGTTACCTCGCGAAAAAAGTTCGCACTTCCGGGGTTGAAACCCTGGGATCTGGATCCATTGAGCTCCTCCGATGCCCGCCAACTGTTACTGGCCATCGCACCGCGAATAAGCAGTCATGCAGATAAGCTGGCAGAGTTATGTGCTTTTTTGCCGATAACGCTTAAAGCTGCAGCTTATCTGCTGGCTGAGACAGAAGATTTAATGCCCGCAAAATATGTCGAAGAGCTGAGCGATGAGCGCACTCGTCTGAAGCAATTGGGCAGAGCAGGAGAGGATCTGGACGTTGAAGCGTGCTTTATGCTGAGCTACCGCCGCCTGCCAGCCGAGACTGCACGAATATTCCGGCTGCTATCCGTCTTTCCTTCCGATTTCGATGCCGAGGCTGAGGAGACAGTCTGCCAAGACGAAGGCCACCGCCATTTAAGCGAGCTGGTGCGCTGGAGCCTAGTCGAGTACCAGAGACCGAACCAGGAGGGCGAAGGCCGCTATCATCTGCACGATCTGGTGAGGCTGTTTGCTGCCGGACGGCTGAAGGAGGAAGGAGGCGAAGCTGCCAGGAATGATGCTCAGCAACGCCATGCAGAGTGCTTCAGAGACGTTTTATCTTCCGCTACAGAGCTTTATAAAAAAGGTGATGTTTTGTCCGGGCTGAGAAGATTCGATCTGGAACGAATTAATATCGAATCTGCCTGGGCGTGGGTGAAAAGAAATCTAGCTAGCAGCAATACAGCTGCGTCCATATGCAACGCTTTTCTTGATGGGCCATATTTGCTTGATCTGCGCATGCATCCTCGAGAGCGGATATCTTGGCTGGAGACGGCCTTGGCTGCTGCTGGGAAGTTGAAAGATCTGCGTATGGAATGCGTCCATTTGGGCAACCTGGGCAATGCCTACATGAACTTGGGCGATGACAGCAAGGCTATAGAGTACTACAAGCAGGCTCTGGACATAGCGCGCGAGATAGGCGACAGAAGGGGCGAAGGACGCTCTCTGGGCAACCTGGGTACTGCATACAAGAACCTGGACGATGCTCGCAAGGCCATCGAGTACGAGGAGCAGGCTCTGGAGATAGACCGCGAGATAGGGGACCGAAGGGGTGAAGGGATCGACCTAGACAATCTGGGCATTGCCTACATGGAATTGGGCGAGGCCCACAAGGCCATCGAGTACTACGAACAGGCCTTGGACATAGCCAGAGAGATAGACGACAGAAGGGGCGAAGGAAACGCACTGGGCAACCTAGGCAGTGCCTATGTCGTCTTGAGCGAGGCCCGCAAGGCCATCGATTTCTGCGAGCAGCAATTGCGAATAACGCAAGAGATCGGCGACATCGGGGGCAAAGGGACCGCTCAATGGAACATGAGCCTTGCTTTAGATCAACTTGGCAAAAGAGCGCAAGCAATCGAATGTGCCAAAGCTTCCCTCAAGATCCGTGAGGAGATCGAAGATCCACGAGCAGAAAAGGTAAGGCGAAAGCTGCAAGAATGGGAGAGCCAACAGCAGAAGCAATGAAGCCAGAAAACAAGACCCTGATCAAAGCCCTCCTGGAGAATAGCGATTCCCTCCAGGAGGACATATATGAAGACACCGAAAATATGCTGGGCACCGTGCCCTTCATCCTAAAAGTCATGGCCCGCCGCCCGCAGTTCATGATCTTCTCATCCCTCAAGGACTTCTATGCATTGCGGCCCCAAAGCCTGGAGCCCAAGGTCGCGGAGCTGCTGGCCGTGGCCGCAGCTGCCAGCGCTGGCGCGGACAAGTGCCTGAAGGTGCACATGGGCGCAGCCGCGCGCGCGGGGGCGAGCGAGGACGAGATCCTGGATGCCGTGTTCATTGCTGCCATCATCGGCCAGACGAAGGTGCTGGCCTCGTCGCTGCGCACGTTCCAGGAGTTTGAGGACAGATCAAAAGAGAAGTAGAGCTTTGTGGTTCTAATCCCAAGGTTGCATCTTTTCAGTCCCGGGCAGTCAAGAATCGATCGAAGTCAACTGCCCGAAAGCTTCATGGCTCTTGCTTCCCCAATGAGTGCTTGAATGGTATTAGTATTATGCAATGATGCCGAGATCGAGGTGCCGGATGGCGAGATATGCCAGATCTGCGGCCAGGAGCTGGAGGAGTTTGACGAGGTCACGGGCACGGGCATTCACGGGTACTACCATTGGATATGCGTGAACCACGTGGATGCATGAGCGACTTGCCGGGCGGGCGGAGGCCCGCGGGCGCGGGCGCTAAGGACGGCAAGATTCATAAACCAGCAGGTGCTTGCAGTATCCTCGATCTGCTACACAGGCAGGTCGTATGCGGGGATAACCAAGCCAGGCCAACGGTGATAGACTCAAGATCCAGGGCTTGGCTCGAAAAGGCAAAAGCCTTTCCTCACCTCGCGTATGATAGCGATTTTTTAAGTGCCATTCCCTTAATGAAGGGTAGATATTTCACAAGGAATCCTAAGAGGGGAGTTGGTGGGAATGGCAAAAATTGCAGTGGATTGGAGTAGAGCATGGGACAAGGTTGATTTGAATCCAGTTCTGACTAGGTATCAGAAATACTTGAAAAGAATTGGGCTTAAGGATATATTAATAACATGTATGAAATTATTATTACGTTAAATATTATAAATTATTTAGGTACTTAAAATTTTAGATATGTAAACTTTATAAACAGGAAGCCACGTAATGGATAGCCATGCAAAAAACTACATTGACACTATCTGAACCTGTAGCCAAGACGTTGAAGGTTTACACCGTATTAACCAAGAGTAGCTTGCGTGCTCAAAGCCAGGTGGTTGAAGATGCCCTAGTAGAGTTCTTCGAGAGGCACGATGTGAAGATAGAAGCGTAAACCAAGTCGGAGGACTAAGGTGGCATAAAATAAATGTGTCTGCTTGAACATCAGGCTTCAAGCAGCTATCTCAGTCTGGGCGATGAACTTTATGAGTTCCGATCCCAGCTTGGTTGTCCTTTGGACTTCTTTCGTGATCTCATCCGGTGCTGCGCCTTCTCTAGTCATGGACTTGATCGCAGTCAAGGCTTCATCTGGAACGGTGAAATACTCGTCAATGTCCTTTCTGTGACCCCATAAATCTCCTTCTAGCAGTTTGACACCCTGCATCTCCAAGAACACCTCATTTGATTTGGACATGGTTTTATGATATGATGGCGGTATCTGGACCATCTGCAAGCGAGGAGCTTTCTGAAGCAGGTTGAGGAAGTCCACGTTGGATGCTCTAAATGCCAGATGGACTGCCTTCTCATTTGGTCTTATCGAGTTGATCTCTTCACGAGAACTGATTATTCGTATCTTCATGACATATCACCTACTAAATACATTATCATTTACAACGACATTCAACGTATATAAGTTTTTCTACTTTCAGCAATTGACGAATACGATAAAGGTATCGGTTATATGGATTATTCATGTTATTATTCACGTAGAAAATAAATATTAGTTATGATAGAACTAATGGTGAGGATCGCCCATATAACCTATATATTTAAGGATTAGTACCTATTCTCCCAAAAACTGCCTCTCTCCATCCAATCATAATCTTGCCAGCAGCCGTAGCAGGCATTCTTGACCAACCACAAGCGTTCCTTTGTTCCTTGTACTTGCCAAAAAACCGAATTGGGATTCATATGCTTATTAGCCCAAAGACGCTCTTTTGTATCCTGCACCGCAATTTTTGCAGGAACATAGGGATCGTCCCAATATGCTGATGGATAATAAGCGGGGTAATAAGAATCCAAATATTCAATCTCCTGTCCTTGATCGTGTGGGAATGTATAGGATAACTCTTGAGCCATTCCAGTAGCGACTAAACCTAAATAGAAAGCTAAGATTGTAAATGCAAAGTAATATTTCACTTGATATCCCCTATGTAAGGTTCCGTGGTTGAACTAAATAGTTTCCCCTCTTGAGCATTCTCCAATCAATTGGCATCCAGAAGCAGACATTGAAAGCCCATGTTAAATAATTGGTTATATTGGTTGTTTTCGCTATTAACTATACAATAAAATATAACTAATAATAACTAATTATATAATATATATTATTATTTAATCTATTAAAGAAAATTCAGTGCAATTTATTCTTTTCTGGCAGCCTTTTGTTGTATTGCCAACTCTGTCTTCCTGTAGACATTATGCCTAAATTTATGATCAATTATCTGCCTTCGATCACGAGATGCCCAGCCCAATTTTATCAAAATCCTGAGTACTCTGGCGAGACTGCGTTCTGCTCTGATCCAATCAGTATATGTGTATATCGCCAAGCCAATCAACTGAGCGATGTCTTTCAGGGATTTGGCTTCTGCTTCACTATTAAGAAGAGTAGCAAGTACAGTTTCATGTGTCATTATACCGACCAGATATTCGTCCTCCTATATTCAAAACAACAAATGCTCATCGTATAAAATTATTACTACAGATAATTATTGGTGTGATATGATGCTTGGTTAATTGGGGCGGACTATCCCGAAACAAAAAGAGAAAAACTAATATTATCGAGTGATTTTGACTACGTTCTACGCTTGACCACTACTACCTTTTCCACATCTTTTTCTAGTGTTTCCAGATTCTCTATACCCACTTTCTTGACCTTTGGTTTCCAAATCTTGTCCGGCATCCATGCTGGTGCACTCTTGGGTTTCTTTATTTGCACACGCTCTCCGGTAAATACATGCACCTTCTTCGTGCCCCTCTCCCTAAGCCTGATGTCGGTGATGCCTCGATTGGCAGCCTTTAGAGCAGCTTGTCTCGGCTGCTTTCCTGTGAATACACCGATCTCATTGCCATTCTTATCCCGCAAGGCAAAATTTCTCATTTCGTTCTCAGCCAAATTATCCCTTCCTAGACCGATAAGCCCTGATGGAACTGCTTGTATAAATTAAATTCCCTGTAGCATGTATGCAGGAATCAAGTCTGATATTTGCATAGAAAGATTGGATCTTAAAAATCTCCATTTCCACGTTTATTATAGGAGGAATTTAGCATTGGTTTTGTACCAGTGGGTCTGGGGTGAGTTCGCTTATTAAAGCAAACAGTCGAAGGATTTAAATACCACTGCGAATACTCTGTTATTATTAATATCAAGTAGTGATGCTACCTCACCACGACTCAGATTCCATCCCCCTCAGCAAATCTCTTCTTTGCCTGAGTCGTTGGCTCTCTTTCTGATAAGCAGAGTATGTGTTGTTGGCTTTGATCTCCCCTCAAGTACATGCATGGGGCGGAATCATGTCGAGAGGAGATTTCAGCCTTCCCACCGATTATTCTTTTATCCCTTGTAGGATATGTTACAATTGGATTTAAAATATATATACTTTTTGCAGGATCATGTTATGTGTAGAGTCCCGAATATTTGGACTTTATATACCCATCAATGTGGCATGGGAAAGAAGAATAACGCTGTAAAGCTAACAGATAGGAAGATCAGATATATCATTCGGGCCAAAAAGAGAGGCGATAGCACCAATAGAATCGCGCAGGATATGAAATTAAGTCCATCCACTGTGAAACGTGTCTGGGTGCACTGGACGAAAACCAAGATGCATTTAATCATTAAGAAATTTGGAAAAAAGAAAAAGACCCTGGATGAAGAGTCAGTTAAGCTGATACTTCAATTCGAACCGCAACAATGTGTTCGTCTGCGTGGTACTCGATGATAGTTCGCGGCGCATTCTCGCGGGCGGAGAGTTCGATGCCGAAACAACAGATAATGCCTTACAGCTCCTCAAAGAAGCTATGGGCAGATTTGGCTGGCTAGACAAGTATTAGAGAGGTTTTGACCGATAGAGGAACCAAATTCTATGCCAACAAGCGAGACAAGAACGGCGATGCGGATAGCAGATTTGAAGGCTTTCTTGAGGAGAATAAAATCAAACACATCAAAGCTCGCGTCAAGCATCCTCAGACAAATGGAAAACTGAAAAAATGGAACGATACTTACGAACATAACAGGTATAGGTTTAAGAATTTTGACAAATTCATGAATTGGTATAATACAGTTAGATTTCATGAGTCGGGAATGTTCCTGAATCTGAGGGGGACTGAATTAAATTGTTTATAAAGAATGCAATTTGCAGGCCGTAGTATATAAAGTCCAAACAATTGGGACTCTACACTTCTCGTTTTGTATCTCAAACCTTTAAATACTAGAAGCAGAATTTGTACTTTGAACACTGTAACGAATCAAGCTAAAAAAAGGGACGAAAAACCGGTTATCAAACCAGCCATAAAACGCAAGCTGTAACCTTTAAATATTGGAAGCAGAGATGACTGAAGGCACATCAAAATATCAAAGTCTGGAGCGGCTGTGGTCCAGCGGTTATGACATAGGCTTCCCAAGCCTGTAACCCGGGTTCGAATCCCGGCAGCCGCAAGTCTTCTTATCCAATGATCTTGAAATTCGAAAAGAAGAACTACTTTAAGCGCATTACGTTTTATCCATGAGCGGCGAAGACGATGATCTATCTGCATTCTTGAAAAGCTTCGGTTTTGATGAGGAAGAGCTGAACGCCGTTTCAGACGAACTCGATTCCTTCAGGGCAAATCCCGGCACAACCATTGAGCGGTACATGAACCGTGTCATCAACACCATCGAAGAAGAAGATCGACGTGCCTTTCTGAAGGGCATATTAGTGGGCGTTGCCATCCGGAAGGCCGTGGAAGCGCTGGCACAGCCGGATCTAACCGAGGAAGAGATGCGAATCAACCGGGAAATCGAGAAGCTTGGGTTTCGCATATAGATTTGCATAAGAGATAATAAAATAAGAGAGACACCACCAACACCCAGTTAGTGGGTTTCTATATTGTACAATTTCAAACCACATCAGACAAATATGCACAAAGCTACTGCTGATTAGTTACTATCTTGATGTAGTTAGCGGCAGAAGCCGGTCCGAAAGCCATGGCCTTCCTGTTTCCTACCTTAATCGTTTCTATGTTGACTTTGGTGCATGAATCCTGGCACAAGCCTACGCAGGGACTGCAATTCCCGGAATCCTGATTCTTCTTGATCACCAGGTCATTGGTAGCAGTGGCGATGGACCTCTTTTGCCAGATATTCCCAATGGCCAGAGCCTTATCATTCCCAACAGTCAGACTATCGAGGTTTGTATCCTGCATTTCCGGGAACCTGAAGGCAGACCCTTCCGTCTCAAATATCCCACCATTATTTCCAAGGATATCCACACCGCCATCGCCTGCTAAGCCCTGCGACAGTGCAGGAAACGATAGCATGGCCATAGCCAACACCAACATAACGCCTATTTTTTTGATTATCTCACCCCATACATCCTTTAATATAGGCTAATGTTTGCATCTATAATATTTATATTTTTTGGTAGTGTATACTAGATAAGCTATGCTTAATGCTTTATTGGATTTCCGATGATTTAATAATGAATTGCATATTTTTTGACTGATCGGCGAGCCGTGCAAATTCCCATTCCATCAAGAATATGCCAACGAGCCACCTCAGAATATCAGGAACTGCACGCCTACCACAGTGGCCGTGACTATGACTCCGGCGAGGAGAACGCCTGCCGCGATGGCCGCGAACGCCGGCCAGAAACGAAATCCCAGCAAGAAGGCAACAGCACAGCCCGTCCAGGCCCCGGTCATGGGCAAAGGTATGGCCACGAAGATGGCCAGGGCTGTCAGCCCAAAATTCTCATGCTCCTGAATGTACTTTCTGCGGGTACGGGCAAAAAGCCAGGAAAAGAACCGGTCACCCCAGCTAAAACGCCTCAGGTAATCTGAGACCGGCCCCAGAAAGAGCAGCAGAGGAATTATGGGCAAGATGTTTCCAAAAACGGATAAGAGATAGGCCTGCCAGGGCGCGTATCCGTAGACGCCTATGGCCAGAGGTATGGCACCTCGAACCTCGGAGACGGGAAGAGCAGCCGCCACCAGAGTTATCAGCCAGTCCGGAAGAATAAAGAATCCCTCATAGGCCTACAGTCCCTTTGATCTCCACCTTGAAGACCGTCTCCGAGGCAGGAGAAGAAACGGAGATGGTCAAATCCACGGGGATCTTCCCGATTGCTATGGAAAGGGGTGCACCAGAATTGGCGACCTCCACCTTGATACCCTGAGACAATTTTGTGAAAGCGCGGATAAGAGCGCCTAAATCAATGGTCTTTGCTATCGAGTCTAAATTCGGAACTATGGTGATGGGTGCAACCTCTATGGGCCCCAAGGCGATGGGACTCTTGGAATCACCGGATATCCGTGCCGATATTGGACTGCCGTCTTCCCCGGAGACCTGCACGCTCAAGGCCCCATCCTTTCCCGTTCCTTTCACGTCTGCATCTACTTTGAAGGTCACCATGATATCATCGTAAAGCCTTAGGATTTTCTTGGATATAAAGAATGGCAGAGGATAGGGCTACGAGGCAATGGTTAACATAATAAATAAAATATAATTTGAAATATTAGCAGCGAAAGGCTGATATCTTCAGGGACGACATTACCCATCGATGCTTGAAGTAGGATATCTGCATATCGATAATCCCATTGCCGTTATTTCTTCACATAACAAGCCAGACTTTAACAATTCAGCAGGCTTGCTCTTGCTGGACGACTTCGATCTGGATGAGGTCCCTCTCGATGAGATGCAGGCCAGTTTAGAAACAATCCGCCTGAAAGCCGGAAAAGGAACAGGAGCCTTCGGACTGTCTGCCACCTGTTCCCAGGATGAGCCCCTCCTGGAGGCAGCCCGGCTCACAAGCAAAAATCTCTGCCTGCTCGACCTCCGGCTTTCCAAGATTCGCGACCCGATCCGCCTTCTGGAACTCATTCCACGCCTAAAGCGCTGCGGCGTCACCCTCTCCCTGAGGATAAGGCCGGAAGACCTATCCAATGTTCTTTTAGAAAAGCTCAATGAGAGCGAGTTGGATATAATCCACCTCGACCTGCGCGGCCTGAACGGAGCCGGACCAAAAATAGTCAAGAAGGCGAAAGACTGCCGAGGTCCGGTAATAATGGCCCTGGCAGATATTGGCGAGTTTGAAGATGCCAGGAATCTGCTGTCCATGGGTGCGGACGTTATATCTTTACGAGGAGCGGACCCCGAGTTTGCACAGTGGCTCTCAGGAGCCATGCTGGAGTATGACTCTTTGAGCGGCTGGTGCAATGCACCCAAGCACATCTGCGCGGGCGGAGACCTGCGCGGCCTGGCCTTCTGCTGTCCTCCCGTCAAGAACTGCCCGGTCCACGGCGCTCTTAAAAAGGCAGGCATGACACCGGACGAATTTGTGCAAAAGAAGCTCTCCTTTGCAAAGGGCACCCCGCTGGAGAAGGGTGATGGAACCTGCTTTGGAAGTCTTGTTTGGTGCTGCAAAAAGACCAAGCTGTGCTATCTGCGAGATGCGGCATTAGCCAGAATCGGGCTTTCGGGAAAGGAATATATGGAGCTGAAAAAGAAGCTGGCAGAAGCGCTTCTTTCCAAATCCCCCTGATCCGTCATGAGTCCCGAACGCGTGGCCCAATGCGCAGTGCTGGCTATGCTATTTGAGCTTTCCTCCAGTCCCAAGCCCGGCAATGTGGATCGCTGCCACGACTTTTCCGATATCGGCTTTCACCATTTCCTGACCAGCGCGCTCTCATCTTACCCCACATTTCTCAAAGCTGCCCAGAGCAGGGTGGGCGTAGGCTCGCTTATTCTGGAGGGTGTGGAGGCCTGGCAGACCTGGAATTTGAGCAGCAACACTCACTTTGGATCTCTGGTCCTCATGATTCCCATAGCTATCGCTGCCGATAAGCCCGGCGAATTGAAGGCAGAGCTAGAAGATGTCCTGGAGATGACTACCGTAACCGACGCCATCGACTTTTACAGCGCCTTCGAGAAGGCCAAAGCCAGAGTTGCCGAGGTGGACAGTTTCAGCTTGAATGACAAGAACTGGCAAAGAACCGTTCAGGACAGCGGCAAGACTCTGTTGGAGCTGATGAGGCTCTCCTCTAAGCACGATATAGTTGCTCGCGAATGGTCTACTAATTATGAGCGCTCATTTCTGCTCGCTGATAGAATGACCGAGAAAATCGATAGACTTGGACTGAATGACGGCGTGGTCAGAACCTTCCTGGAGGCGCTGGCAGAGGTGCCAGACAGCCTGATTTGCGCCAAGTTTGGAGAAGAGGTGGCATGTCAGGTCTCGCGGCGGGCGGGCGAGGCGCTCCTGGATGACACCCTTGGCAAGGCTCATGAGCTGGACCGTGATCTTCTGGCACAGGACATAAATCCCGGGTCCACAGCGGACCTGATTGCGGCATCTTTATTTATCTCCCTTCTGAGGGGTTTGAGGTTTTAATAATGCTTTATGGAAATGACGCTTTAGATGAACTGGGGATACTGGACGGCATAAACGAGGTAATCGCAACTACGGAGATTTCTGGCAGGATCAATGCCGCGCCCCTGGGCATAATCCGAGATGGAGAAAGCCTTTATGTGCGTCTCTTTTTAGGAACTCATACCTACGAAAACATAGTTACCAAAGGGTGGTTTGTGGCCAATATCAGCCATGACGCCTGGCTCTTTGCGGAGACGGCAATAGAAGACCTTGAAGCGGAATATTTCACGCGCCGGGATGATTTGCCTGTGCTAAAAGATGCTGAGGCCTGGGGGCTCTTTAAATGCGAGGCCTTTGCCACGGATATCATCATCGCCAAGGTGGAGCTGGTTAAAGGCGAGGTTTTGCGAAAGGACTTTCGCGCCTGCAACCGGGGTGCAAATCTTGTAATCGAAGCGGCAGTTGCCGCCACCAGGTATCTGGCTCTTCGATCGGAATCGTATTTCGATGAGCTGATGAAGATGCAACGAATCATAAACCGTTGCGGCGGTCCCAGGGAGCGAGAGGCCATGGACCGGCTCATGGATAGGATCGATAAATATACTCATGTGAGATAGTAACTGTGATCGCTCATGCTTGATCGTTTGCCTTCCGGCTGCCAGAGCCTGGATCTTCTCCTAAGCGGGGGATTTGAATCAGGCATAATAACCCAGCTTTACGGGGAGGCAGGCACGGGAAAAAGCAACATTGTCATGCAGCTGGCGGTGCAGGCGGTAGCCCGTGATCTACGCGTCATATTCATAGATACGGAGGGCTTTTCCGCAGAGAGGTTCAAACAGATTGCCGGCCCCGGCGCAGAAGAGATGGCCGCGAAGATAATGATCTTTGAGCCCATGAGCCTGGAGCAGCAGGCAATAGCCATTCGCGAGGCCGCCAAGATCGCCGGACGGGATTTAGGCCTGATTATTCTCGATTCGGCAACATCCCTCTACCGTGTACTCCTGGAGGCAGAGGATAACCGTTCCATTCGCAGAACTTTAACAGTCCAGCTCTCGGAGCTGCAGGAGATAGCCCGCAGACACAGGATTCCCATAGTTATAACCAATCAGGTCTATATGGACATTGAGAACAACTCGCTGCGGCCAATAGGCGGCACAAGTCTCGATCATATGTGCAAAGCGATCATCCTTTTGGAGAAGAAAGGAGAGGGTTTGCGCCGCGCCCGGCTCATGAAGCACCGCTCTTCCCCAGAGGGAGCTGCAGCCGATTTCCGCCTCACAGCACGCGGCGTCGAATGATAAGAATAGCTTACAGCCGCATCTTCATGATGATGGCCGCCTCTCCATCGCTATAGTAAGCAGGGCAGATGCCGATCATACGAAAGCCCAGCATGGAATAGAGCGACTGGGCCTTTTTATTGCTCACTCTCACCTCAAGGGTGACGCTGAGGGCACCCATCTGCCGAAAGGTCTGTAAAACCTCCAGCATAAGCCTCATGCCTATGCTGCGGCTCTGAAAGCCCGGCCTTACGGCCAGCCAGAAGACCCTGCCTTCGAACGGAGTATGCTTGAATCCCAGGACGAAACCAGCCACAATTCCACTTACCTCTGCAACAAGGGTACTGCCCCCGTGGTATTCATAAAAGGCCGTGAAGATGGCTGGATCGTACCCGCCGAAGACCTCCCTGTCTATCTCTAAAGCCGCCTCCAGGTCGTCCGGTAGAAATCTCCTTACCACTACAGGATCTTTGAAGAATGCCGTGCCCATTCCATCCATTAGCCGACTGCGAGTCTGTTCCTCAGGCCACATTCCCTTTCTGCCAGGATTTACGATGGGAAATAGTTTATCGGACATCATTTCGCCACAGCCAGCGTCAGATTGCCGTGCGGCATGACCAACATGCGCGCATCCATTCCCTGCCGTTCCCTGGCCAGCTCTAGAGCCTGCTCAAGGGTTGCCGCCGGTGTAAAGAAGCACATCTCCGCCTTATCCGTCGGCAGGGCCGAGACCAGGATCAGATGATGCTGCATGGACTCCTTGGCCAGGAAGGCGGCCTTGTGCCCGCCAAACTCGTACTCCCGGCCAAAGCGCTCCCAGCAATCCTCGGCGGATGTCGCTTCCTTTGCCCAGCGCTCGAAGACGGGATGGCCCAGCCCCTCGCAGCACTCCGCCACCAGGATGATGCTGCCACCGGGAAGAGCCGCATTTTTGGCATTGTCCAGAGCTTTTTGCGCCTGGAAGAGGTTGAGGTCTTTGGGCCGGCCTCCGGCACAGGTCACAACTATCTCTGCCTGCCGGACAGGCCGTCGGTACATGCGATCCACAGTAGCGGCCCCCACGCTGTGAGCGGAGATAAAGTCGCCTGCAACCGACTGCACAATCTCCTTTTTGCCGTTTAAGACTGCATTCAAAATGAAATCCAGCCCAGCAATCTTTGCCGCATCCTCCATGTCCAGGCGCACGGGACTGTCCAGCCTTCCGGTAATTGAGTTCGGATCTCTCATCAGCTCATGGTTCTTGACTACAGAACGCTCTGAGCTGACTCCGGGCAGGACTGCTTTGGCTCCGCCGCTGTAGCCGGCATAGTAGTGATATTCGATATTTCCAGTGGCCACGGTCAGATCCGAGGACGCGACGGTATCCAGTATCTCCACTGGCGTTCCCCGCCGTGTTTCGCCCAAATATATGCAATTCTTTGGATCATGCTGCATGTAGGGAAGGCTGGTGCAGTCCCGCAAGAGCAGTCGCTCCTCAACGGATGTCATCCTGCGGTGCGTGCCAAGAGCAAAGACTATCTTCAGATCGCTAATGCCCAGATCCTTAAGCCTCCGGATGAGAGGAGGAAGCATGAGGTGGCTGGGAGCCGGCCGGGTGATGTCGCTCGCCAGAATGCAGGCAGATTTAGAGCCGGCAAAATCATCCAGGCTTTTTCCCAGGGCATGGTCTATCGATCTTTCCACCTCACCGGCGGGCGCAGCCGAAAGCTCCTCTGCAAAGACTACCTCTGCCCCGTCACCGATCATCAGATCGAGGCACCCTTGACCGTAACCAAGCTTGATTTTGCTATTATTTGGATTCATGAATTACGTCTTCCAGATCACTGCGCGGCTGAGCATCTCGGAAAAGGCCTCGAAGACGGGCCGGTCCGTTTTCAGGAGGAAGTAATCCGCCCCAACCTGACTGCATGCCGCTCTGATGCGATCATTATGCTCCGCCAAGCGTCTCAGATACTCTTGCCGCTCGGCTTCTGTCACGCGGGTGATGAGAGGCAGGCCGCTCTCCAGATCCACGAACTTCACATCGCCACCGAAGCGAAGCTCTGTCTCTTCCGGTGCCAGTACTTGAATCACCACCAGCTCATGCCCAGACAGCCGGTAGATGCTGGATAGTATCTCGTCCGTCTCGCCCAGCAGGTCGGAGATCAGGACCACCAGGCTTGTAGTTTTAAGAAGCGATTCCATCTGATCCGCGATGGCAAGCAAGCCCGTGCCACCGCGGGGAGAGATCCCGTCCAGCATCTCAATGGATTGAAAGAGATTTCTTCTTCCTCGCTTGGGCTCGCCGGGGTAAAGCTTCTTGCAGAAGAGCGATATGGCATACTTCTCATTTTCCAGGGTGGCGAGATAGGCAAAGCCGACTGCCAGGCGCGATGCATACCCGAATTTCCCCTCATAGCCCATGCTGGCGCTGCCGTCCAGGAGGATGTGAACCACCAGGCTCCTCTCCTCCTCGTGCTCCCGGATATAGAGCTTCTCAGTTCGACCGTAGACCTTCCAGTCCACCAGCTTGAAGTCGTCTCCTTTTCGATACTCCCGATAGCCCACGGGGCTGATGCCGTGTCCTAAGCGCAGGGACTTTCTGCCTCCGCTGTAGGCGGTCGAAACTCGCATCCTGACGAGCAGAGAGAACCGCTCCAGCTCTTTGAAGAACTCTGTATCCATGATTTGTCCTTAAAGACCTAAAGGTTCAATTTTTAGAGGGACTGGCTCTTTAGAATATCCGTTACCACCTGATCGCGTGTGAGACCCTTTCTCTCCGCCTCAAAGCCCAGGATGATTCTGTGCCTTAAGACAGGATAGGCCATGACATGCAGATCCTCTTTGGAGACATAGTTTCTGCCCTGCAGGAAGGCTCTGGCCTTGGCTGAGAGGATGAGACCGATGGTGGCCCTGGGGCTTGCCCCATATGCAACGCCATCCCACTTGCGCGTGGCCAGTACGAGATTCACTGTCGCCGTCTTCAGATCATCGGAGACTGGCATATCGCGGCATAGCTTCTGCAGCGCGATCACTTCATCCTTGCTGACCACCGTTTCCACAGTGGGCTCGCCGCGAATGGTGTATCTCTCCAGGATCTCCAGCTCCTCTTCTCGGGAGGGATATTCCATGAAAATTTTAAGCAAGAACCGGTCCAGTTGTGCTTCAGGAAGCGGGAATGTGCCCTCCATCTCAATTGGATTTTGCGTGGCCAGGATAAAGAAGGGCTTGTCCAGAAGATAGGTCTTGTTTCCTACAGTTACCTGCTTTTCCTGCATGGCCTCCAAAAGAGCGCTCTGGGTCTTGGGAGATGCCCTGTTGATCTCATCCGCCAGGACGATATTGGAAAAAACAGGTCCCGCCTCGAAACGGAACTTTTTGCCTTTATCGATCTCTTCGATGATGGTTGTGCCGGTGATGTCGGCAGGCATAAGGTCCGGAGTGCATTGAATCCTGCTGTAATCAAGGCCCAGGCAGGATGCCGTGGTCTTTACCAAGAGCGTCTTGGCGAGACCGGGATTGCTCTCCAGGAGGGCATGGCCTCCGGCAAGAATGGCGACCAAAAGCTGCTCGATGGCCACATTCTGGCCGACTATGACTTTGTCGATCTCGCTCCGGAGCTTTTTAAAGATCTCCGGTGCCCGGCTAAAGACTGCTTTCTGATCCTCCGACATTATTCTCTCCTTCTCTCAGTTTCTGGAGGGGGTTTTCGGGTAATTATAGCTTTTCCCTATAGCATTTCCTGGAAGGCGCCTCGCTGCAATGGTGTGGATAATGTAAGGCTTAATAGCTATGGTACGGAGTATTTCTCAGTGAAACTGAAAGTCACGGACAAAAGTTGCAGAACCATGAAATCGACGAGAGTATAACCATTTTTGGATAATACTTGAACCAGTCCGTGCCATTTATATAGAATCCAACGCACAAGGCTGAGATATTAATGAGAAAAGAACTTTTTCCCATCCCAGATCAGCCGCATGTGGGCTTAACGGCCTATGATGCCTTGGACCAGGACACGAAGAATACCGATCCAGGAACTTCGACCGAAAAAGCCCGCCTGGAAACGACGTCCCGGTCTCCCGGTCGACCAGGCCTTGCACCAGGGAACACGCCCGCAAGCACCCGCTGGAATGAACCTACTCGTTATATCATGGGGGTGATCCTGTTCCTGGCAGTGCTGCTCGTCGTGTATATTGGACGATCGGCCATTCCTTTGGTAGTATCTGCCGCACTGCTGGCCTTATTAGTTGATCCAATTATCCGGTTTTTGGCTGGGCGTCTCCGGATGAATAAAAATCTGGCAGTTGTAATTACGTATTTGTTCGTGCTGGCCATGCTGCTGGTGGTTCCATTGCTTTTGATCCAGCCGCTTGTGGATGCGGTTAATTTTGCCATGCAAATTGATCCTAATATGGTTATGCAGAGATTGAGCCAGTTCGTCCAATCCATTTCAACTGCTCTGCAAGGCCACAAGTGGCTGGCATCCATATTCAGCCCTGCAATCGATTCCTTGTTGACGGCTCTGAATTATTCTACATCGACAGCCTCGACAACTGTTCCGGCCTTGCATTTGTCGGTTTCCGACTTGAGCAGCCGGCTTGGAAAGGCGCTGGGTGCTATGGCAGGATTTTTGGGACCGACTTTTTCAGCTCTGGCTTCAGTATTGTTCACGCTACTGATGGCGCTGCAAATGACCCTCACCACGGGTGAGTTCAAGAATTGGTTTTCGGAATTGATACCACCGGGACACGGACCGGAGTTGAGCCTGCTCCTGCGAAATATCCATCTGACCTGGACGGGTTTTCTGCGTGGCCAAATACATCTCATGCTGATAATAGGCCTGGTCACATGGCTCGGAGGATTTGTTCTGGGATTGCCACAGGCATTTTTCCTTGGCGTCATTGCGGGATTCATGGAGTTGATCCCCAATGTCGGCCCTGTTCTGGCGGCTATTCCGGCGGTTTTAGTCGCCCTCTTATTTGGATCAACACATCTTGCAATTGGCCACCTGAGTTTTGCGCTGGTGGTTATCGGCTTTTACACGCTTGTCCAGATGCTGGAAAATCAATTCCTGGTGCCAAAAATAATGGGTGATGCCGTCGATCTTCCACCCCTAATAGTTTTGATCGGCGTCGTCGCCGGTGCCGGGGCATTCGGCATAATGGGGGCGCTCTTGGCCACTCCAGTAATCGCCACAGGAAAACTGATATTCCGTTATATTTATGGAAAGATCATGGAGAACACAGTTGAATAAAAGCCTAAAAATAAAAGCTTTCTGCATCACATTTTTCTCTTTACCAGAATTCTTTCTTCCGCCTCATGAACAGATATACGAAGAACGGCACTCCCAGGAAGGCGGTCATGATTCCCACGGGCAGGATGACCGGAGCCAGAATGGTTCGCGCTGCGGTATCTGCTGCTAGCAAAAGCAGTCCGCCCACCAGGGCCGAGGCGGGCAGCAAGAACCTGTGATCTCCGCCGATGACCATGCGTGTGATGTGGGGCGAGACCAGGCCGATGAAGCCGATGGTGCCGGTAAAGCAGATCACGCTCGCAGTTATAAACGATACCGCCATCATGCAGATGACCCGTGTCTTTTCTACATTTACACCCAGGCTGGTGGCCGTCTCATCCCCTGCGCCTAAGGCATTAATGTCCCAGGATTTGAGCAAGAGATAGGGAAAGCAGATAGCTATGACTGCAGTCACAATCCAGACTTTATCCCAGGATGACCTGCCCATGCTACCCATCATCCAGAAGACCACCTCTTGCACCTGCTCCGCATGCCCCACATATTGCAGGAAGGAGGTCATGGCCTGGAAAAGGTACATGATGGCAATTCCAGCCAAAATCATGGTCTCGGGAGTGATGCCCTTGTATTTGGCCAGGCCGTATACGGTCATGGAAGCAAGCAGGGTGAAGACAAAGGCATTTCCTATGATCATCCACTCGCCCCCCACAAAGCCTGCTCCTAAAACTATGGCCAGGGCGGCTCCAAAGCTGGCCGCTGAGGAGATGCCCAATGTGAAGGGGCTGGCCAGGGGGTTTTTGAGGATACCCTGCATCACAGCACCCGCGATGGCCAGGCCCATGCCCGCTACGATGGACAGAAGAATGCGGTGCAGCCGCAGTCCCCAAACGATCGTGTCCGCAAACCAGGAAGTCTGAAAGCTGCCTGGAAAGAGCCTGGCTAAAATGGCAGAATAGACATCCAGGACGCTTATATCGGCAGAACCTAAGGTTGCGGCCACACCTGCCAGAAGAACGATTCCTATCACGAGGAGGATGAGAAAAAGCATCTTTCTGCCCACAAACTGCTGGTACTTCTCCCTCAGCAGGACACTTTTGGCCGATATTCCTGTGGGCATCTCAGTGCTCCAGGATTGTGATGCAGCTTCGTTTTTTCCAGGCAGAAGAAGGATTTGACGACCTAATTTTGCATGCAGTTAGTATCGGCAAACAGATCCTCCTTTCTTTCATAGATAATCCCAATTTTTGCCTCTATTCATATGATCACATTTTGCAATTTAAGTCATTATTGATAAACATTTTGGGTTGGGTATTACTTAATCATAAATTGCCTGCCAGGCATAGGAAAAATGCGAATAAAAAATTTCAAAAAAAGTAGAATGGTTGGCTTTGAGATTAGCTGGCACTCGCAAGTTCAGGGTAGACGAAAGTCCTTTCCTCCGGATACCCCAGCCCCAGAAGCTGCAGATATTCCTTGTGAACGCTTACTGGATCAAGGTCAACCTCGGGATGAAGCAGTTTCGCCAGATAGGTAATTCCTACCACCTGGTCCAGGCCGTTCAAAACATCCCAGTCCATGACATAAACCCTGTCCGCCTTGACTGCAGAAATCCCCTTTGCCCCTGATCTAGCCAGCAACTCATTTCTCGCGGATTCAAGCGTGACAGTGTCCTGAGAGGGCCCTGCTGCCCATCCGATTTGTTTCTGATCAGAGGACTGGGTCTGCCTCTTGAGTATGACTTCCGGGTTTTGGGTGACAACCCATTCCCAGCCCACCTTGGGATAGGCATCGCCGAGCTTCTTGGCAATGTTGTAGCCATTGGCCACGCTTAAAACCTGATCAAAACCGGAGCCAGCACCCAGGGTAGAGAGATCAGAGGTTGAACTCCACTCCGCATAAACCTTGGGCTTGTTCAGGCCATTCACAGCCTGCTCCACCGCGGACCTCTTCTCATCGTACCAGTTGATGTAATCCTGGGCTTCTGTCTCTTTACCCAGGATCTGGCCCAATGTCTCGATCTCCCGCGTCATGTTCTCGGGCTTTGTGAACTCCAGGGCTACAGCCTTTATATCCTTAAATGGAGCCAGGCCCTTTTCTACACCAAATATTCCATAGGACTTGTCTGGATAGCTGTATCCGATAACTAAGATGTCGGGTGTGATGCTCTCTTCTCCACCCTTGGCGACCTCTCCTATCATCTCATAGTCCGGCGCATTCCACTTGCCAATGCTCTGCTTCTTCGCGAGCTGGGGGAAGTAGTAGCTCTTTTTCAGCACGGTATCCGAGACGCCGACCACCTTATCTGCTGCGCCCAGCATGACCACGGCCTCGGCTGCATCCGAACTGAGAACAATTATACGTCCAACAGACTGGGGAAAGGTGACCTCTCTGCCTGCAGTGTCGGTGATGGTCAAGGGGTAGTCTGCAGCCAAAGTAGAGCCGCAGAGGAGCAATGCTATCAACGGTAGAATTAGCAAAGCTGAAATTGACTGTATCTTCATATCTATTCCTCTTATTATGTTCGTTTGTTAGCATAATACTTATATAAATCTCTTTTGTTCATAAATTATTTAGATCAATTGTTATGGATTATATCAATATTTAAATCGATAGAAATAAGCAGGAAGCGTTTTTTAATTGGTTACCAATTTCACAGGTGGTGACAGGAAGAAGTGAGTGCTTTTAGATGCCGCACTATGCATCGGACTGATTTTTCCTCCGAGGCTTTTTCTTTGAGCATACCGCAGGAAACAACACCAAAAATCGATATTATAATTCTCTCTTTAGATCCATCATAAGCCGGAGGATCTGAGCCTGCACTGAGACATCCAGGGAGGCCGTAGGCTCATCCGCTACTGCTAACTCAGGATTTACCGCCAGAATTCTTGCCAGGACAACTCGCTGGTTTTGTCCGTCCCATCAAAAAATATGCTGCCCGTGGCAGGATACGGAGAGAGTGGCGACCTTGAGCATTTAGTCCTGCCAGCCATAACCCTGGGCATATCCGCCGCCGCTGTGACCAGCAGGATGATACGCACCAGCATGCCTTAATCTTCTGACGGATGTCTTCTACTACTATCTAAACCCGAGGATGGCTCATGAAGCACAGGATTGACCTCGGACTTGCGCTGTCCCTTCTGACCATATTCGCTCTACTCCTGCTTGCAGTTGCCGCCGGATGGATTGCGCCCCACGATCCTGAAAATGCCCAGCCTCAATTGCGACTGATGGACCCCTGCGGGGAGTATCCTTTGGGCACAGATCATTTGGGGCGCTGCATCTTCAGCCGCATTCTGTTTGGAATCCGGATCTCTCTCTTTATAGGACTTTCTATAGTGCTTTTTTCCGCCTTGATCGGCACGATCCTGGGGAGCGCAGCTGGGTACTACAGCGGTTTTCTGGATGAGGCGGTCATGCGCGTGGTTGATGCTTTTCTCTCTTTCCCCAGCATCTTCCTTGAGCTTTCTTGGGCTTGGCGTTCAGCCACCCACTCCGGAGTGGGGATCGATGATGAACGACGCCCGGCCCTTTCTCAGATCCCACCCGTTGATGATGATCTTTCCGGGAATTGCCATAACCGTCACGGTTTTAGCTTTCCATTTGTTCGGCGACGGGATAAGAGACATGCGGGACTCTCGATCCGAGCCGAAGGCGCAGTTATAATTTTGGCATTGAAATAAATTTTGGAAAAAATATTAACTGTCTTTCCGGACATTCGCTAATCTATGAATCCCTGCGCTTCAAAGAGAAGGGCCCCGTTTTCGTCCATCTCCCGGAACACGGCCCAGGTGGCTCTGTCCCTGGGGACCGGATTGAGTTCGTCATCGAAATACGTTATCTCTGATGTTATTGCTTTTTTGGAGTATGTATCGAGCTTTCTTCCTTTCATGACATACTATTACTGTTTTTCTACTATAAAACTATTTTCAATAGTTAAGTGTAATATATGTTAACTTTTCTGATTTATGTCGTCGTAAATACACCAATACTCCTTGTGGATTATGTGTGAACCAGCAAATCGAGATGCTATCATTCTCTTAAGAGCGCTGGGGCGTGATTGGCGTGATGAGCATGAATCATCGACGCAAAGGCCAGGATATCAATAGGGTATCAATCTACATTATGCTCGATAGCCGCCTGCAGTTGCATCATGCTTATTGGCTTGGCCAGAAAACCATCGCCACCCTCTTTTATGCAGGTCTCTCTGTAATTAGTGCAGGCGGTGACAAATACGATTCTCGGGCCCCGTGGCCAGCGTTTCCGAATGATTCTGGTGGCCTGCAGTCCGTCCATTTCAGGCATCTGGATGTCCATGAGCACCAGATCGTAGGAGCGTCTTTCCAGAGCTGTTAAAACCTCATTGCCATTGCATGCTATGTCGGCATCGTGGCCCAGCTTCCTGAGCATCCGTGTGGTGATTTTCTGGTTGGTGGGGTCGTCCTCGGCCAGGAGAATGCTCAAGGAGTCCCTAGGCTGAGCTCTATACTCAAAGACTCCGCAGGATCCTGTTTCCGACATCATTCCAAGTCTCCATTTTCCCGTGAGCGTTGTGCTCTCGAATACATTCTACACATCTATTAGGTAGTATCCTGCTATCTAGTAATAAAACTTCTTGTATTAGTATTACTCAACCCAAATTACCCTCTATAAAATCCTGAAAAAAGAAATCCGAAAGGAGGACGTAGAAGATCTGCCTTTCTCCTGGGGCCCGAGCTTTCCGCATGAAGTATCATCAGGCTGTCTGGAGCACAAGCTGCTTGTTGTAGCTTAGCACCTCTGCCATGGTATCCGCTTTCGGCACGGAGCCCGGGAAGTTGGTGAAGATGACGCGCGTGGCATTGATGCCCTTGTCCTTAAGTGACTCTTCAATGCCCTTGGCCAGATCTCCAGACTGCATGTTCTCAATGACATAGGTTACGTTCTGGTATTTGTCCGGGTTGGCATTGATGTCGTCCACGATCTTAGCAGCCGTCTTAGTTCTATTCATGGCAAACTCGGGTGCAAAGAAGTTCACCACATTCATGCCCAGCCAGTTTTGCACGGGCTCATTTTGCCAGAGCATGACTATGACCTGTGTCTGGTTGAGTTGCTCTCTCTCGTCAACGGTTGGCTCAACAGCATCGAAGGTTTTCACGTATTCGTTATAGCGCTCATTATAGTAGCTTTCGTTGGCCGGGTCAAACTGCACCAGCCAGCCCTTTACCTCCCCGGCCAGAAGCTTGGCATTGGCTGGGGTGTTCCATCCGCGAGAGGGACTGGAGGTGGTATTCCAGAAAAACTCTCCGTAGTTGTTGGCTTTCATGAAGTCGCTGACCGCAGGCATGTTGTACTTCAGATCGTTGCTGTCGTTGTATGCCATAAAGAGGTCTGCGTTCTTGATGAAATCCATATTGAGCTGGATGCGGCTGGGAATGATATCTGTCTGCAGGTGCGGGCAGAGGGTTGGATCGGCAATCGAGATGGCCTGCACTCTGTCGCCGCCGATGTAGGTGGCCGGGTCCATCAATACACTGGTGGTGCAGACGATCTTGAAAGCTCCCGGCGCCGGTTCAGCACAGGCGGGAACTATCAGGAAGATCGCCAGCAACAATATAGGTAAGCTATATAATCCAATTTCTTTCATAAATCACGTTTTGTAACACAAATTATTTAAGAGTTACTATTAACAGCGTCTGTGTGTTACCAATTTATTACCCAGCAAGTCGTGAAGACTAGGCCGGGCAGATGGGAGGCGTTCGCCGTCTTGCAAGTACGGGCGTTCTGCGATTCATATCTCAATTCATCTTTGTATTTATCCTCCTCTTAAATGAGAGCATCACAGACAATGCGAATGCTGCCGTGAGCAGTAGTGCCGCCAGGGGTGCAACAGGCAACGTATATTCAAAGGCGGCCCAGACGCCGAAGGCGCTCACGAAGAGGGCTATCGCCGGCGCTACGATGAACATGCTCCTCACATTAAAGCAGAACTGGCCTGCTATGGATGCGGGTGTCACCAGCAATACGAAGATTAAAAGGCCACCCACGATGTTCAGGCTGAGCGCCACAGAGAGTGCGATGATGAATAATAGTGTGTAATACACCAGCTTGACCCGCATGCCTGCCGCTTCGGCTATCTTCATGTTGAACATGATCGCCGAGATCTCCTTGTAAAATGCCGAAACGAAGATGATGGTAAGGCAGCAGACGGCAGCCAGGGCGTAGATCTCCTCCCTGTAAAGAGAGACGACGTCTCCAAAGAGCAGGCTGCTTGCCGAGAGCCCTTTGCCCATGTACTCCATGTAAGAGATTAAAAAAATGGCTACCGCCATGGACATGGCGAAGAGAACGCCTAAAGTCGCATCCACAGCCATTTTGGCTTTGTCGCTCACCGGTCCGATTAAAGCTGCCACCACCATGCTGAAAGCAATGGCCGTCATCTGGGCATTGGCTCCCAGGAACATGCCGAGGGCGGCTCCGGCAAAGGCGGCATGCGACATGGTAAAGCCGATGGAAGAGAGGCTCATGCGGGAGATGATAACGCCGAGGATGCTGCATGTGATGGAAGCAAAGATCATGGCTTCGAGGGCATGACAGACTACGTTATTCTCTATGAGCGGCTCAAGCATTTTCCAGGCACCACGCACTCTTTTCTTATGATGTCTTCTACCTCTTCTGCCCGGCAATTCCTGTCGCAGGAGATCCTGCCCAGATTCATGACCACCAGGCGGATGGGTATGTCGGGAAGCCCGTCGAAGGCATGGGAAACCATGAGGATGGGCACTCCCTTTCTTGCCATATCTTTAAAAACGCCTTGCAGATATTCCCTGACATAAAAATCGAGGTTGCTGAATGGCTCGTCCAGCATCATAACCTCCGGCTCCTTGGCGATGTTGTGGGCGATCATGGCTTTTTGCTGCTGGCCGCCACTGAGGGTGCCGATGGTCTTATGTGCCAAATCCTCGATTCCGACCTGGATGATGGCCCTTTGGGCGGCATCGTAGTCTTCTCTCGCCGGGCGGTTCATCAGCCCAAGGCGGCCAAAACGTCCCATCATCACCACCTGCTCTACGGTGAAGGGCGTGAAGGGATCGAAATAGAAATTCTGTATGACATAGCCCACCCTACGTCGCACCTCGTCGGCCTGGGAAGAGACATTCAGGCCGCAGACGTTTGCACTGCCGTGCGTGATCTTGACAAGGCCGTTTATCGACTCCAGCAGTGTCGTCTTGCCGGCGCTGTTGGGGCCGCCGATGACAACATATTCGCCCCTGTCTACGCTAAGCGACAGGTCCTTGATGACGGCCTTCTCGCCCCCCTCGTATGCCGTGTAGATTCCCGCCAGATCTATGATGCTCAAACCCGCTCACCCTGTTAGCCTGAAGACTGGCGCAGGTTCGCGGTGAAAAGCTCTGCATCAGGCATGCTGAACATATCCTCTGCCAGCTTTTCGATAAGCCGGTCGCTGTCGTCGCTGCCCTGGGGCGGAAAGGCAATCTGCCTCGGACTGATGATCATCGTTCTCTCGCCGCAGGAAAACTCACAGCGGATGTCGCTTCCGGCAATAATCTCGATGTTCCTTTTGCCAAGGGTGCACCCGCTTCCGATCTGCACGCCGTCGGCCAGGCACGACTCTGGAGGCACGCCCTCGCAGAAGACGGCCGCTTTCATCTGGAAGGGGTCGCTGCAGAAATTATTCCGGGCATATCTGCCCATCCTGTAGCCCAGGACGATGTAAGGGCCGAGGTGGCCGTGAAATGCCGCTAAGTCCTCAATGGAATAATCCTTGTCTATGCCTGTGTATTTGCATGCGGATGTTGTTTGGTTCATGATCAAATAGCCCCTATTAGCTTGAACGTCATTCTGCATGTTGGATGTTACATATTAAATTGTTGAGTGTAGGAATTATTACAAGAAAACATAGGATTATGAAATTAAAACGGATAGTATTACTAATAAGCATAAAGGTTATAAATTTAAACATTAACTATGAATTTGATAACATTCGAAATCGAAATATCCTGGACTTCTCAAGATCTGGATTGTGCTTGATGCCTTCCGGGAAAAGGAGATCATAAATGAGAACGAACCTAAACCTCGTGGCCATCCTGGTCCTTTGCGCCATCGCACTGCCCATAGCATCAGGATCTGCCTATGTCCTGCACATCTTTGGCAATGCCAACATGGACGGAATCGTCGATCAGTCTGACATCGTTTTCCTAAAAGCCATAGTCGAGGGAAAGGAGAAATCAACTGAATTGGCTGACGCCAACTTCGACGGCAAGGTTGATGCCAAAGACATAACCCAAGTGGAGATGATCATAAACGAAACGGAAAGCAATCTCACCATCTTGGACGGCAACAATTTGCCCATCACCATCAAGAAACCAGTAGAACGAATTGTGGCGGAGTATCTGGATAATGCTGATCTGATGCAGATCCTCAAGAAGACGGACAAAGTAGTGGGCGTGGACCTTGCTGTAGCTAAGTCCCCTGCGGAGTTTCCGGCACTGTCCGGACGGACGAGCGTGGGGGCCATGCACAAGGAGCCGGACTACGAGAAGGTATTGAGCCTGAATCCGGATATTCTTCTGGTCTTCTCCAACGTTACTGCGGAAAAGAAGAAGAACCTGCCCGGCGTTTCTGTGCTCTTTGCCGGCCTTTACTATCCCGATCTGCTCAATCCTGAGACCTCTGCGTTCACAGATGCCGTGCGTAAATTGGGATATGTTATGGATGCCCGGCAGGATGCTGAAGAATATATTCAGTGGCACATAGATTCGCTCAATAAATTAAAGGAGACAACCGGGAAGATTCCCGATAACGAGAAGCCGACGGTTCTGGTGGCTGCTTATCCGGAAGCTGATGTGAAGACCATCTTCACCTTTGCCAAGATCGACACCTTGAGCAGCATGGTGGAGCTGGCTGGGGGAAAGACGGTGGCCGCTAATCTGCCAGACTTCATGAAGTCCGCTTATAGAATAGAGGTCGACCCGGAGTGGGTGCTACACGAAGATCCTGAATATATTATCCTCCTGGTAGTTGCCACCACCTACAGCGGACTGGTGCTCGACCCGCCCAGCGGATACGATGCCGATAATGCGACCGGAATGAAAGAGGCACTGGAGGCCTTCATGGACCGACCGGAGTATGCCAACCTCACCGCTGTTCGAAACTGCCATGTTTACATCGTGAGCGGAAATCTGAGAAATGATGCCAGCAAGGGCCTTATCGGCGCAGCTTACCTGGCCAAGATCTTCCATCCCGACGAGGTGGAGCTGGACCCCGAGGATCTGCATCAAGAGTACTTGCAGAGTTTCCTGGGGCTGGACTATGACCTGGACCGGCATGGTGTATTTATCTATCCGCCGCTGATTAAAGGCCAGGGCAAGCTGGAAGGCGTGCCTGATAGCTATTACGAGATGGCGGCAAAGAACATAGCTACGGGAGCATGAGAAGGGAGTCGGGTGGGAAAGCAAACACATTTGCCCAGCAGCCCAATAGATTCCCTAAGATGAGCTTGGACCAGAACATCGGCTGTCTTGAAGAGCAAACCTGATGCCATCCTGGCCTATACCTTCTACCCCACGAAGGAGTCCCTGGATGCCAAGCTTCCGCCGAAGGCGAAGGTGCTACGGTTTGATTGCGAGTGCAGCGGCCTTGGGCCCAGTGCCATGAGAGGGAAGGTCAAGCTTCTCGGAATCCTGCTGGGGGCGAGGGAGAAGGCGAATGAGTATTTAGAGCGGCACGACCGCTGCCTCTCCCAGGTAGAAGAAAGGATCGGCGATATTACCCCTGACAATCGGATGAAGGTCTCCCGAATGGCTTTAGAATTCGAGAGATTCATTTCGTTTTATCATAAGTAATACTTATTTTAGAAAACTTAATATTATATCATCTTATAATGAGATTATCATGTCCAAATAAGGTGGGATATTCATATCTAAGAAGAGAAATTTCGCCCTCAGGGACCCTGAAGGCAATGAGATTAGCGTCTTTACAGGAACGGCTCCACGGCAAGCGGCCCTAAAGGCAGCCACCAGAGGATTCACAGATATAAGGCTCAGGGAGCGAGGAACTAAAAAAGTCCATGTATTCCAGGGCAATAGAAAACAGATAAAAAGCCCAAAGCTGGCCCCTGCCTGGATGCCCAAAAAGATCTGGAAGCCGTCCGTAAAGAAAATCTGCGTGGAAACGCTGGAGAATATTTGAGGGGCTCAGAAATATCATTTTTTGCCAGCATTTCATTTAGCATCTCCTACTCTTCGTCGCGAAGAGACATCCTTCTCCTCAAACTTAGATAAAAGTGATAACGTTGTCGAGAACGAAATCTGAAGGACACCTCTTGATCTCTTCATTGACCTATTGCTACGAAAATCAAAAAGCTTATTAACCAGTAATATCCTAATCCGTGGAATAGCGACAGAACGCCATTGACCTCCTTTACCGTCGTCTACCTGTCGTCGGGCTCCGGCCATCTGCCAAGGCCGGACTCCTCTTCTGAAAATATGATGAAGATCATACCGATAAGAGCTGCCATGCTATGACCTCGCTGATGATCACAGATATCATGTATCCGCCAATTCGAATTTGACCCCTCACGCCAATCCGATTTTGATCCACTCTTATGCGGCTAATCATTCAATCCTATCGAGAATTGCAGCCGTTGGAGTCCGATCATGGAATACCTTCACCCAGTCGGAAAATGACAGGTTCGATGTGATGATAGTACTCATAGTCTCGTATCGCGTGGCAAGCAACTGAAAGAGCAACTCAGCTGCGGTGAGATCAAAAGTAACATACCCAAGCTCATCGATTATGAGAATATCAATTTTTCTAAACTGCTTAATATAAACAGAGAGCCGATTTTCGTTTCTTGCCTCAACCATCTCATTGATCAAACCAGCTGCAGTGCGAAATGCAACTCGATAATTTTCCTCACAAGCCCGGATTCCTACAGCGATTGCCAAATGAGTCTTGCCTGTTCCAGAATTGCCAATGAGAATGATATTTCTACGCTCCGTGAGGAATTCGAGTGCTTTTAAAGCAGGTATCGCCTCTCTCCCATCTTGCGGCAGATCATCCATTATCAGATCCTCAAACCTCTTCTTTGTGGGAAATCCCGCGATCCTGAGCGATCTCATCTGTCGATTCATCCGCCTTTTATCAAGCTCTGCCTGAAGCGCAGATATCAGGAATTCCTGCAGGTCATCATTATCTGGCGAATATTCTTGCACATAGCTGTAGACTCCGCTCAGCCTCAATTGCTTGCATAGGTCTTCAAGAGTCAAGTCCACAGTTCACCCCTCTATAAAGTGATCAAAAACAGCAAGATCTGGCTCCGATACTTCAAAACCTCCTTTGAAGGCAAAAGACTCAACCATCGGAACATCCGTCTGATGAAGGAAGAAACGGATGCTGTCGCACGTTGGATGGATATTCTGCTTTTTTAGAATGGCAAGAGTCGAGGAGAACGCCTCAGGCGATGTCTCTCTCATCAGATCAAGAATCGGCAGAAATTTCTTAGGATCATCTCGATAATAATAGTTGAACATGTTTTGTATGAGTTCATCTGCCTGAGCCAGGACCTTGGAATTTGCAAGTGCGCCGGGTTTGCGATGAAATGTCTTGATGTAATGAGTGATATCCAGAGAGTACTTCTGCTTCCCGGTTATCCTGCGATGGGATGCAATGACAGCATTTCCATCAAGAAATTCGATCCGGCCAACAAGTATCTTCAAAGTAATATATCTTGGACGATATGTATCTGGGATCGAGTAGTAGTTCCCGTCATATTTTACCAGCGAATATCGGGATATGGTGGCACGTTTCAGTTCATAGTTCTCATATTCCAGTGTTGGCAATGGATGCATCAAGACTCGCTCTTGATCAAGTCCTTGGACCGGAACTTTCGAACGACGATAAACCGGATGTGTGTTAATCTCGCCAAGTCTCATCTTGAGCCACTGCGTAGCCTCTCCGAGTGATGCAAACATGCTTCTTTCGCCGAATGTGGCTCGTCTAACATAGCCCACACTCTCTTCGTCTGTACCCTTCTCGTTAGGCGAAGCGGGATTGCAGACGCAGGGGTGAAAACCAAAGTGCATGGATAGCTCTAGAAACTTATCATTGAACTGCCCATTTTGAGAATCATATACTGTAGCCATTCTGTCATAGAATATAGATTCTGGAACTGAGCCGATCTCATGGAAAAATTCAATGTGAGCCTGAACAACTTCCAGATGTGTCGACCTATGATAAAGGCGAGCAAATCGATAGAGCGAAAAGGGCAGGACGAAGACTGCGAGATTAAGTTTCTGCCACGTTCCACCAATGCTGAGTGTAACCTCGCCCCAGTCGAATTCAGCACGCTGACCAACACGAGGCTCCTGCAATATGAACACCATTCGTGGTGCATGGGTGCGTTTCCAGCGAGCGACTTCATTTTTGACACTGGAATAGCTGATTTTATGGCCCTCTTCTATGAGAAGTTCCCAAATTCGTTTGGCAGTGATGCGTTGCTTCTTGGGGCGGCTTAAATTTGATTCGAGATGCTCATGGATCTTCTGCCGAACAGGTTCTGTGAGGACTCGCGACGGCTGAATGATTCCTCGGTTTTTGGGAAGGATCTCGTCGGCTACGCCATCTTGTACTTCCTTGACCTTAAGCACGTACTTCTTTACAGTATTTCGGGAGAGCTTGAGTTCGCGGGCTACTCGTCTGTAGGATTTATAAAGATCGTAGAGATCGACGATTCTGCTTATATCTGCCATCAATTTCACCCTAATGCCCACCTCTCGAAATACTTGGTGAGGGAAGGCTTTCCTTCTTAGGGTGGATCAAAAACGAATTGGCGTTCCCTTAAATAGACGGGTCAAAATTGAGTTAGCGAAAACAGCATTGATTGCCAATTATTCTTCGTCTTAGCTGCATTGTTTATAACGCGAAAAAAAAGTTTACGCTTCCGCCTCGCCCATCAGCCGGTCCACCAGCCACTGCGGCTCGAACTTCACCAGATCTGGATAGGTCTGGCCCACACCCAGGAAGAGCACGGGCTTGCCTGTGATGTAGGCAATGGATATCGCGGAGCCGCCCTTGGCGTCGGCATCCGTCTTTGTAAGAATGGAGCCGTCGATGGGCACCGATTCATTGAAGAGGCGCGCCCTCTCCACTGCATCGTTTCCGGCTATTGCTTCATCTACGAAGATGAGCAGATCGGGCTTTGTCACGCGCACGATCTTTCTCATCTGATCCATGAGGTTGATGTTGGTATGCAGCCTTCCAGCCGTATCCGCCAGCACGACATCCTTGTTGTGTGCCTTGGCATACTCGACTGCGTCAAAGATCACAGCCGCCGGATCGCCGCCAGTCTTGTGCTTGACGACTTTAAGGCCCAGGCTGTTGCCATGCACTTCCAGCTGCTCAATGGCTCCGGCTCGGAAGGTATCGCCTGCGGCCAAAACTACTGAGTAGTTCTGGTTCATCAGATATCTGGCCACCTTGGCGATGCTGGTTGTCTTACCCGTGCCGTTCACACCAACGAACAGAATCTTTACCGGTTTTTCTTTGCTCTTGATGTACTCGTCAAAGTCCAGATAATTCCTGGAAAGAATCGTTAAAAGAGCATTTCGCAGCGACTGCTCGGCGATGGCGCCTGTGTCTGCGCCGATCTTTCTCTTCTTACCCACCAGATCGCTCTTAACCTCTCTGATGATCTCTTCTGCGACGGGCAACGCCACATCGCTTTCCATGAGGGCCATCTCCAGGGCCCACATGGGCTCCACCAGATCCTTCTCTTCCAGGATTACTTCCTGCTCGAATATCAGGCTCTTGGCCTTTTCCAGGAAGGAGAAGCGGCTTTTGGGCTTATTGTCGGCTTCGGCCTTTTCAGGAATTTGCGAAGGCTTTGCGGGAGATGCGCTGGAGAGAGTTGCACTGGATGCAGGAGGCTTCTCGAAAGCAGCATTTGCATCTGCTGCCGGGAGAGCTTTGGCCTGTCTGTCTGTCTCCTTCTCCCCATCATCTTTCTTTCCGGTTATCTTCTCGGCCAGGGAGACCTTCTCGGCAATTTTGGAGGACAGAGCCTCTTTGAAGCCGGAGAGCTTCTCCTTGAATCGACTAAACAATCCCTTCGCTCTCCGGGCCGTGCTGATGAGCGCTCTCTTCAAATTGCTGCATTATGGTCTGGATCCTCTGCATCTCTTGATCGATCTTGGCAAGCACTTCATTGAGCTTCTTGGATCCCTCAAGAACTTCCGCCTTCCTGACCTTCAGAATATCCTTCGCCTCGGCTGCGGTCTTTTCGATGCTAACGCCCGCGCCCACATTCAAGATTACTTTCTCCTTAGAGGCGAGATTTCCGTGGATGAAAGACCCGGATCCGATGGGAACGAGAATCTCCTGTCCGACTTGTGCCTTGTCCAGGGCCTCTACGGCGAGCAGTGCCCTCTCCAGGCCCTCAGCCGTGAGCTGTGTCAGGCTGAGCTGGTGCATTATGCCATCCGCCTGAGCCTGATACTGCTGATATGCGGCCAGGAGCCTTCTGACTTCCTCCTCGCCTCCAGGAGCGCTACTCAACAGCCAACACCTCGTCTATCTTGATGAGGTCCCTCTTCAGGCCGTGTTGGCTTCCCATGAGGGAATAGACTTTATTTTCGGCATTCTTCTCGTTCTGGCTCTCAACAACCTTGCTAAAGGGCAGCCAGGTCTTGCCGACAAGTCCTCCCTTGTACTTTCCTTTGATCTCGAATTTGCTCACTATTCCACCCCTAATCTATTCATCAATCATTAAACCAGGAAACCCAGTGCGTCCTCGATGCGTCCCAGCTCTGGGCCGGATGTCTCCAATCCTGCGAAGTAACCATGGCTGTTGGCCAGCACTCCTGAGCCCACCAGCGGCGAGCCGAGGTTCACTGTGCCCACGTCTATAGGCAGCTCGAAGAGCCTCTCTAATACGGCAATCTCCTCCTCGGAGATACGCGGGTGCACAAGAAGCCCTTTGTTGGTTGCAACTCCCGCCATTCCCACGGTCTTCAGGCCGCCGATGGTGCCTTTCTCAACCTTCACGCCTAAAGTCTGCTCTATCGTCTCGCAGGCCTTGCTGGACAGATCCGGATGAACCATGGCAGCGCTGTCGTTGACCAAGATCACATTGCCTGCGGCATTGATCCTGGCCGGCAGTCTTGCGACCCGGCCATGTTCGCGAAGAACATCGAGCTCCTCACTGCCGGCATGATGGGTCACCACGAAGCCATTGCTATTGGCCGCTACCAGGGATCCCAGTACGGAGCCCACTCCGGCCAGTACCGTCACGGCCGGCACTTTCAGCCCGGCCTCGAGAACTTGCCTATCGGCTTCGCCCACTTCCTGTGGCACGAGAAGTACCTTCTCCGTGCATTTGGCAAATACTCCGAGAAGGCTGCTCCCTGCTATCTTCAATCGCTTATCTGTCACCAGCAAACTCCGCCTCAACCCCGCCGTCTTCGAACTTGACAGCTCGTACCCTTACGCGCCGGGGAGGCTTCATATCGCCTCTGGCCCAGACGACTTCGCTCAGGCCGGGGTCGATCTTTATGTTATTCTTTGCCACCTTCATATGCCGGGCGAGGTAGGTCCTAATCTCTGTTATGGCCCGGTTGGACCTTCTGTAAATGGGAGCGCACTTGACTATACCCAGGGGTATGGTGTAAACTCGTTCTGTGTCCGCCATGTCTATCTCTCTAAGCTGCTTCTTCTCCAATGTCGTCTCTTGGGATGAGTGACTACCTGCCTCATGGTCTTGACAATGACCCAGGAGGGCACCCTACGATTCTGATTGAACGCCTTGGCAAGCCTGATCTTCTTGCCCTTTAATTTCTTGGACAAATCTCTTCCTCCGGATAACTCTGCTGTGCGTATGATTGGAGGGGAAGATCTCATCGACCTTAGCCTGGCCGCACCTCTCTTTTAGCGCATATCTCAGGCCCACCTCGAAGTCTGAGGCAGGATACCTCTCGGATAGCTCTTCCTCGAAGTCCAAATAGCGCGAGGCCATGGCCCGGATGGTCTTTTGACCCAGGCCCGCCAGGGGTCTTAAGTATTGCATATGCAACCGGTCTTCCAGGCTTCGGATAGCGCTAAAGCCCATTTTGGGTGCGCGATCATCCCGCCTCGTTCCGTCCGCCACAAATTCGCACTCTTTAGCTATTGTTTCTACTGCAATAGGATGAACATAATTGAGAGCATCATTGGGATAGCCCGTGCGAAGCAGTATCTCCAGGGCCCGCTCCAGGACGCTATCTTCAAAGACCATCCTCCTATGGGGGTGGCCAAGCTCTCGTGCTACATCAGCTGCTCTCGTCCAGGCATTATCATGGCCGAAGCTGAAGGTGACAAGCTCTATCTCGTCAAAGAACTTTTCGAGAAGAAGAGCCGCCAGGCTGCTATCTTTTCCGCCGGAAAACAAGATCGCAACCTTCATAAACTGCCTACAGCTTTCAGCCGCTTTATCTCCTGGTTATGGTGATGTCTCTCTTAGTGGGCAGGGCCTGCTTGAGTATCGCTTTGAGTTGCTCATCTGTGATTGCGCCCCTCAGCCTGCCGCTTTGAGCAAGCATGATGAGCTGGCCTTCAATCTGAGTGACGAACTCCGGCTTGGTCATGCGTATCGCATTGAGCCGTTCCCGTGCTTCGGGGGTGAGGATGGTCCTCATCAAGGATGCCTTTTTGGCCTCCATCTCCTGCTGGGCCTGCTCTTGCGAAGCCGCGGCCATCTGCGAATCCATCTGCTGCTTTTGGATCTGGTCCATCCTCTTTCGTCTTAATTCTGCAAGCTCATCATCAGCCATACTTTTCTCCTCGCCTAAGATTTATGCCGAATCGGCAGCAGGTTCTGCTGCGGGTGCAGCCGAGCCTTGCATCTGGCTTCTTATCTTATGGGCTACCCCATCAAGGTATGCCTGACCCTCGGGGGTCATTTGGCGTCCTTTCTTTAGCTTCTTCACGTAGCCGGCCTTCTCCAGCTGCTGCAGTGACTCTCTTGCCACTGAGCCGCTGCCTTTGCAGAAGAATCCTGTAGCTACGCCCTTGCGGTGCTTTCCGCCATAGAAGCTTCTAAGGCGGGAAACGCCCACCGGGCCGTCGATATATATTCTGCGCAGCACTGATGCGCACCGCACAAACCACCAATCGGGGTTTGTGGGAGGCATCTCCCTATTTACCCCAGTCTTAGCAAACTCAGCCCATTCCGGGGGCTGAACCTTGCCCGCCGCCTTTAGCTCCTGGGCCACGGCAGCTATTAAGTCATGGGGAGGTACGTCGTAAACAGTTGTCAAATCCTTCAATCCTCCAAATGATAAGGAACAAACCAGAACCCTTACGCAGAAACAAGTATAAATGCTTTTTCCGAGCGATACGAATTTTGGCGTGCCTCTTTCGTTCTCCTGGCTTAATAACTTAGCTATTCGAGAAGAGAGATCTCTGCATTGATCATGATGTTCAAGATGTAATCATTTTGGTTTAGAGCGTTTTTCGGGTACGAAGGGTATAAGCTTGCGCGTTACAAGCTCCTCCTGGACCTCAAGAGGGAGCGTGCGAGCATCGACCGCCAGACCGTTAATCATAACCCACCAGGCGAGAGGATTCGACTCCATTTTAGAGCGTCGCCACCACCTGGGATCCATCTGGCACATTTTGAGGATATCCTTGATCTGTCGGGCCTTGTTGGCAGCTGTCTTCTGGCTTACTCCAAAAAGATCAGCTAGCTCGTCTGCCTTCATATGAGGCACCTGAGATTTATCGAAGAGGAAGTTGATATTGCCCAGGGAATAGACAATTGCCGCCGCCCAGACATCCTTTCTGCCCCTCTCCAATGGCGAAGGCCTCTTTCTCGCCAGGACTGCCGTCATGTCGCGAGCAAGCTCTGCATACTCTTCATCCAGGTGCTTGCGGCAGACGGCTTCTGTAAGGGCCACTATTTCATCGTAGACGGGCTGCATTTTTAAGGGGACAGAATCGGATTTCTTTTCGGACATAATTACCTCCTCCGGATCGATGCATAATTAAACCATTTTTCCAGTGAATCTCAAAGGATTTGTTCTTTTTGCATTTCTCCCCTACTATGTCAGGCCAGTAGTGCATGGTCGTGCGAGACGTGTCTTACTTGCCCACCTCCTGCTATTTCCAGAACTTATCCGGCTCTTTCCAGGAGGACATCCGCCCACACAGGGGGGGGCCTGGTTGAGGATAACGTCGTCGTCCAATTCCATCGTCCAGCCCATCGTCTCGCCCCGCTCGTCCTTCTGCTCCAGGACGCGCCGGATAGCGGCCTGGAAGGCTTCCAGGTCCGGCTGCTTTGTAGGAAACAGCTACCTCCATATCCTTCTCCAGCATCTTCTCAGGGTGGCCACGCCATCGTTGTCAGCCAGTGAGCAGAGCTCCTAGGCATGATACCGTCTCGATCTTTTGCACGGGGCAGGCCGCACCGGCCACGTCCACGCTGCGGCGGCGGCCGTACTCAATGTGCTTGCCGTTCCAGACCAGTTCGGTCCTCATCTGGGAGAGAGGAATGGGATTGTCTGGACACCAGCGAACTGGGTCAGGCATGCGGAAGGGTCTCCGGGCTGGGGCTGATGAGGGCTATTGGAAATGCGAGGCAGAACTTCAAAATGTGATTATGGGACTTGAGGTGTTGATTTAAAGGAAAGCGTTCAAGAAGAAATGTGGATGAGTGGTGCATTCAATTCTCTTTCTTCTCTTATTCCCGAACCGTTGCCGATAAGCTGCCGATGTATTGCTGATATTTTGCAGATAAACTGTAGCTTCGGGCGCGGCGGGATGGGTCAGCTATTTCCAGCCATCCGTCTTCAACCC
>JBATEC010000182.1:0-9477 GCA_049663825.1 Methanothrix sp. | reverse complement strand
GCACCATTCAACATACCCATGGATGAATCTAGAAAACTTATTAGGTGACAATGCCACCGCATTAGATTCCTTACAGAAAATTTTATAGTATTCATATAATGAATCTTTTGCTATATGCCCGCCCACTACATTACACATGTAGGTGTCGCAAAATGTTTGCTCTGGCATAGATGCGGCTTCATATTTCTCCGCTAATGTATCTAAATCAGTTTCATTTGTAAATTTGTGCCTCGCAATCAAACCCGGCAACATCAATACAACTTTATTAAATAAACCAGACAGTTCTTCCGGTGATATCAATTTATCTAGCTTATCCTTGTTATATTCCTCAGTGGTAAATTTGTGCTCGAAAGGAATTATCTCAACACGTCTAAACCAACCATCTGTTTTGTCTAAAGATACTGGCAACGTATTCATCAAGAATATTAATTTAGCGTGATTAATAAAATCAAAGGCAGCTACATTCTTTTTCTGTGCCCTTATCCAGTCAACGTTGCTGGTTAATTTCTTAAATACATCCGTATCTTTTAAAGTTGTAGCAGCCAAATCTCCACAGGTGTTCACAAGTTTCCCATAAAGGTCGCTTGATGCAAATTTATCAGTTTGCAGATCATGCAAGGAAACGCTCGCCGCATTATTGTGGCCAACCAATCCATTAACTACATCTAGAAAGTAAGATTTGCCGGTGCCACCAGGACCAAGGAGGAAGAACGATTTCTGAATTTCATATGTTCTCCATAAGGTGTAGCCTATAAATTCATAAATTTTGTCCAGATCCTCGGGTTTTACCAAAACTTTGAATACTTCCTCGATAACGGGACATCTTGCATCCACATCAAACACAACAGGTATCTGAAGACGACTCAAATACGCCGGATCATGAAATCTAAATTCTCCCGAAGAAATATCGTAAAGGCCATTTGTCATATTTATAATATTAAGGTCTTTATCGAATTCCTCCATTCCCGTATAAGTTGTATCCCGAAGCATGGTTAGGATTTCACTCTTAACTGATTTATTATATATCGGTGCATCAGAATATTTATTTATACTTCCAAAGGCTTCCGCGAGAATTCTAGAAACATACTGCTCTCCCTCGCTAATATAGATGCCTTTGGAGTAATGTAAGATTTCCTTGGTTTTCATCACGGTTGCTATGGGCGTACTTTGCTTAATCCATGAAACGGTCTTAGCTACATTAAGGCGTTCCGGAACTCCGTTCTTTTTGATGATACAGTCGTTGTAATCCAGGGGCATTAAGAAACGCTTCCTTGATTTTTAACCAAGCTGATATACAGAAGTTCGCTTCTGGCTACCATCCAGCGGTCCCCGTCCCTCCCTTCAAACCAAAGTTCTTCACCCTCTTTACCCTTGAGGGCTATCAATTTGGCAACATACTGTCGGCCATCATGCTTAATTAATGTTAATTTTCCGATATAATCAAATATCGGATCGAATGTTTCTTTTATTTCAGTAGTCATATAAAGCTCTTTTATTTCATTTTAATGCTGCTATCCACTTCATTATTCTTCTAATATTTTTTTGATTTTCTCGCGCCGCGCTCTCTCACTTGCGGTTCCGGCTGCAATCAGTCTCCAAATTAATCCACTCACAGTCAAATCAAAGGATGCTGCCATATCTTCCAGTTGCTTTTTGCTCTCTTCATCACACCGTAGTCCGATGTAACTATCTTTAAGTGGTTTTCTCGGTATCATTTAAGTATTATCACTCCTTTCAATAAATTTTAGCTACCAACAATATATAATACGCCGTAAAATTGAGTAAAACTTCGAAATTGTAAAAAAAATATATGACAAACAAAAGTTATACGTTGTATTAGTATATAAACTTAATGCCCCACACTTCTCACTCATACTTTTGCAGAATCGCCTTAGAAGAGGCAAGTTTCCTCTCTAACTCTTTGATGTTGGGTCCCAATTCGGCTTGCAGACGATCTCTTCGATCATAGGTTGCCTGCACTTCGGGTAATCCTTCTGCCTCCCGAGCCGACAATGCAGTTTTCATCCTGATGGCACGCTCCAATGCGTGGCGTGCATCCATGTTGGCATCAGCGAGCTGCCGACGAGCCCTGATAAGATGATCGGCCAAAGCAGAAAGAGCCATCTCTCCGCCAGAAAAGCCAAGGAACGCCTCGATATCGCTTGAGACTTCCAAAACGTGTTTTTCACTTTCTTCAATCTGTGCAACAACCTCTTCAGCACCATCCACGAAAACTGCAATAAGCCCGTTGGTGGTCTTCTTTGGCCGGATATACTTAGTAAGACCAGACTGCTTGCTTTCGAAATCGGCTTGTGCCCGCGTGTAGGCACTTGCCAGCTTACCTTCCGGTGTGTCGGGCTTTTGCTGCCAAAATTTACAGAAACGCTCACTATCGGCACTCATAGCCGCTCCTCCCTAATTTGTTGCCTGGAAAGAGTTTGCTTTAGCTCTTTTTTTGCTCTCTGCAAAGCACTACCATCTTTTGAATTCGCCTTGATACTTAGAACTCTCTGTCTCGCGGCTTCCTTCTCAACTTGTGTCTGTGCCTCATTCTCCTTGACCTCAAGGTAACTTTCCCAGAAACGTTCTAGATCTTCGTCAGTCAAGTCAACGGTCACAACGCCGGCCTCATTTAACTTTTGCTTGCTGGAAAGTGTGCGCTTCAACTCTTTTTTTGCTTCTTCCAATTGTGTCGTCATTAATAACCCCTCATAATGGACAAATTACCAATGCATTATTTTTCTCATCAAATATCATTTCAACGTGGGTAAATCCCTTGCCCGTCCAAATGTCGAAAATCAATTTGGGCAGACTCAAAGCGCCATAGAGGCCCCCTGAGTTTAAAATCTTTCTGAAAAATTTCATATCAAACTATACAAACACGTAAAATTTCTTAAAAAAAGTTTATTTTTATGCTCCGGACTCAGCACTTGCTGGGACGGATTGACTTTGGCTGATGAGTGGGCCTTCAGAAATCGACTCATGCGACAAGACTTCTTTTCGTTGTCTAAGGCTCTCTTTGGCCTCTTGCAGGAAGCTGCACAGTTCATCTATCTTAGTGACCGCCGAGTCTAGGGCGTCAGGCGTATCGGCCACATTATCTAGAGCGCCCTTGAGCTTCGTTTTTGCCGTTTCGAACTTATCCATCGGAGGCTTTGCAGTTCGTGGGGTCCGCGGCACAAACCCGCGAACAATCTCATCCACTTCTTTATAAGTCAGCTGGGGCTTTTCACCGGCCGTTGTCTTATCCTCTGCCTTTTTCACAATCTGCTGAATGACTTTCCTTTGAGTTTCGGCATCTTTCACAGAATGCAATGGACGGCTAGCCCCTTCTGTGAGTATACAGCCAATTGGCTTAGAACTATCCTTTAAAATTTCGCTTTTTGCTGCCTCTTCCTCTATTTCCGGCATCAAGTGCATATATGTAACTATTCGAGCAGCGGTATCAGGATGCTTACCGCAGAAGTTTCCTTTTTTTCCGTACTTTTTATAATAATCATCGCAGCGCACCATTTAAATAACCTCCACCAGGCAATACATAAAGTTTATATATCGATACGCATAGGTCCCATATCCATTATCTATTGACAACTGCATAAATTAAGTCTCCTGGCCCCGATTTAATCACGTGGGGCGCGCGCACTTAGCTTGCGGGCTTGGACTAGAAGTAGCTTTGGCTTTAAATAGTTGTCGATCAACTCGCTCTTATTAAGGGACATTCTTGACCACCTTCTTTATTCAATCCGAAGAGTTTTATTATACCACTCTCTGACAGTCTTATCCGTGACATGGGCGTATCGTTCTGTCGTTTTTATATCTTTATGACGTAACAATTCTTTGACTATTCTTATGTCACAGCCTTTGGAAATCATCAGTGTAGCAGTAGAATGCCTGAACAAAACATGTGGCCCGCCTCTTTTTGAGATACCGGCCTTCGATTTATAGTCGGTAACTATCCGATGAATTTCGATACGGTCAAAGCGCCGGCCAAAATCCGTATAGAATAAGGGTTGTCTGCCGTTGATTAAGAATGGAGGACGTATTTCGAGATATCTACGAAGAGTCCGGGCGCACGTTTCATTTAAATAAGTTATGCCATCCCGACCTCCTTTACCCTCACGGATATGTATCCTGAGGCTATTCAAATCAATATCTTGATCGTCCAAATTGCAAAGTTCGGTGCTCCTAAGACACCCATAAAATGCTGTTTGTAACATCGCCAAGTGTTTGAGGTTTCGAATAGCCCCAAATATTGATAGAACCTCATCCTCTGTGAAGAAATCGGGCAGAGTCTCGTTCCTCTTCAAGATGGGCAGTTTTAGAGGCTCGCCGCGCATTAGTTGATATTTCATTATTGCGAAGCTGAAGTTGTTGATTGTGCTCCTCGCAAGATGTCGATCAAATAGGTTGTCTCTAAACTTTTCAATTTGTTCCTTACTTGGTTCTGATGTGTGGCAGAACTCCAAGCAATATTTCATAAAGCGTGTATAGCTTTCGATCGTTGCTGGCCTACAGCCTCGATTCTCCAAGAATCTTGAAAAACGATTCACGGCAATGCCATAAGTACCGCTTTCTTCTTTAATACTCCAATCGACCTTCAATATCTCTTCCTGGAGGCGTTGAGTAGTTTTACTACTTAGCGATGTGCTTTTGACTTATACCGTTCGTCAGGAAATTGCTTTCCGTCTCAACCCCTTAGAGCGTGCAAAACCGCTATTAAGCATGCCTGCTCACAAACAGGTCCCCGAAGATCTCCTCCTGCTCCAGCCACACCTGCTTTCTCTGGGCCATGAAGAGCAGTGAGACGTAGTTGGTAACTCCATCCTCAGTCTTGCTGTTTTTGCTGTTAATATCCTGGAAGCTGATGGTTGGCATCTCCATGAACATGTCGTCCAGGATGGGCCCCAGCATCTTGATTCTGTCCTCGATTCCCTCGTCGTGGGACACATCCAGGGCCTTTTCCTCGGTGCTGGGCCACCTCTCTCGCATGGCCTTTCTTCTGCCCACAAGCTCCGCCTTCTTCAGCTCAGAGATCAGCTCGTCCAGCGTTACAGGCCGCTTGATGTGACGTCTCACCGGCGGGCGGGGCAGATTCTCTTCAATCTCCTCTTCAGGATCTGCTTCGATCTCCTCCATCTCCGGCTCGGGCTCCTCCTCCTTTTGCCCTTCCATGGAGTCGGACTTCATGCGCAGGAGGATGCTGGCGTAAAGCAGAGTCCTGGCAGGAATACGCAGGTCCCTCTTCTCCAGAGAATCGATGTATTGCAGGAACTTCTCAGTGGCCTTGGCGATGTCGATATCCCAGGGATCGATCTCTCCTCTCTTGGCCAGCTCCACCAAAACCTCGGCCGGCTCTCCGAACTCGAACTTCGGATCGAAGAGGGAATCGGAGACATGGCTGGTGCTGGAGTCTGGACTGGATTGGGGGGTTTCCTGCAAATCCGGGATAGATGGATCGTCGCTCATTTTCGCCTCAGCTTGTGCAGATGCCGGTCACTGTGGTGATGTTGTTCTCCTGCATAGTCACACCCAAAGTATACTTGGACTGCAGTATCATGGGCTTACGTAAGGATACTACTATGAACTGGGCTCTCGAAGCGATCTTCTTGATCAGCTTGGCCACTCTTTCCACATTGGCTCCATCCAGGAACATGTCGATCTCATCCATGGCATAGAATGGGGCAGGTCGGTACATTTGAATGGAGAAAATAAATGAGAGGGCAGTGAGGCTCTTCTCACCGCCGGACATGGCCTCCAGGCGGTGCAGGGACTTGCCGGCGGGCCGGGCTTTGATGGTCATGCCTGCTGCCAGGGGATCTTCCGGATTTTCCAGGACCAGGTCGCCCTCGCCCCGGGAAAGCTCCTGGAAGATCTGCTTGAAGTTCTTGTTGATCTCAGTGAAGCTGGCCAGGAATGCCTCCCTCTTCATCAGATCGTACTTTTCCAGCTTGTCTATGATCGCCTCGCGTTCCTCTGAGAGTGTAGTCCTCCTCTCCGCCAGGAAGTCGTAGCGCGTCTTGACATGATCGTATTCCTTAATGGCCAGCATGTTCACCGGCTCCAGATCCCTCATGGCCCGCTCCAAAGCTTTGATCTTCTCGGCCACTGTCTCGCTGTTTGGAGGCTCCTGGGTGGAGTCAACGCCAGAGCCCTCAATTTGCGAGCGCAGATCATTGACTTTGGAAAAAATGGTCTCTCTGGCAGAAGCTGTGGCATTTTTGCGAGCCTCAACTCTGTCTCTCTCTCTCTCAGCCAGGTCTATCTCCCTTTGCAGGGCGAGCGTCTTTTCCAGAAGCTCTCCACGCACTCCCTTCAGGCCGTGCAGCTCTCCCTCGATCTCCGCCTCGCGTGCCTGGGAGAGTACAAGTAGCTCATTCAGGCCCACTATCTGTGCCGCTGCCGCCTCCTTTTTAGCCAGAGCATCTGCCTTTTGGCCGTCGAGTGATTCTCTTCTTGCCGCAAGCTCGGCCAACTTCTCTTTGCCGCTCTCCTCTCTGATCTTGTCCTTGAGAATCTCGGCATCGATGCCATTAAGCCTTTCCTGCAGACGCTTGATCTCCAAACTGGCTGCATCCGCCTTTTTGTTCAGTCCTGGAATTTCCGAGCCCTTCAGCTCGCCATCCAATTTGTCGATCTTCTGCTGCACATCTGCCAGTTTTTCTTCCGAGACCCTGATCTCGCCCTCCAGAAGACCAAGCTGCTCCTTGAAGCCTGAAGATTCACCCTCCATTGCCAGCAGACGCTCTCGATTTTCCGAAATAGACTTATCCAGGCGCGGTCTGGACGAGACTATCTCGTCTATCTGGAAGGTCTTCTTGGATATGACACGGTTCAGCTCCTCCACCTCACGGGAGAGGCGGGAGATCTGCTCTTCGATTCTATCCAGCATATCCAGTTTTGCGGCGCGCTCGCTTTCGGCATTGGCTATCTTCTCAGACAGCTCCAAGAGCTTGGTCTTCTCTTCAGCGGCAAACTTCATCCTGGAGCGGTAGTGGCCACCGGTCATGGCTCCCGACTTCTCCACCAGGTCCCCATCCAATGTGACCATGCGATACCGGCCCATGAGCGGACGGGCAAAAACGAGGCTCTCTACTACCAGAGTATCCCGGAAGACGTACCAGAAAGCGGCCTGGTACTTGGCATCATAGTCCACCAGATTGAGGGCATAATCCACCACGCCCGCATGATTGGGCCGGGTGGAGAGGCTGCCTTTGTCAAGCTTGTTCAAAGGCAAAAAGGTGGCCCGCCCGATCTGCGACCTCTTCAGATACTCAATGGCGGCAGAGGCATCCAGATCATTGTCTGCCACAATGCTCTGCAGGCGCGCTCCTGCTGCCACCTCTAAGGCAGAAGAGTAGCGCGATGCCACATTACCAAGCTCCGCAATGGTTCCGTAAAGGCCCTGTAGCATCTGCCTCTTGATAGCAGAGCGAATCGCCTCCACCGCCCGGCTGTATCCTGCCTTGTCCTCGGCCGCTCTCATGCGCCCGTCGCTCTTGGCAAACTCCCCCTGGAGCCTTTGCATCTCTCTTTCCGCTTCGGAGATATCCCGGCGCAGTCGCAGTCGCCCGCTCTCCAGGTCATCCCTGTCCCTCTCCATGCCCATGGCCTGACTGTTCAAGGCAGCCAGCTCAGCCTTCAGCTTCTCCGTCTCATGATCGAGACCTGCCAGGGCGTCAAGCGCCTCTTTGATGCCGGAAGAAAGCTCCTCCCTTTCCTGACCGGCGCGTCTCGTGGCGTCCAACAGCCGGTCTCTCTCTCGCACCAGGTCGCCAAGCTTTGATTTGGCCTCCTCTCGAATCTGCCGGACGCTGGCCAATTCATCCCGCAGCAGGGAGAACTTTGCATCCGCCTGGGACAGGCTGGACTGTGCCTCTCTTTGAAGCTCCGTCTGATCATCCAGTTCCCCTCGCAAGCTGGCGCCGCGTAGACCTGCGTTGCTAATCTTTTCAGCCAGAGTTTCCAGCTCGGTGGAGAGGGCCCCCGTCTGAATGAAGCAGGTCTTCTGCTGCCCATCCATCTCAGTGATGGCCTTTTCCGTCATCTCGATGCGAGCTGCTTCACGAGAGATCTCCCCTTTCAGCTCCTCGATCCTGCGTTTGACGGAGATCTGCTCATCTTCTCCTTTGTGGGTGATCTCCGAGCTTATGGATCGCAGCTTCTCATCCAGTCCAGAAAGCTCGGTTTTCTTGCTCTCCGACCTTTCCAGAAGCGTCTGATTCTTGACATCAAGAGAATTGATCTCGTCGTCCAGGCCGGCCAGTTCAGATGATGCTTCTTTTAGCCTGGCCAAGAGCAGAAAAGCCTCCTGTCTCGAAAGCTCCTCACGGTGCGCCTGGTAGGAATGGGCACGATCCCGCTCCGCCTTAAGCCGGGCGAGCTGGGTGGCGACCTCCTCTAAAATCACATCCACGCGACCGATGCGCTCTCGCACCACATCCAACTCTTCCATGGCCTTCTTCTTCTTCTCATCGAACTCGGCGACGCCGGCAATCTCATCTATGATCTTTCTGCGTTCTACTGCAGTCATTTCGATGATGCGCGTCACATCGCCCTGCATGACAATGTTGTAGCTCTCCGGGGTTATGTCTGCCTTGGCCAGCAAATCGAGGAGTTCTGCCTGGCCACAGGTCTTTCCGTTAAAATAATAAGAAGATGCATATTTGTCGCCTTTGACCTTTATCTTCCTGGACACCTCAATCAGATCTTGATCCAGGGGAAAGAGACGGCTGGTGTTGTCCAGCTTGACGGTGACCTGGGCAAAGTCAGGATTCTTTCCGTTATCGCCCCGGTAGATGAGGTCTGGCAGTCTCTCTGCGCGCATGGCTCGCGAGCTGGACAGGCAAAGGGCGAAGAGCAGAGCATCAACGATATTGGACTTGCCGCTGCCGTTGGGCCCGGTAACGGTCACGAAATCGTTCTTCAGAGGAACCCGGACGCTCTTGCCGAATGACTTGAAGTTCTTGAGTTCGACCTCTTTAATGTACAAAGGTTACCTCCGCTTGCATCACTTTCTTCACAATCAGTTTTCTTAAGGGTGTTGAAAGTTTCGCTCCGTTGATCTAATACTTTAACTTAAGTATGTATTCGAGGATGTATATATTTCTTTCCCATTTGTGACATGTTCTTGGACACTGCTGCATCATCTCGTTTGGCTAAAATCTCTCTATAGATTATTATTCTTATCGCTGCCATCGAGCGGAAAATAATCTATAGAGGATTTCGAATAACGATGCATTAGCAATATCTATGGATGAATTTGTTAATATTTTCGCTTTGAACACTGTATGATCCATCATTATTAGCCTGTTTTTGCAATATTCATCTCATTTCTTCACTCTTTTTTTGCATTTTCTCCATGGCTACCACTAGGCGGAAAATGACATTGCTATTCCAATTTCGTCCGCCAAGTCCTGCAAAAAGAATTTCCAGCTTCTGTTTCGACTTCCATTGCTTCCCACGCCATAAGCACAGATA
>JBATEC010000181.1:0-5838 GCA_049663825.1 Methanothrix sp. | reverse complement strand
ATTTAGTTGGATCCTATAATACTAAATATTTGTCTAACATAAATTATAACTCTCAAGATCATGCGTTGCTTGTTGATTTTTTGAGATATAGAGAGATTGTCGTTATACCACAGGTGCTGGCTGAAGTATCAAATCTGGCCAATAATAGGCTAAAAGAAGCTAATTTTTCAATTTTTTTTACCAATTCTATTAATATTCTTATGAATGCACGCGAAGACTATATAGAAAAAGACAAAATATTAAAAAGAGCTAATGAAGTTGCTAAATTTGGCATAACCGACACATCCCTAATCGAAGCTTCATCAAGTGGTAGCAGCCGACTGCTATTGACTTCAGATGAAAAATTGTTTTATTATTGCTCCGGAAAAGATATTCCTGTCATTCAGTTGAATTCTTTGAAAAATATGGTATAATTTTATTCAGATAACCTAGCATACACCTTCTCCACCATCGCCATCGGTGACACCGAATTCATGTTGAGCCCCAGCTCCTCCGGCCCCAGGCCCAGCGCTATTCCCGCCAGTTGCGTCACATAGAGTACAGGAATGCCGATCGTCTCTCCATGCTTTTGCTCCAGCACCTTCTGCTTGGCATCGAGCATGAGATGGCAGAGCGGGCATACGGTGACGATGACCTCCGCCCCTGCCTTTTTTGCCTCCGCTAAAATCCTAAAGGCGATGTCCTCCGCCGCCTTCTCCTGGGGCATGAAGATGGGCCCGCCGCAGCAGAAGGTCTTGAGCCGGAAATCCACCGGCACCGCCTTCAGCCTCCTGATCAGCTTTTCCAGGATGCCGGGAAACTCTGCGCTGTACAGGCCCGCCGGGCGCGTGAGCAGGCAGCCATAGTAGGGGGCGACCAGCAGATCCTTGAGAGGCACCACGATCCGCTCATCGCCTTCGGTCAGGCCCTCAAGAATGACGTCCAGAGCATGGCGAATTTTGGAGCCGCTATACTTCCTGTCCAGTACTGCGTTCACCTTTTCCAGTGTCTCTGGATCTTCCAGCCGCTGCGCTGCTGCGCGCAGGTTGCTGTAGCAGATGGAGCAGGGCGTCATGATCTCCAGATCGGTCTGGGCCATGTTGCGGGCAGCCAAGCCCGTGGCCACCAGCTCATTGGAAACATGTGTTGCCCCGCAGCAGTTCCAGTCCTCGAGTTCAACGAGCTCAATTCCCAGAGCCGCGCATACCGCCCTGGTGGATGCGTCCATCTCCTTTCCCGTCGATTGGGAGACGCAGCCCGGATAGTAAGCCAGCTTCATTCTTTCCTCAGCTCCTCAACGATCCTCTTGACCTCTTCGCGGCCCTTGATTTTCTCAATCTTAAGGTCGATCTTGCCCCTGGGCAATAGCTCCAGGCCCATCTGCATGGACTGCACCGCCCCCTGGGGAAAGACGAGCAAAAACTCGCCGGTGAGAGCCAGCTCGGCTATCCGGCCGTTGTCTTTGATCTGCTTTAAGAAGAACTGCTCGTAAGACGCGTCCTTGATCCGCAGGCCAGCCCGCTCGGCTATGTCCTTTAGAGCCGATACCACCGCTTTGGGCCTGATGCCACGCGGGCAGCGCACAGTGCAGAGAAGGCAGGAGGTGCACAGCCATAGAGTCTCATTGTGCAGGGCCTCCTCCCTTTTGCCCTCCAGGCAGAATTTGATCAGCCTTCGGATACTGGGGTCCATAAGACTCGCTGTGGGGCAACTGGCGGAGCAGGTGCCGCACTGAATGCAGGTCAGTACCTCCTGCCCGGCCAGGCGGAGCACCTCTTGCTTGAATTGTTCATCCCTGGCCATTCTCACTTCGCCCCCTCGCTTCTGCCGTTGGCATCCGGCGCCGCAGCCTTCCTGGCAGCATCTTTGTGCAGCCGCTCAACGATTTTCAGGCTGGCCTCTTTCGCTGGCTCCTTCTCGAAAATTTGCCGGACCTTCGGCTTTTTCAGCAGGGACTCCAACGGCCTTAGGGCATCATTCACCAGCAGCAAGAGCTCCGGATCGATCTTCGGCTTCTCGGGCGCCTGCAGGGGCGAACGTTCTATCTCTGGCGGAGAGACGGCCCCGCTCACATCCGGGCGCAGCCGCTCCCCTGTCTTTATGGCGGAGATGGCCTGCTTCCACTCCTCAGCCCAGGGAGTATCCTTTATCTCGGTGTGCTTGACATCGGACCGCTCAACCTTTATGGCCGAGACGGGACAGGCTTTCTCGCATGCTCCGCAAAAGATGCACTGATCTTTGACCGGCGCTGCCTTTCCCCGTTCGTCCACATACCAGCATTTTGCCGGGCAGACATTGAAGCATGCCTGGCAGCCCAGAGGATCGCAGCGCACCAGGTTTTTCTCGACCAGATTTATCTCGCCTTCAAAGGGTTTTTTAATGTCCATGGCCTCATAGGGACAGACCTTTGCACACCGACCGCAGCCAATGCACAGGTCCTGGTCGATCTCAATCTTGCCCGTGAACTCCTTTTCGCCTTTCGGCACTTCTAATGGCTCGCCCTCTACTTTTATGGCCTCCTCGGGGCAGATGGGCACGCACAGGCCGCAGTAGTCGCAAAGCTCTTCGTCTACGAGCAATTGATCATAGGGCACCAGATTGCGGGGATCTTTCTCTTTCTCACCCCTATCCATCAACAGAAAGGCCTTGCAGAATTTGGCGCACCGGCCGCAAAGATTGCACTTCTTTGCATCGACGGCGATGTTTCCTTTTATTCCCGATCGCAGCGGACCATAGTCTTCGCGAGTCTTATTGAACGTGACTTTTATCGCCTTGGAGGGGCAGACAGGCTCGCAGAGCAGGCAGGGCAGGCATTTTTCGTTTGGCTTGGCCTCAGCCAGGAGTCGAGGATATCGTTCCTGTGTGATGAAATCCACCGCTTTCATTGAGTCCGTCATGTCTGGGCCTCGGCCGCTTCTGCCGCCTCCTGTGTGGGTCTTTTTTCACGCACAGTCATCTTAAAGGCCTTCATGGGACAGAAATTAACGCACATGCCGCAAAAAGCGCAGGCATCCAGATCGATGAGCACGGGCGGCGCGTCCAAGCCCTTGGCAATCTCCTGAAGTGGCCCCTCCTGCAGGGCTTTTTTCGGGCAGAGAGCCACACAGATAGAGCAACCGGCGCACTTCTTGTAATCATAATCGAGGACAATCTCTCTCTCTTTGGTATTCTGTTTGGCCAGGATATGGGTGTCCTCAACATCCATCTCCTTTTCTATTTCCATCAAGGCTCCTGTCCCCCTTGAAGATTCGTAATTTTCTTGCTCTTCAGTTCCGTCCCGATGGGGCCCATGGCCTTCAGTTCGCCTATGAAATCCCTGAGATCCTTGGCGAAAATCTCGCCCTCGCTGGCTGCACACCAAACGATCTTGACTCTTCCAGGATCAATGCCTATCTTCTCCAGGACGCCTTTGAGCACATTCACTCTCTGCAGGGCCTGGTAGTTGCCATCCCGGTAGTGGCATTCGCCTATGCGGCAGCCTGCGATAAGCACACCGTCCGCACCCCGACGCAGGGCCTCCAGGACGAAGCTCGGGTCCACGCGCGCCGAGCACATCACCCGGATGTTCCGGGCATTGGTCGGGTACTGGATACGCGAGGTTCCTGCCAGATCTGCCGCTCCGTAGCTGCACCAGTTGCAAAGGAAGGCTACAATGAGGGGAAACTCTCTTTTCACTTCAGTGGCGGCTCGCACCTGAGCGATGATCTGCTCGTCTGAGAAAAAGCGCATGTTGATGGCGTCAACTGGACAGGCGGCGGCACAAGAGCCGCACCCTTTGCAGGCTGCCTCATCCACGTAGGCTGGGCTTTTCACGGCTATGGCCTTCTTGGGACAGAGATCGACACACAGCTTGCACTTGATGCACTTTTCCGGATCCACATAAGCCGAGGTGGGCTCCAGCTCCAGCGTGCCTTTATGCAGGAGCCGGACGGCTTTGGCCGCAGCGGCGCTGCCCTGGGCGATGGAGATGGGAATCTCCTTTGGACCGGAGGCGCAGCCGGCGATGAAGACTCCATCGATATGCGCCTCAACGGGCCTCATCTTGGGATGGGCGATCTCAAAGAACCTGTCCGGCCTTCGGGAGAGGCCGAGCAGATTGCCTAAAACGTCCGCTTTGCTGTCCGGCTCCAATCCCACGGATAGGACGGCCAGATCATGCCCTACCCTCTTAATCTCGCCTGTCTGTGTGTCCTCAAAGATCAGGAAGAGCTCGCCCTCCACCTCTTCGATGCGGGAGACGCGGGCGCGCACAAAGTTGACGCCCAGCTTTTGGGCTCGCACGTAGAATTCTTCGTATCCTTCACCGCAGGCCCGGATGTCGATATAGTAGATTGTGATATCAGTATGCGGATACTTCTCCTTGACCAGTTGCGCGTTTTTAAGCGAGGCCATGCAGCAGATGCGAGAGCAGTAGAGGTTTCCAACGGTAGAATCGCGCGAGCCGACACACTGCAGGAAAGCTACACTCTCGGCTATCTTGCCTGTGCTTGGGCGCACCACCTCGCCCTTAGTCGGCCCGGAGGCGTTGAGCATCCTCTCCATCTGCAGGGTGGTGATCACGTCCCTGTACCTGCCAAATCCGTACTCCTCTTTTCGCGTCGCATCGAATGGCTGCCAGCCGGTGGCCACGATGATGGCGCCAACATTTAGCTTGAAATCCTGGGGCTTCTGATCCAGCTTGACCGCCTGGGCTGGACAGGCTTCTGCGCAGCGAGCGCAGCCGATGCAGGCCTTTGGATCGACGCAGGCTACCAGGGGAACTGCCTGAGGGTAGGGAATGTAAATGGCCTTTCTCTTGCCGATTCCAAAGTCGTACTCGCTGGGCACCTCCACCGGGCAGACGCCGGCACACTCGCTGATGCAGCCCTTGCACAGCTTCTCGTCCACATAGCGGGCTCGTCGAACTCCGGTGACTGTGAAGTTGCCCACGCTGCCCTCCACGCCCAGGACCTCGGCGTAGGTGATTAGTGTAATATCTGGATGGTTGTAGACCTCTGACATCTTTGGCCCTAAAACGCAGATGGAACAGTCGTTGGTGGGAAAGACGTCTGTGAGTAGAGCCATGTAGCCGCCGATGGTGGGCCGCCGCTCCACTAAAAAAACATGCAGGCCGCAGTCGCCAAGATCCAGCGCTGCGGCAATGCCAGCCACGCCTCCGCCCACGACCAGTACGTCTTTGCTAACTGGAATGCTCTCCGGCTCCAGCGGCTTAAGAAGCGCGGCTTTGGCCACGGCCATGCGGATGAGGTCCTTGGCCTTCTCTGTGGCCATGGCCGGCTGCTCCATATGCACCCAGGAGCACTGCTCCCGGATGTTGGCCATCTCCAGCATGTAAGGGTTCAGGCCCGCTTTAGCTATCGCCCGGCGGAAGGTGGGCTCGTGCAGACGGGGCGAGCAGGCGGCCACTACCACGCGATCAAGCTTGAACTCGGCAATATCCTTCTGGATCTGCTCCTGACCGATATCTGAGCAGGAGAACTGCAGATCGCGGGCTACGGCTACATCGGGCAGCTTCTCGGCAAAGCTCTTTAGATCTACCACGTTCAAGACGCCGGCGATATTCAGGCCGCAGTGACAGACGTAAACACCAATGGGCATGAGACTTCAGAGGTATGAACGCTTTAAGTCACTTAAAGTTTTGCCATTGAGATTGTTACTTTGCCGTTCGCATACGTAAGCCCTCCCAGATAATGGAAGGCGTTCCCACAGAATAGCGTTTCGCACTGTCAATCTCCTTGGCCCACAAGTGGCGTTATCGTCTGCCCAAAGTATGTAATAAATTGGCTCCACGCTATTCTCTATGTGTAATCGGGTAAATCTTTATAGCAACTCCTACTAGAAAATGTTCTGTGTCGATCT
>JBATEC010000180.1:0-13892 GCA_049663825.1 Methanothrix sp. | reverse complement strand
TTTTTGGCCGGGCTTTCCATTGTTTTTATTGTCAGGATCTTTTTTGCGATTGCGACCACGTCTTAGACTTGGTGGAGTATGCGCATTCTCATATTGAGCTAACCGGGCTTCAAGCTCGCAAATCTTTCCCTTAAGCAACTCATTTTCGAGCTCTAACTGTTTAATCCGCTCTTGAGGTTGCTTGATTGTTTCTCCTTCGTGCATACTCTTAACGAATAAGTATTAACATCGCATTATTTAATTTTTCTAGTCTAAAAACATTTTGTGGTAAATTTTGGAATGATTGATAGGAAGCTAAACACGTACAAAATTTGCTGACAAGAAGAGGCAGCCCTGCAAGTCCATTCATTTGGGGGGGGCGTCACCCAGCGAAAGCGATCGGAGCGGAAGATGAAGAGCAAAGAGCCGGAAAAAGCCGCACCGTCAGAGATGCCGCCCCGAAAAAGAGAGATTCAGATCTTGTCCGCCCCTCCCTTCTCCTTCTGCTCCCTCACCAGCCCGCCGTAAGCCACTCCCGCCTCGGTGAGCACGATCTTCTCCTCCGACAGCTCAATCAGCCCGGCCAGCTCCAGGCGGTGCAGGTGGTAGTCGAGCATCTTCTCGCCGACGAGGGCGGCAATCTCCGGCACGCTCAAGACCCCCCGGTTCATGAGGATGATCATATTCCTTCTGATGGGGCTTTCCAGGGCGTGATGCACCAGAGCCATCTCCTCCGGTGACTCTGGCTTGGCTTTCTTTCCCATTAACATTTGAGTTCACCTAGGGCGAGAGGCTTGCTCCTGCCACTGTGCCCATGGCAGGCAGCTCAAACCGGACCCTCTTCAGCGTGGGATCTCCATACATGCAAAGCTGCATGGTGATTCTCCTCTCGCCGTCTCCCTTCCTGAGAACATTCTCCCTCATCAATTCAGAGAGCGCGTCGCCCACCCGGTAGCGGCCCGAGGGATTATCTCCCTTCAGGTAGGGCTCGAATTTCTCTGCGAAAAATGCAGGCGTTCCCTGGTCGGTGGTCCTTGCCAAGAAGGCTCCCGCACCGGCTCGGAGAAATTCCGTGGCAAGGGAGGGGCGGTTATCGTAGAGCTGGCCGGTATTGCAGGAGAAATAGCCGGAGATAATAGGATGATTGCTCTGCAAATCTACATCTGCCACATTTTCCAGATTGAATATAGGAAGATGTTCATTGGTGGAGAAGGAGACCGGGCTGCCGTGCCCCATGATGAAGATGTAATCACTATCCGACATCAAATTGAACAGCTCATCACTTCGGTCGCATTCATCGCACACCCCGTAGGGCGGAGTAGCATAGCACCGCCCGCAGGTGGGTGCATCATCCCGGCAGGCGTCGCCTAAACCGATGGGTGGAGCCGCCCAGCACCTCGAGGAGAGAAGCATCTCGGGGATCATGCCAAATCCCCCTGCCTCGTGAATGTCGCTGGCGCTCTCCATGGCCGCAGCCACGGCGGAAGAGTCGCTATTGATGTCCGGCATGCGGCTGACTGCAAATCCTTCATCTACGACACCGTTGCCGTCAAAATCGATATACCAGCCATCCGCCGGCAGGTACCAGGGACTGCCGCCCACGTTGACCACGTCAGGCATGGGCACAACCATTGGCCCGCCCAAAAGAATGATGTAGCACGGCCCGGTTTCGTCTGTGATAGCCTGCAGCACATCCCTGATCTCCTCCCAGTTGGGCGAGTCGCCCAGCCGCACTCCGTACGCGGCCCTGCACTCATCGGAATCGAGCACAATGTAGCGGGCAGATAGCCCGTCCTTGCGGCTGACAACCTCAGTATAGCGAGAAACTGCCTCATCAAGCTCTGCCGTCGTGCTCAGGAGAGATGTGGTAACGAGCAGAACAGTAGTTGGCCGGGCGTTCATATTAATATCCACTACTTTGGATTTCTCGTTAGTGATGGTGACCTCGCGAAAGATGCCCCCTGCGCCCGGAACTCTTTTGGTGTAAGGGGCCCGCACCTCGACTGAGGACGAGCTGGATCGCATGATATAATTGGAATGGGTGGCGATGTAGGTGTACCTGCCCTCGGGCAGATCCCGTCGGTAGCGCCCACTATCGGATGTAGTCGCCGTCCAGGATTTGCTCTTATCTTCTTTGACAAAGGTTACGCTCGCTCCTTTGATGGGTGCCCGCGTTGCCGCATCCCGCACAATTCCCTCGAAATAGCACGGATAGGTCACGGCTCTGGTGTCCGCCCCGCTATCGGCAAGGGCTGAAGTCGACTGGTCCTTGATATTTTCTGCAGGCGCAGCAAGTGCTCCTGGGATAGATAAAATGATGATCAAGAATGATAATAGTATTATAGAGCGAAATCTCCCATTTTTCATATTTACCAACTCCTGGTCTATTGATATTTATTAATGATTTAAATTTTTTTCGGACAGACAACAGACGCTCCAAAGGTCACTAATTCATTTTCAGGATAACGAAACCTTTTTTAGTGCCAAAATGGCTATGGTCATACTTTGGAGGCGTCAGACTTTACATTCAATTGCATCAGCCGGAAAGAAATGGTAGCAGAGAACGAGGGAGAAGCAGCAAATGCCCAACAGCCGGGGGGCTAGAGTAATGGCAATGATTCGCGCCCTGGCGGTGGACATCGACGGCACCCTGAGCGACCGGAATCGAGTGCTCTGCCCAGCCGCCCTGAAGGCGCTGCGTAAGCTAAAGGTGCCGATAGTGCTGAGCACGGGCAACACACACTGCTTCACCAGAACGGTTTGTGTTCTCCTGGGCACACCCCGCATCTTCATAGCCGAGAATGGAGGCGTGCTGTCCCACTCCGATGATGAGATGGAGATCCTGGCGGACCTGAAGGTTTGTGAAGATGCCTTCCAAAAGCTGGCCGCCGAGTTTCCCCTGCAAAGATACAACTCCTCACGCTACCGATTTACCGATATTGCCTTGCAGCGCAACTTCGATGTGCCGGCTGCCTCTCGGCGCGTCCAGGAGCTGGGGTTGCCTGTGGAGATCATTGACACCACCTACGCCGTGCACATCAAAGACAAGCGGGTCGATAAGGGCACGGGTCTGGTCCGCATTGCCGAGCGCATGAAAATCGATCTGTCCGAGTTTGCCGCCATCGGCGACAGCAAAAGCGACCTGCCCATGTACCGGCTGGCCGGCTTTCGCGCCTCAGTGGGCAATGCCATCCCGGAGTTGAAGCAGATATCCGACTACGTAGCAAAGGCCGAATACGGGAACGGCTTTGCTGAAATCATAAATTACATGAATGAAAAAGAGATGTTTTAATTCTAATGCGGATGCAGGAGCCTGGGCGATGCATGCAGACAACGATTTGCATACAAAGATTGATGGCGTGGACGTGAAAAAGATTTGACTGAGACATTTTCCTACAACCAAAAGGCCCCGTTGAACCGAGAAGAAGCCGGCGTAGAATATCGAGAAGGCATCTCTGTGCACGATATCAGCTATGCCGGCTTAAAAGAAGGACGGATCAGAGCTTATCTGGTTGTGCCTCCGGGAATTGGCCCTTTCGCTGGGGTCATCTTCGTGCACCCAGGTCCCGGAAGCAGATCTTCTTTCTTGGATGAGGCTTTAGCTCTGGCAAAGGCTAACGCTACCTGCCTGCTCATTGATGCACCATGGGCCAACGGACCTGAATTTGGAAAAAAAGCCAGCGGACGGCCGGAATATGTGCGTGACTGGTTCATTGATATTGCCGATGATCTACGCCGTGCCGTTGATATGATCTCTTCGCTGCCCAATGTGGACACAAATCGCATAGCATTCGTCGGCCACAGTTTAGGCGCTCTTTTTGGCGGGATACTGTCCGGTGTGGACAAGAGGATAAAAGCCAGCGTGCTGATGGCGGGAGTCGGAAGCTTCACCGATGTGGCCCTTTTTAACATGCCAACCCTTGCCGGAGTTGAGTTGGAAAAATATAAAAAGATCATGGAACCGATCGACCCTCTGCGCTATATAAAAAATGCAGCACCTTCTGCCCTTTTCTTTCAATTCGGTCGTGCGGATGTCTTTTTTCCAGTGCAGAAATTTCTGGCGTATTATGAAGCAGGAAGCGAGCCTAAATCCATTCGATGGTATAATGCAGACCATTACAGCATCAATGAAGTGGGCCGGCCCGATAGAATAAAATGGCTAAAAGAATGCGTTCAGCTTTGATCGCGGTCCAATTTGTGAAGTATTGCCGCCCAGTTGTTCTCGCAGATGATCCACCAGCCCAGGGTATCCTTGGCCAGGACGCGCGCCGCCGGGCAGAAGGCATCGACGGCCAGGTTGTAGGGCATCTGTGAAAGAGGCGGATGAAGCGGGTATTTGGTGCAGGTAAGGGGTCTGATCTCATAGATGCTGCACCCCATCTTATCCTTATCATAGAACGGACAGGGCTGTTTCAGCACCCATGCTCGCAGAGCCTTTTCGTACCGGCAGAGGGATTTTAGCTTCTTTCTTCCTACGCGCCTCGCAATCCTTTCAAAATCCTCTTCATCAAGGTACAGGCCCGCTCCCGGTGTATAGCAGCACCTGCCGCATTGCTGGCATTGGAAACGTTCCCAAAAGAGCCCCACCCCGGCGTCGGAGCCCTCTCGATCGTCTCTGGCGGGCAGGGGCAGGGAGATGTCGAAGGGAATTCTCTCTCCCTGGTCAATCTTGGCCATCTGCTCCTCTTTTTTTAAGACGGACCAGTGGGGCCGCAGGCGCAAAAGCTCAACATCACGACCCTGCCGCTTGTCTTCGACGCAGGAGGAGAAGCAGAGCTGGTGGCAGAGACGGCGCACCTGGGATATCTTGTCACTACTACTACTCATATCATATTCCCCTGCAATCTCTCAAATAATAACCCTGTCTCTCTAAAGCCCTCTTTCTCGATCACTTTCGCCCCGCACGGCTCCTCCTTATTATCCGTTACTGTACTTTGTTGTTTAAGTAATAATTCCGCGTCAGGTGATTATAGATGTCCAAGAACCCAGAATTCGCAAAATACGGCTCAGACATTGCCCGCCATCAAGATGCCATCCGCTCTGCCAATGAGGATCTGATCAAGCTCTCTCAGAGGTTTGGGCGCATGATGCCCAAGCTCTCCAAGCTTGACTCCTCGGTTGTCCTCTCCTGGTTTGGCCTTTACAATAAGGTCAAGGATAAAGCCAAAAAGGCGGATGACGAACTGGCGAACCTCACTAACGAGCAAGCTGCTGCAAATCCCGTTCTGCAACTGCAGATTAATTACTACTACACACAACGTCAACGGCTTTACTTTAAGGTGGAGGTCATGGATGATATCATCAGCGGCATGATGGAGGATCTCTTGGAGAATGGCAGTTTTGAGGAGGCGCAAAAGCAGGAGATGCGCATCGCTCTCGATGCAACTATGGAAAAGAGTATGCATCAATCCATGGCGGCGCCCGTTTCTGCCTGAGCGCCGCCGGGCCGGGCAATTCGCCCCCCGACAAAGATGCTCATTCACATCCGCAAATGTTCTTTTTTTCCGGAGTCTTCGCCTCACCTGCATCATTAGAGCTCTGGGGCGAGATCATTTTGCAGTAGCCCATCCACCAGTCCATTATCCGGGTATGAGAAGGCATACCCAGGAAGCAACCAGTAAATCGGAAATATCCGGGCACTCCACCCAGATTTATGCCGTCGCCGTTTCCAGTTGTATCCACGATGTGGTATTTTGTGTCGCCGGGCAGAAGCACCAGATTGAAAGCATGACCGGGATGATCGCCCACAAGAGGCAGATCAAAGGCCGTGCTGGATGTGCTGAAGGCTTCGCTCTTGTTATAGCCGGCTTTCCGGAGCATCGTGGTTAAGGCCGCCGAGTAATCGCTGCAAACGCCCGTCTGCAGAATGTTCACTGTGGCATGGGTGGGAAACAACCCCAGCACGGCGCTATTTTCGCTCATATTCGTGTCCGAATGCCAGGCAGTGACGCCACTCTCTTCCGGTCGGCAGGAGAGTTTTGATACATTTTCATTATAGCCGTCCATAAAAGTGCAAGTTCCAGCCAGACTGGAGCCGCACATGCGTGTGCACTCCGGATAGCCGGAGCAGCAGGTCTTGAAGAGCGCATAGCCCTGCATATACCGGGCATCCGGCCCAAAGGAGCTGATAATGAAAATGCCACGACACTTTTTCCGGTCGCCTCCCGATCGGTTGCAGGCATCGGAGCAGGCGGAATTGGCCAGAGGAGTCCCATCGCAGCAGTCCACTGCTTCAGCCACAATCCAGTCCAGGCTGGGATGGCAGACCTCCATCTCCTGGCACCTCTCAGGCGCATCCGGCCAGATGTCCTGGCAGGGGGTGTCAGGCGGATAATACTTCGGCCTGGGATCAACCCGGCCGCAAACCCAGGGCTCGGCTATGGCGATTTCCACAGAGGCAACGGAGGAAATGCCGCTGCTGTTTGTGACGGCAAGGGTGATATTATGCCATCCTGAGCTGAGATTCTCTTTCTTGAATGATTCGTTCCTGCCGATGATGCCGTCCCGGCTCGACTTCCATACGTAGCTCAGCGGCCCTTTGCCGCAAGCATCAGCTGAAAAGAGCACCGTCTCGCCGCGTGGAAAGGTGCGCACATCTCCCGGAGAGCGAATTGTCGCCCTGAGATTGTTATCCCTATCGCAGTCATTTTGCTCTGTATGCCCCGACGTCACGTTTTCGCTCTGCCCGGATTTAGCTAACGTTCCTGCTGTTGCCGGACCGGCAGGACCTGGAAGGTAAACGAGCGCTGATATGGCGAGGACGATCAATGCCAGACTGAGTAGGGCATAGAGAATATGGCCCCACCTACGACTACTGAAGAGCAGTGGCCTGTGAAAATGCCCCGAAAAGGATAGGAGCATGGCGCTGAAGGTGAATAAAACCCCTGAGATGGACCAGGTCTTCCAGCCGTAAGGAAGCAGGGTTATGGCAGCCTGGGCGAGGGGAAATCCGAATAGTCCGGCAAAGATAAAAAGAATTGCACCGGCATCCTTGTGCTGGTGCAAAGCCGCCCAGGTTATAGCCACAATTACTATGATAACCGCGCAGGCCGTCCACTCTCGATAGACTGCCAGTGCGGCAAAAATGCATAGAGAATACAGGCCTCCAAAGAGGAGAAGCGCCCGCTCGGCCCTACTGCTGGGCCAGGCCAAAGTTGCTGCAAAAGTGCCTTGCAGCCCTAGCAGAATGATGAGAAAGCCGCCCGCAGCCTGGGAAAAGAAATAATCAAACTCCCCCAGCCGTCCGAGCGAAGGCAAAGCGAATATGAGAAATATGCATCCGACGGCTATGGCTGCTATCCCTGCGAGCAGCCCTGCTATCGCCGATATCTTCCGGGTTGCGCGATTCTTATCATCAGCCAGCATCCGGCCCCTTTGCTGCATCCTGAGAAGTTAAAAATTTCGATACATATTTGATATAGGAAGAAAATATGATGAATTGATATCCTATGGACATCTTCATGCAAGAGGCAATAGATGAAGCACTTGAGGGGCTCTCGGAAGGCAAAGTTCCCATCGGCGCCGTTTTGGTCGAGAACGGCAAGATCATAGGAAGAGGCCGAAACAGAAGAGTACAGCAGCAAGATCGGCTCATGCATGCCGAAATCGGCTGCCTGTGCCATGCCAGGCTCACGGGTGGCTATCACAATACAACTCTTTATTCCACGCACATGCCCTGCTACCAGTGCGCCGGGACGGTGGTGCAGTTCGGCATAAAAAAGGTAGTAGTAGTAGTGAGGCGAAAAGTGCTCCTGCTGCCAGGGACTTCATGGTGGAATACATACACAAGAACGGAAAGCTCTGGGATGAGTCCCTCTCTGAGATGAATCCCGATCTTCTGAAGCCTTCCGGGCCACACATTTCCATCCGACACCACCTCTTGCCGGGTGATGTCGGCTATATCACGTACCTGCACGCCGTTCTTTATGCTCCCGAGCAAGGCTGGGATCACACCTTTGACGCTTACGTGGCCATCCCGCTGGCTCAATTTGCCCTGCGCCACAGCGCGCAGGAGCGCATCTGGATTGCGGAAAAAGAGGGCCGGATCGTGGGCTGCGTGGCAATCGTAAAATTCTCGGAGAACGCAGCCCAATTGCGCTGGCTGCTCTTGCACCCGGCTCTGCGGAGCCTGGGCCTGGGCAGAAGGCTGGTAGAAGTGGCTTTACATTTCTGTCGAGAGGCAGGATACTCGACTGTATTTCTCTGGACGGTGAGCACATTGCCGGCGGCGGCCGGGCTCTATCGATCGGTGGGCTTCAGGGAGACGGAAAAGGTGACCCATGAGCTGTGGGGCAGCCTGGTGACTGAGGTCAAGTACGAGCTGGAACTAGAATACGAAGAATAAATATGAGAGATTTCTCGAAATCAAAGCTAGATTCGTTAAGATCGATAAGAGGTGGCAACAAATGACAGAAAAAGGAAGCGATAGCATCACATCAACGGTGAAGCGGCTGGATGATTCGATAAATTATCAGGACGGCTCAGTTGTAAGCAGGGAGATAATTCGCAAGAGCACTGGCACGGTAACGCTCTTTGCCTTTGATGAAGGTCAGGGGTTGAGCGAACACACTGCTCCATTCGATGCACTTGTATACGTTGTGGATGGGCAAGTAGAGGTTCTTATCTCAAGCAAAGCCTATCATCTGAATCAAGGTGATTTCGTAATATTACCAGCCAACGAGACTCATGCCCTAAGAGCTTTAAGCAAATTTAAAATGCTATTAGTAATGATAAAATCCTGAGCACTCAAAAAGGAGATAATAGGGGCAATCGCTCAACTCTTGAGTATGCGACACCCCAATTCTCTTCCCTCAGATGCTCTCCTGTCTGTAGATGAAGAATCTCAAGCTGTCGTTGTCCGCCGTCCTGAGGCCAATTCCCGGAAACAGTGGAACATCCCGGTTCCTGTTGAGAGTCATGGCATTGTCCTTGTTGTCCATGGTGATAGCCCCGCTATTGGCGTCAATAGACCTGATGAGCATCTTGCCGTATGACATGTCTGGAATTACCGAGATCGGCGTCTGGGATATCTGCCAGATTCCATCAACTACGGCCTCGGACTTTCTGCCGTCGTTAACGGCATCTTTGAAGTGCACGGCAATCGTCACCAATCCGTTCTGCAACCCAACGTTTGTCCGGTAGTAGTAGGTCTTGTCGACGGTGTTGGCGTATTCGTGGCCGGGTGCGATAATCTTGGAGTTCACAGTAACACCCTCTCTGGAAAGCTCCAGGTAAGCTCTGCCGCTCTCATCGACTCCCTTCAGCAGAAGCCTGTAGCCTTCCTCCAGATCCAGGTAGTCGCCTTTGCTGAGCACTATCTTTTCGTTCTCATCTCGCAGTATCTTCTCGAGCTGCTCGCTGGCAAGGGAGTTGTCATCTATGGACTCTAGATTGAGCAGATTCTGTCCACTATCTTCTGCCGGGTAATATCCGGCGAAATACGGCTCAGCCATAAAGCCGATTATCTTGTATCTTCCCCAGTCCGGGAACTTGAATTCTGCCAGTTGAGCCATGGTCTGGTATTCGATACCATTCGGATAGTCGCCGCTTAGCCTGCTGCCTTCCGTCAAAGTTGTGGTCAAGGTCTCAGTGCCCAGATCCCTGTCCACATCGTAATAGAAACCGGCAAAGCTCTGCGGATTCCAAGTGAAGGATCCGTCCACCAAATTGTCTGTACGGCCGGCAGATCCGGCAATAGCCCCTCGTATATCATAGGTGCCGGGCTCTCTGGCTTGCCGGTAAATATAGAACCTCAAGGTGTCACTGTCAGCGGTCTTGAGATGAATATCTCCCACGAGTGGAACATCGCTGTTCCTTTGCAGAGTGATGGGCTGGCCGGCATTGTTCAGAGTTATGGTTCCAGTTTTGCCGTCAACCTCACCAACAGACATTTTATCGAACTTGGCGCCCAGATCAACGGGTGTCGACTCTTCCGATAATTGCCATATGCCGTCAACCGTAATGGCCGCCGTCTCTGTATCGTTGAAGGCATTTTTTACATACACAGCAATGGTGACCAATCCTTTCTGGGCGCCAAGATCCTTCTTGTAACAGTAGGTCTTGTCGGAATAAGTTGCATCATCCTTGCTGGGGTAAATGGACTTGGCATCAACTACGATACCGTCTTTTTGCAGCTCCAGATCTACCCGGCGATATCTGTTGTCTATGGTCTTAAAGCTGAGCTGATAGCCCTCTTGAAGTTGAAGTGGCTTATCTTGCGTAACTACGATCTCCGTATTCTCATCCATGAGGATCTTTTGCAGTTGACCCTTCTCCAATGAGCTGGGATTGGTGGATTGCATTAAGGGGATTTGCTCCCCAGCAAGAAGGCTGGAATCATTGATGTAGCCTGCAAAGTACCCCTCTCCCATAAATCCAATGACATTGTAATAGCCGAAGTCGCTTCGCTTGAATGCTCTTTGCGAAGCGGTCGTCGTATAAACGATTCCGTAGGGTGAGTCCCCGCGAAGGTCGTTGCCCTCGGTGATGGTTGCCGTTAGCCTCTCCGTGCCTAAATCGTTCTTTGCATCATAATAAAAACCGGGAAAATTCTGAGGAACCCAGGTATAGCTATCATCTACAAGATTGCTAACTCCATTCATAGTACCTGCTACTTCGCCCCTTATCTCCAGATTATCGGCTGCATGGGCGGAGAGATCCAACAGCAAAGCAGTAACAGCAAGCGCAAAAAGCATCTTCATATCGCAATTCTCCTATTATTCAATATTCATTTCGCAATACGAACTTTAACCTGGCTGACAGGTCCGGTCCGTTTCCTTACCATCGTCCCGGCTACTGGGCTTGGTGTGCCCGTTAGGCTTGGTGATGAAGTAGGTGTAGCCCTTCAGCGTCCGGTTGAGTTGTGCTTCGATCTGTTCCAGCTCTTTCTTAGGTATGCACAAATGCTTGTCCACGCACCGGTCCATGATCTCCCAGATGTAGTCCTTGGTCTCATAGTTGAAGAAGTCCAGGAGCTTTCGGCAGGTGTCGCCCTCGACCTTCTGGCAGATGTACCAGTCGTCGCTGTCAGCCATGACGTGCACCTCGTGAGCGCATCCAAGAAGGTTGTGGAAATCGCCCAGGGTGTCCTGGTAGGCACCCAGCAGGAATATGCCCAAGTAGTAGTCCTCGTTCTCCCGGAGGGTGTGCATATCCAGGTACTCCAGGCCCTCGCTGTCCCCAGCATAGCGTTTGATCTCCCCGTCCGAGTCGCAGGTGATATCCACAATCCTCCCCCTCTCGCAGGGCATCTCGCTTAAGCGATGCAGGGGGATGGTGGGAAAGATCTGCTCCACACCCCACATATCCGGCACGGACTGAAAGAGAGAGAAGTTGCCGATGTACTTCTGGCTGACCAGCTTCTTGAGCTCCTGAAACTCATCCGACTCGTCCTCGGCCTGCTTGGCGAGGAATGCGGCCTTCTTGCAGACCATTCCAAAGAGAGTCTCGCCTTTGGCTCGCTCCTCGAGGCCGATATTGCCCAGGTTGAAGGAGTCATAAAGCTCGTCACGATACTGCAACGCGTCGTGATAGTGCTCCTTGTAGTTGTCGATGTTGATCTCCCTAAAAGCGCTGCACAGATCGTCGATCTGAATGGGGTCCTCCTCTTTGGGGGTGCGCAGTAGTGAGTCCTTAACATTTTTCCGGCCAATTATCTTGAAAATAAGCATGCTGTGGTAGGCAGCGATGGCTCTACCGCTCTCCGAGACGATGGTGGGGCAGGGAACATCCTCGTCTTCACAGATCTTCTGGACGGTGTAGACCACATCATTGGCGTACTCGCGTAGAGTGTAGTTGGCGCTGGATGGGGTGGCCGTGTTGGAGCCGTTGTAATCCACGGAAAGGCCGCCTCCCACGTTCAGGTACTCGATATTGGCCATCTTGCGTGCCTTGGCGTAGATACGAGCCGCCTCGTTCATGGCGTTTTTGATGGTCCTGATATCTGTGATCTGCGAGCCGATGTGAAAGTGAATCATCTTCAGGCTGTCTATGATACCCCTTTCTCGCAGTATCTTCATCAACTCTAATGCCTCGCTGGTGGACAGGCCGAACTTGGCTGAATCGCCGCCCGATTCCACCCAGCGACCGGAGCCGCGGGAAAAGAGCTTGACTCTCATGCCCACGCGAGGTGTGATGCCCATCTGCGCGGCATACTTCAGAATATCAAAAAGCTCCTCGAAAAGGTCCACAACTATTACTATATTATTTACATCATGGATGCTCAGAGCCAGGCGCAGATAGTCCTCGTCCTTGTAGCCATTGCAGATGAGGAGCGCCTCTTTGGGCAGGCCTAAAGAGAGTGCTGCCAGCAGCTCCGCTTTCGTTCCCACCTCCAGGCCGATCCCGTACTTGGCTCCGTATTTGATGATGTACTCGATTACCTCTTTTCTCTGATTGACCTTCATGGGGAAGATGGGCTGATAGGTGCCTTTGTAGGAGAATTCGGCAATAGAGCCTAGAAATGCGCCTGTGATCTCATTGATCCTATCCTCCAGGATCTGAGGAAAGCGCAATAGAACGGGAAACTCCAGGTCACTGGATTTTTCTATCTCCTTGATGAGGTCCATAACATCAACAGATGTCGCTCTGTCTTTGTTGGGAAATATGATAATATTACCTTTATCATTGACTGAAAAATAGCCATTGCCCCAATTCTCTATCCCGTAGAGTTCCAAAGAATCTTCAGCTTTCCACATGTCACTCAGCCTTCTCCATGAAACCTGCCCAATCCCCGGCCCTCATTGCTATTATCCCCCTCGCTCCAATTAATATCATCATTGACGAACATAACAATCCTTCACCCACCCCTGAAACCAAATCGCATAGAACTTTACTCAAGTGCTCTTTTTGGTATATAAAGCTTCATCCATGCACAAATCAGTCATCCAGATCGACAATCTTTAAATGCATCCAGACCGACACTAATATTAAGAATTCTTGGGGGATAAAATGGATCACAGTCACGGTCATGATTCTATCTGCAATGGCAAGAAGATAAGGACGACAATACCCATGAAAGAGAGGGGTGTTGCCGATCTGGTGTCGGATATGAGCAAGATGGGATTTCAGGGTGGCCAGCTCGGCACATCTCTGAACGTCTGGAAGCGCATGCTGGACGAGGATGTTACCATCTTCTTGGGTCTTGCCGGGGCCATGGTGCCTGCGGGCCTGGGCGAGTTCATTGCCTACCTTTTGCGGGAGAGAAAGGTAGACTGCCTGGTCAGCACGGGCGCCAATCTATTTCACGACCTGTGCGAGGGACTGGGCATCGTTCACTACCAGGGCAGCGCCTGCGCAGATGATGCTTATCTCAATGAATGCAAGATAGACAGGATCTACGACGTATTCGTTTCGGAGATCGAGCTGCATAAAGCCGACAATCACATATCCAACTTCGTGAAGAGCCTGGACCCGGCCCGGCGCTACTCATCACGTGAGCTGATGTACATGGTGGGAAAAGATCTGCCCGATACAACAATCCTTGGCGCAGCTCATAAAGCAGGAGTGCCCATCTTCGTGCCGGCCATTGGAGACAGCTCCTGGGGAATCGGCATGGTCATGGCTCTGCGCGAAGGACATAGCGTCATGGTCGATGGCATCAAGGATGTGGACGAGATCACCCAGATGGTGGAAAAGTCCTCTCAGACTGGTGTGATTTACATCGGTGGAGGCGTTCCCAAGAACTTCATCCAGCAGACGGAGGTCATAGCTGAATTGATAGGCGATTACTCGGGAGGCCACAGCTATGCCATTCAGTACACCTCCGACGCTCCGCACTGGGGCGGACTGTCCGGCTGCACCTTCGAGGAGGCAGTATCCTGGGGCAAGGTCAGGAAGGAGGCGAGCAAAGTGCAGGTCTTCTCCGATGCCACCATCACCGTGCCGCTCGTGGTGCAGGCCCTGCGGGAGTCTGG
>JBATEC010000179.1:0-8966 GCA_049663825.1 Methanothrix sp. | reverse complement strand
ACCCACTGAAGTCAAGGTAGACACAGAGTACGACAAGATGAGAATTGCCAGCGTATCCGCTGACACCATCACCATGGACAACAAGGACAACACAGTAACTCTGAGCAAGAACAAGGACATCGACCTGATGGGCGACGTCAAGATCCTGACATCCGATCAGGATATTGTTGATGACGCTAACCCGCAGAGATACTACATATACAAGGAAGCCACCATCGAGGGCGCCGCTGCTGCTGAAGTCGCACCCGCTGTCGAGACTGCACCCGCTGTCGAGACTGCACCAGCTGTTGAGGCTGCTAAGGAAAACGTAACCGAAGCTGAGGCTGCCAAAGAGGTTGCTACGGAGAAAGTAGCCGTCGCTGAGGCTGCCGAGACTGCTGCTAAAGAGAACGTAACCGAGGCTAAGGAAGCTGAGAAGGAGGCTACACCCGGATTCGAGAGCATTCTCGCCATAACCGGTCTCCTGGCAGTTGCCTTCCTGGTACTTGGCAGAAAAGAGTAAGATCAAACAAATAGCTGGAGGGCCTAGGCTCTCCAGAACTATCCATTTTTCGGTACGGATCGCCGTTATTTTCTATTTGAGTTCTTCTTTAACGCGTCAGGTATTCTCTCACCAAAAAAGATATATAGGATCTTCTGCGAAGCAAACTCGCTCGGTCATCTTTAATGGAAATGGAGGGCTTTGAGGCCGCATTAAACTGCATTGCCAAGTCTTGGATTGCTGCTTCAGAGATATTTTCATGGATGATCTGGTAGAGCAAAGTATAGGAGGTCTAACAATAATGAAGATCGTATCAATTATGCTTGTAGCACTGATGATGCTGTTCACAGTAGCTATGGCTGTAAATGCGGAAGAGACCGCTGCTAAAGAGGCAATGGAGACCGTAGCCACTGCCGAGAATGTAGAATCCGAGGCCAAAGTTGCTGCCGAGAATGTAGAATCCGAAGCCAAAGTTGCTGCCGAGAAGGTCAACGAGAGCGCTGCCGAGGCAAAAGAGAAGGTCGAGATAGCCGCTACCAAGGCTGAAGAGAAGGTTAACGAGTCCGCTACCAAAGCTGAAGAGAAGGCTGCACCTGGATTCGAGAGCATCTTCGCCATAGCCGGCCTGCTAGCAGTCGCAAGTCTGGTTCTGAGAAGAAATGAGTAAATGGGCATTTTGCCCCATTACCATTTTTATCCAAAAAATTCCCACACATATTTTTGTAAACCATTATTATACATATTATGAAAGCCATGAATACTCCGGTGAATATTAATGGCTTCAGAGAAGATTAGAGAGGCCCAGTTCTGGGAAAAGCTCGACGGCGATGTGCAGTGCGACCTTTGCCATCAGCAATGCCGTATCCGGCCTGGAAAGAGAGGAATATGCGGGGTACGGGAAAACCAGAATGATAAGCTCATGACTCTGGTATATGGAAGCCTGGTGGCCGCTAATATCGATCCCATTGAGAAGAAACCATTTTTTCATTTTCTGCCTGGCAGCCTTGCCTATTCCATAGCCACTGTAGGCTGCAACTTCCGCTGCCTGCACTGCCAGAATGCCGATATATCTCAACTGCCTAGGGAAACCGGCCAGATACCGGGAGAATTCGTAGCCCCTAGGAATGTGATTGCACAAGCTAATGCTCTAGGCTGTCAGTCCATTGCCTACACTTATACCGAGCCCACTATTTTCTTTGAGTATGCCTTTGATGTAGCAACATTGGCCCACGAGGCGGGCATTAAGAATGTCTTTGTCAGCAATGGCTACATGGGCGAAGAGGCTGCGCAAAAGATTGCTCCTCTTTTGGACGGCATCAACATCGATCTGAAGGGTGATGATCAATTCTACCGCAAGGTCTGTGGAGCAAAGCTGCAGCCTGTAGAGCACAACATAGAACTGTTCTGGAAGAAAGGCGTCTGGGTAGAGGTAACAACCCTCATTATTCCCGGATACAACGATTCCCAGGCAGTGCTGGAGGGGCTGGCCGAATTTCTGGCCGGTGTAAGTCCGGATATGCCCTGGCATATCTCCGCCTTCTATCCCATGCATAAGATGAAAGATGTTCCCAGGACAGGAATAGAGTCGCTTCGTCGGGGCCTGGAAGCAGGCCGCAAGGCGGGCTTGAAATATGTCTATGCAGGCAACATTCCTGGCGAGAGGGAGAATACCATTTGCCCTGTTTGCGGAGAAGTTCTCATTGAACGGCTGGGATACAGGATCATAAGAAATTCCGTTATCGATGGGCATTGCAGCAAATGCAACGCTGCGTTGGCCGGTGTTTGGTCCTGATTTTCCATTTTTATTTCGCGGTTAGCGCAAAACTCTTAAGTATTCAGCGGTACTGCCTGCTATCTTATATGCCATTTTGCTCTGTAGAAGATGCGATATTAGATATCCAGTCGGGTCGCTTTATCATTGTATTGGATGACGAGAATAGAGAGAACGAGGGCGATCTGATGATGGCCGCAGAGAAGGTGACGCCTGACGCCATCAATTTCATGGCTCGCTTTGCTCGCGGCTTGATCTGCATGCCCATGACGGCGGAACGGCTTTCGGAACTGGAACTTCCGCTCATGACTGCCCAGAACACGGAGTCCATGGGCACGGCATTTACCGTATCAGTGGATGCCAGGGCCAACACCACCACCGGCATCTCCGCTTTTGATCGAGCGGTGACGGTGCAGACCCTCATCGACCCAAAAATGAGGCGAAGCGATATTGTCACACCCGGTCATCTCTTTCCCTTGAAGGCTAAAGAGGGAGGCGTTTTGCGGCGCACCGGCCACACCGAAGCCTGCGTGGACCTGGCCCGGATGGCAGGCCTAAATCCCGCGGGCGTCATCTGTGAGATCATGAACGATGACGGCAGCATGGCCAGGCTGCCCGAACTGGAGGTCTTCGCAGAGCAAAACGGCCTTAGAATGGTGACCATCGAGAGCCTCATCAGCTACCGCATGCAGCGCGAGAAGCTCATCCGCAAGGTCTCTGATGTGAGCATGCCCACGGAGTACGGATACTTCAGGGCGATAGGCTATGAGTCCATTTTGGACGGACAGTGTCATGTCGCCTTCGTATCCGGAGATCCCACAGCCTCAGACGCCCTGGTCCGGGTGCATTCGGAGTGCCTCACAGGCGATGTCTTCTTCTCCCAGCGTTGCGATTGCGGCGAGCAGCTTCGCAAGGCCCTTCACCTCATCAGCGAGAACGGAAATGGTGTACTGCTTTACATGCGCCAGGAAGGCAGAGGCATTGGCCTCGCCAATAAGCTTCGAGCCTATGCCCTGCAGGACGAGGGATCGGACACGGTTGAGGCCAATAACGAACTGGGCTACCCGGCCGACCTTAGGGACTACGGCATTGGCGCCCAGATTTTAGTCGATCTGGGCATCAAGGAGATTCGTCTCTTGACCAATAATCCCCGCAAAGTGGTTGGCCTGGAGGGCTACGGCCTGAAGATTGCAGAGCGCGTTCCCCTGGAAACAAAGCCCAATAATATTAATAGAAGATATCTGGAGACGAAGAGGGACAAAATGCACCATCTCCTTCTCCAAAATGACGCGCCCTAATACATTTAATCAGATAAATATGCATCCTGAATTCTCACCACCTCCGCCGAGTTCTTGGCAGCAGCATACTCCTGCAAAGGCTCTCGGTTCAGCTCTAAAAAGACATGCCCCCAGTTGAATTTAGAGAGTATCAATTCTGCCTGCTCTCGCTCACCCAAAATAATCAGCCCTGCAGCCAGTGCCTCTACTGTGGAAAGCTTGAAGGGCTTTCCATAGTTTACGGGATTGGCGGCCACCAGGAATGGCAGCGCCCTCTCCATTAGCTTAAAGCGCGAAAAGACCTCCTCGGCATGAGCCCAGCTGCAGTCCAGAGCGGCCAGTCCCCTTGCCCCTTTGTCCTCAGGAGAGAGTGCCTTTTGTGAAAAGGGACTTAAAACCAGGAAAGGCAGGAGATGGTTTATATGATGGGTCAGGTGAACCAGATCGAAGCGAGCCAGCTTTTTTCCCGAGCATTTCTTGGGGTTGCATTGATTTGCATGATAGATCAAAAGTTGCATATTGCTATTAGTCTACCGATAATCCTATTAACATTGTGTTCAACAGCTCTAGCAGCCAAAGGGCGGGAGCATTCTGATGAGCGAGGTCTCCAAGGAGTACAACTTTAGTTCGGTGGAAGAGAAATGGGTGCATAGTTGGGACAGTTCTATCTATCACTTCGATTGGGAATCGAAAAAGCCGCAATATATCATAGACACTCCGCCGCCCTACCCTACTGGAGACTTCCATATCGGAAACGCACTTAACTGGTGCTACATCGACTACGTGGCACGCTACAAGCGCATGCGGGGCTACAATGTCATGTTCCCGCAGGGCTGGGACTGCCACGGGCTGCCTACCGAGGTAAAGGTAGAGCAGCTAAACCATATCACCAAGAACCAGGTTTCTCGAGAAGAGTTTCGGCGGCTGTGCGAGAAGCTGACCTTTGAGGCCATCGATCGTTTTCATCTGTCCATGGGACGGCTGGGCCTGTCCATAGACTGGTCCAACGAGTACGTAACCATGAAGCCTGAGTACTATGTTAAGACGCAAACCTCCTTCGTGCGCATGTACCAAAACGGCCAGATCTACCGGGCCAATCATCCAGTCAACTGGTGTCCCCGCTGCGGCACTGCCATCGCCTTTGCAGAAGTGGAATACGATTCCCGCACCACAACTTTAAACTACATGCGCTTTTCCGCACAGGACGGCGAGATGCTGATCGCCACCTCTCGGCCCGAGCTTCTGCCTGCCTGCGTGGCCGTAGCTGTGAATCCCGATGATGAGCGCTACCGCAAATATATCGGCAAGAAGGTGACGGTACCCATTTTTAATTACGAAGTTCCCGTGCTGGCTGATCCCGTGGTGGATACGAGCTTTGGCACGGGAATTGTCATGATTTGCACCTTCGGTGATAGGCAGGATGTCAGATGGTGGATGGAGCACCATCTGCCCTTGCGCCAGGCCATAGATCGCGGTGGACTGCTGACGGCCATAGCCGGGCCCTACGCAGGCCTCGATGTGACGCAGGCCAAGAATAAGATCACCCAGGATATGATAAATGAGGGGATAATCTTCAAGCAGGAGCCGCTGGAACAGAATGTGGGCCTCTGCTGGCGGTGCAAGACCCCCATTGAGATCTTATCGGAACTGCAGTGGTTTGTCAAAATCAATTCCCAGGAGATCAAGAAGACGGCAGAAGAGATTGATTGGGTACCACCCCACATGCAGGTCCGGCTCAAGAACTGGGCCGACTCTGTGGAATGGGACTGGTGTATCTCCCGGCAGAGGATCTTTGCCACACCCATACCCGTCTGGTACTGCCGGGCCTGCGGCCAGGTTCTGGTTGCCAGGGAAGAGTGGCTTCCTCTCGACCCCAATCAGACTCCGCCGCCCGAGAAGTGCAAGTGCGGCAGCACGGATTTCGTCCCTGAGCAGGATGTCCTGGACACCTGGATGGACAGTTCCATCTCTGCCCTGGCCGTAGCTGGCTGGCCGGAAAGAAAAGATCTGCGCATGCCGACGCAACTGCGACCGCAGGGGCATGATATCATCCGCACCTGGGCTTTTTACACCATTTTGCGCACGAAATCCCTGGAGGGCGTCAAGCCCTGGGATACCATTCTCATCAACGGCATGGCTTTAGGCGAGGACGGGCACAAGATGTCCAAGTCCTTAAACAACTTCATACGCCCAGAAGAGGTCTTCCTGACCAATGGCGCCGATGCGCTCCGCCAGTGGGGGGCCATGGGCGGCTCCCCAGGCAACGATATCATGTTCCAGTGGAAGGAGATCACGGCGGCCAGCCGCTTCCAGCAGAAGCTCTGGTCGATCTATCGCTTCTCGTTGCCCCTCATTTCCAAAGTTGATGCCGTTGCCGGCCAGGTGGATCGCTGGCTCCTGGGTGAGCTGGATTCGCTCATCATGAAGGCCACAGTTGCGATGGACGCTTTCCAGTTTGATGAGACCATGAAGGCCATTCGCGGCTTTGCCTGGGAGGTTTTGGCCGACAACTACATCGAGCTGGTCAAGGCCCGTCTCTACGGCCCGGACGGGCCGGAGAAGCGGGCAGCCCAAAATACCCTTTACACGGCTTTAGAGACGCTCTCCAAGCTCATGGCGCCATTTACCCCTTTCATCTCCGAGGAGATCCACCACACCCTCACGGGCAAGAGCGTGCATGTGCAGAGCTGGCCAATGCCATCAGGCACGCCGGTCGATCCGGCAGGACTTGCCATAAAAGAAATTGCCGCAGCGCTGCGCCGCTACAAGGCAGAAAAAGGCATGGCCCTCAATTCGCCCCTTCCGGGTATTGTAGTATACTCCGATCTGGCCCTGGAGACCATTGATCTTGTAGGCGTGGCCAACTCTCAGGTGGATAGCCGTACGGGAAGCCCTCAGATCGAGATGAAACCTGTGGCCGTCAAGCCTCAGATGAAGATAATCGGCCCCAGGTTCAAGGACAAGAGCGGCAAGATCATAAAAGCCCTGGGCGGCATGGACCCGGCAAAGGTCGCCGGCCAGAAGGCCAATGGATCAATTGCCGTCCCGGTGGACGGCGAAATCATAGAGGTCCCTGCAGAGGCAGCAGAGATAGTCGTGGAGAGTCTTTCCGCAGGCGAGGCCGTAGATGTACTGCGTTTGGAAAAGGCCACAGTGCTGGTTCGAAGATGATCGAGGTCGAGGTCAAGGCCCGCGCCCCGCAGGACCTGGCGGAAAGGATCGCCGCCATGGGGGCCACTCTTTTGGCGGTGGAAAACCACCACGACCTTTATTTTAACTCCCCCCAGCACGACTTCAAAGAGAGCGATGAGGCTCTTCGTATCCGCATCAAGGAAGAGGGAGCGCGTCTGACTTACAAGGGACCCAAGCTTGACCAGACCACCAAGTCGCGCCTGGAAAGGACTGTGAAAATCGACGATCCTCTGCAGATGGAGCAGATCCTCTCTTCCTTAGGGTTTGTGCTCTCCGCCCAGGTGAGAAAGCGAAGAGCCAAGTATTCCTATGAGGGTGTAGTCCTGGCTCTGGACGATGTGGAGGGGCTGGGCCGCTTTTTGGAAGTTGAAGCAGAGGGCGAGGGCGACTATGAGCAACAGAGGCAGAAGGTTTTGTCCATATTAAGCAGGCTGGGTCTGCATGAGTCGATTAGAAGCTCCTACCTACAGCTTCTGGAAGAGAAAAAAAAGAATGATGATAATGAAGTGAAAAGGCAGGAGCCTTGAGCGGCGGGAGAGAGATGTCCGAGAGTTCAAGGATTCCGGTTCTGATCATGTTGCTCTTCGTGATAACCGTTCAGCTTCTGGCTTTAGCCATTACCCCTGCCATCTCCGCCAGCGACTACAGGGTCTTTGAGGATCCAACATCGTCTACGAATCCCGTTATCTATATGATTCTCATCCTGGCCTTCACGGCTCTTCTTCTCCTGGCCATTAAAAAGAAGAAGAGCTGGATTGTCAGCGGATTTATACAAATATCTATTGCCACGAGCATCTATTATCTGATGGTGGCCTTCATGCCGCCTCTGCCGGCACTGCTGCCTACGGCTGCTGTGCTTCTTCTGCTTCGCTACTATCCGGAGTGGTATGTCATAGATGCCTTCGGCATTGTCGTCTGCGCCGGCATCAGTTCCTTATTCGGAGTGAGCATGACCATTCTTCCAACTCTCCTGCTGTTAATCATCCTGGCAGTCTACGATGCCTTATCCGTCTACAAGACCCGTCATATGGTATCTTTGGCGGAGGGCGTGATTAAGATAAAAGCCCCTCTGCTCTTTGTGGTGCCAAGGAGCCGCAGCTACAGCTTCCGGAAGGACCCGGCCCCTGTCTCAACTCCGGAAGGCAGCAGCCAGGCGGGCGGCAAGAGGGGCGCTTTTTTCCTGGGGCTTGGAGATGCAATCATTCCCACCATTCTGGTCATATCGGCTTACACCTCGCTTCCTGCTGGCGGCCTTTTCGGCGTAAATTTTCCGGCGATAGGAGCTATGCTTGGCACCTATCTTGGCTTCCTGGCTCTAATGACCACATCGCGGGATCGGCCTCAGGCGGGACTGCCTTTCCTCAATTCCGGGGTAATTTTTGGATTCCTGGTGGGATGCATAGTTGCTGGTATCGCACCATTTTGAGCCATTGCCCTTGAATCAATGAACACGACAGAAGAAAGATCTGGCCCCTATTCCAGCCCTCCTCCTTCCACCGGCTCGGCCAGGCGCTCACTAAAACTAATGCATGAATATTTCAGATTCAAAGCTTCGCGACTTGAAGAATCAATTGCCACCACTATCATATAATTTGCACTATCAAAAGGCAGGGAATTCGGTGCCGACACCAGCGGAGCCAAAAACCTGGGCGAGTCGCAACTTTCTGCGAATGGCCTATTTCATGTGCAAATATCCGATTATGTACTATAAATAGTTTTTAAGCTATATATGTTTGGTCATCATGTATCGCTTCCGTCATCAGCACCCTGATCTTTTTGATCCGGTTTCTTTCCATGTTTTCGATGAGGAACTTCGTGTCCATGTACTCGACTGATTCTCCTTGCTTGGGCAGTCTGCCCATCAACTCGATTACGAATCCGCCTATGGAGTCATAATGCTCTGATTCGATCCTGGTCCCGATTAGCTCGTTCAGTTCCTCGATTCTTGTACTTCCATCGACAATATATTCTCCCTCTCGGATAGTCTCGATCTCTTGGGTATGCATATCGTACTCATCTGAGATATCTCCTACGATTTCCTCGACGAGGTCTTCGATGGTGATGATTCCCGCTGTGCCTCCATATTCGTCCAAGACGATCGCCATGTGTGTCCTGCGCTTCTTCATTTCTTTGAAAAGCTCGGACGTATTCATGAACTCAAATGTGTAATAGGGCTTTTTCACGAACGTTTTCATGTCAAAGACTTCATCGGAATCTCGGTAGACCAGTTCTTTGACATTAAGTA
>JBATEC010000178.1:0-4896 GCA_049663825.1 Methanothrix sp. | reverse complement strand
GTCTGCTGGGATCAATGTTTTATGCTTCAGCCTCAATGGACTGGTGAGCTATCCAAAAGAGATAGCGACTCTGGGATATGTGTTCAATAAAGAGAAGGAAGCGAAGGATTTCATCGGTTGGCGCGATAATATTCTCGATACCATCAAAGAACGTGTAAAGGGTCTCCCTGATTCCGATAGGCCAAAAGTCTACTTCGAAGCAGGAACTGACGGCAACGATTACAAAATATATGGTGAATATGCATATATATCGCTCTGCGGTGGAAATGACATATTTTCCGATCTGCCTGGAAAGTACACATCGGTGAGCTCAGATGCAGTTGTTGACAGAAAGCCGGATATTATTATCAAGGTTGAGAGCGTCGGCGGAGGTTATGAACTGGCCAGGGACAATACAACGGTATTGGAGAATACGAAGGACTCGGTAACCAGCCGGGAGATATTGCAGCAGGTTCCGGCTGTTGAGAATGATCGCGTTTATGTCATCGCCGTTCATTTGCTATCGTTCTTTGGAGATAGCGGCTGTAGAAGCTTCATGCAGGTTGCATACCAGGCCAAGTGGCTTCACCCGGAGCTATTTGAGGATCTTGATCCCGAGGCCATCCATCAGGAATTCCTCACTCGCTTCCAGGGGCGGGACTGCAATTTAAGTGAGCATGGAGTTTTTGTGTATCCCAATCTGGAGGAAAAGACATGATCAGCACAAAACTCATGGAGATGCTGGACGAGAACCTGGTCTACCTGGCAACCTCAAATCCTGAGGGAAAGCCAAATGTGGTGCCCGTCGGCCTCTGTCGGGCCATAAATGATAAGCAGCTCATCATCATTGATGTGCTGTTCAATAAAACCAGGAAGAACCTGGAAGACAACCCTCTTGTGGCCCTCTCTTTCACCGATCACAAGAGAATGGCGTCCTATCAGCTCAAAGGGCGAGCAGAGATTCATACCGCTGGGCCGATCTTCGAGAGAATGCTGCAGATACGTGAGCAGAAGGAGGCACGAATGAGGTCTCATATGCAGCAGGGGGCAGCTATGACGCAGGAGATGAAAGAGAAGTCAGAGCGCATGAAGGAATGGAGGAAGAACCTGCGGCCCAAGGCGGCGGTGTTGATAACGGTGGAGGAGATCTACTCTCACATGCCCAAGCTTGATTCGAGGACCAACATCCAGAAGTGAGGTAGCATGAGCGATCATTTATTATGGGTGGAAGCCCGAGACCGGACAGAGCCGAAGGCCGTGCAAAGGGTCTATTCTTTCTTCGGCCATCCATCTATGACCGCAAGCCTCTACATCCCTCAAATGGATGCCGCTTTTCTTCTCACGCCATCTGGAGAGAAGATCGGCCTGGAGATGAAGAGGGGAGACTGGCTGGCAGGGTACGGCAATGCGGAGCATCTTTATGCGGATATCAAGATCGATTGGCCGGGCGATAGCATACTTGCAACTGCCCGGTCTCCTGGTGTCTATAATATGGGCTGGCACGGTGGCGAGAGCGACCCATTTCTTTCCTACAACTTTGCCAAAGCGGTTATTCACGCCGGACCAGAAGGCGGCCGCTGGTCGGCAGGGATTCTGCCTCTTGATCTTATTCCAGAGCAGGCCCCCTATGAACTCAAGGCAGGGGATCGCATCCAGATTAAGGTCGAGTATCTCGGCCAGCCTGTGAAAGCCAGCTGGACGGCATCCTACTGGACATGGGATGAGCATGGCGATTCGAGGGTAAAGCGAGGAATAACTGGTGATGATGGCAGGTTCTCTGTGGACCTAATTCAGGGCGGGCTCTGGTTTTTGGATGCAGCTTATTCTTTGCCCCAATCCGGATGCTGGACTGCAACTCATTCCCTGGCTCAGTTCTTCAAATCGGGCGATGTACTGAACTATAATTCCCTGAGATATAAGACAACGCTATCCGTGTGGGTAAGGTGATCTATGCAGATCTAGTATGCTTTCGCCTCCCGGATTTGCCGCAAGGGCATGATCATGGGTCGATCGGAAAGGCTTCTCACCGCGGCTTCTACTCTGTAAACGGACGCTATGTTCTCCTCAGTGATCACCGAATGGGGATCTCCGGCGGCCACAATCTTTCCCTTCTTCATCATGATAATGCGATCCGAGTAGTATGATGCCAGGTTAAGGTCGTGCAGAGCCATGATGGCGGTGATCTCCTTTTTCTTGACCACATCCCTAATTATGTTCATGACATCCAGTTGATGCCAGATGTCCAGGTTGCTGGTGGGCTCGTCGAGTAGCATAACCTCTGCCTCCTGGACCAGCGCTCTGGCAATCAGGACCTTCTGCTGCTGGCCGCCGGAAAGCTCGGAGAAGTTGCTCATGGCCAGCCCCTCAATATCGAGAAGCCTCAGAACATCCCAGACCTTCTTCTCGTCCTTGTCGCTTCCCAGCCATCCGATATGGGGCCTTCTGCCCATCAGAATGGTATCGAATACATTGGTGGGAAAGATGCGCACCGAGCTTTGCGGCACGTAGGACAGGTATCTGGCCATATCCATCCTGCTCATACGGGTCACATCCTTCCTGTCGATGAGAATGCTGCCCCCCTGGGGAGCTGCAATCCTGTCTATGCATTTGATCAACGTCGACTTTCCCGAGCCGTTCGGCCCTACTATGGTGACCAGCTTGGAAGGGGCGATCTCAAAGTTCACGTTGTCCAGAATTGGGTTGCTGGTGTAGCCGAAGACAATATCCTTGGCCTGAAGCTTGATCATCATGTCCAAAACTCCTTTCTTTTGCCCTTCATCATGAGATACATGAAGAAGGGGACGCCCACAATGGAGGTCATGATCCCAGTGGGTATGATGGTAGGTGCTATCAGATTCATTCCCACCGCGTCCGCAGACATGAGAACCAGTGCCCCCAGCACTCCTGAGGCGGGAATGATAAACCGATGGTCTCCACCTATGACCATGCGGGCCATATGGGGTGCGACCAGTCCCACGAAGGCGATGGCGCCCATGAAGCAGACAATGGTGGCGACGAGCAGGCTGCTGACCACCATAATGAAAATGCGCGTTCTCTCGGCATTGACGCCAATGCTCTTGGCGGTCTCATCACCGGCGGTCATGATGTTCAGGTCCCAGCATTTGGTCATGAGCAGGGGAATGCAGATGACAAATATGATGAGCAGAAGCTGTGAGTTGGTCCAGGAGAACGCAGCCAGATCTCCCATGCCCCAGTTGGTCATGAGGCGAAGCTGCTCATCGCTGGCGAAATATTTGAGCAGTGAGCTCATGGCCGTAAAGAAATAGTTCACGGCGATGCCTGCTAACACTAAATTTTCAGAGCTCGCTCCCTTGATGGCCGCGAGGCCAATGATGAAGAGTGAGCATAAGAGAGCACAGACGAAGGCATTGCCGATTATGAAGTAGGGCCCCCCAAGAATGGAAAAGCCGACAACCGCTGCGATGGAGATGCCGAACTGCGCTCCGGCGGTTATGCCCAGGGTAAAGGGGCTGGCCAGGGGATTTTTGAGGACAGCCTGCATCACACAGCCGCATATTCCCAGGCCAAATCCGGCCATAATCCCTCCCAGGATGCGGGGAAAGCGGATGTTCCAGACCACACGTGATGTGAGGGTATCCACCGAAAAGTGATCGGGCCAAAAGCGAGCCAGAAGTGCTGAATAGGAATCGATTACCGATATGTTCAGAGGACCAAGGGTAATTATGATTCCGGTGAGCAAAACCAGAATGCCGACGATGCCCAGCACGAAGAAGATTCTGATGATTTTAAATCTCTCGTGAGCCATCTGCGGATTGCTCTTCTTGCCTGCCCTCCGTGCCCTGGATGGGCTCGCGTCAGTCTTTCCTCGGAAGAAGAGCGTCCGAAAGCTCGTCATTTATTACCCGCAGCTGCCTTGGCCAGTCCCATGAAAAGGGGAAGGTCCGAATCCTTGTGCCCTTCAATTGATCCGATTGAGACCACAATGAGGTTCTTCTCCTTGGCGATCTCGGTCAGAGTCTGAAACTCCCGAAGCTTAAGTGCGCTGGGCTTGTTCTCATACATATCAGCAGCTTCGTTCATCTTCTTGGAGGCCTGAAACTCTCCTTCCGCTAAAATTATGCGGGCTCTCTTCTCTCTCTCCGCCTCTGCCTGCCGGGCAATGGCTCGAAGCATATTCTCAGGCAGGGAGACGTCTCTCATGGTCACCATCACCACATGCATGCCCCAGGGCCCGGTGGTCGAGTCCAAGATCTCCTTGATCCTTTTATTTAGATCGTCCCTATCGGAGAGGATGGTGTCCAGCTCATTTTGGCCCAGAATATCTCTCAAGGTGGTCTGAGCCAGGAGAAGGGTAGCCGCCTCAAAGTCCTCCACCTCTATGATGGCTCTGGTGGCGTCTACTACTCTGTAGTAAATGACTGCATCCACCTCAAGGGTCACATTGTCACGTGAGATCACAGTCTGCTTGGGAACATCCAGCTCTCTTACCCTCATGTCCACTCGCACCATTTTATCCATGAATGGAATGAGAGCAAAGAGGCCCGGCCCTCTCTCCTTCTTGATCTTTCCCAGGCGAAATATAACCGCTCGCTGGTACTGTCTTACCACCCGGATGGATGAGGCTACAAGTCCCAACACGAGAGCCGATCCGGCCAGAAGGAATATGGAAACCATTGACCTCTCCTCCTAGGCAGGGAGGGCCTCGCCCTTCTGCCAGGAGATCAAGACCTGCTTATGACTGCGGTGCAGGCAAAGTCCATCTTCATCCTTGACCATCCGAAGCGAAAGAAACTCCCGCAGGTCAGGCTCCTTTTCGGCGGGCACCTCATGCATCTGCTTCCACTCGGCTACGGCGTCATCAAGGCTTGGGTAATGCTCATCAGACTGCCAATTCATGATTTTGACGTCGGCGAGAATGCCCATATCAGCTAGCAG
>JBATEC010000177.1:0-6012 GCA_049663825.1 Methanothrix sp. | reverse complement strand
TATGTAAGGTCATACTCCGCCCCGTTTCATCAGATATAATGTGCGCAACGAATCGATAATTGGGTCTTTTTGGATGATCATAAAACGCTGACTGAATTCCCGCTCGAAGATTTCCTGAGTATAACCGTCGAAAATATCCTCCCGATTAGCAAGCATTTTCTGCACCTGCGAGTCTTCCTTTGGGACAAATTCGATGATGAGGTCGTTACAGATCCTTGCAAGGAATCCGACAATCCGATCAAAGGGGAGATTGTTCGAAATGGTAAGATGGTGGAGTAGCGCTAGAGCGAAAACCATGTCAACCGGACCCCTATCAATGAGAGACGTGCGCTCCTCATTCTCCCAGCCTATGCCTGGACTAGGGTTTGTGAGGTCAAGCAATAATGGTAGGAGGCAAGACTCCTGGTGTTTAATTGTTTCCAAATAAGTCCGTTCAACACAAGCAGGGTCTACATCAAAGGCAACTGTGAAAATTCCATACTTGCTTGCAAGACGGGAAAATAGACCAGTATTGGCCCCAAGATCCCACACTGAACAGGGGTTAGCCAATTCTAAATATTCCCGGATGAGTTTTTTCTTGTGTTCCAGTCCTGATTGGGTATAATTGGTCTCGTCGTAGTAATTTGCCCATTCCGTCCCATTAGGCTGCCATTTAAGGTGATGCACTGTTGTGAAGAGGCTATCGACCAAGCCAAGCAATGAATTTTGTCCCATTTTGGGGCGATTTATGGGCAAGTGGGTATCTGCGTGCTTTTTCTGACTTTTTGCGTGCAGATGTATGTGCATCAAAACACCCCAATTCGCCCAGGTCCATTTTGGAAGTAGAGAACTTGTGAGATCAAGTGGGACTCCGTCTATATAGATCCTCAGCAATTGATTCAGTCGGATGTCGCAGTAGGCCATTAGCACAAGGGGGGCAAGGAAATGTTGACATAATTGCCGGTAAGCTATCCATGGTTCACCTGAAGTGTACCTTTCTAAGGAAAGAGTATCAATTAAGACCGGTTTCCCGTCCAAGAATTGGATGTTATAAGCACTGGCGTCTTCGAGGGTGAGCCCGTACCCAAGTGCAACCCTTTCTATTTCCAAAGTAACAATAGCCGCTTGTTTTAGCTGACTGAAGGACCATTCGTAAGGATATGAGATGAATGAGATATCACGTGGCCTAATGATCTTATAGGCAGTATCTGGTATTTCAGGCGCTAAGTCTACTTCTTGATGGGGGACTAGCAAGTGTTTTTCGACTAATTCCTCATAGAGGCCACTCTTCATGAGTGTGTCGTAGTCTTCCTGATATGCGATATTGACTTGACGATAGTGAGTACCATCACGTCGAAATAAGAATCCACTTGGGTCTCGGAAGGAACTTGCTAAAAACCCAGTACAATCCATTCTCATTGACTACGATCCTCGAAGAGCTTCTTTATCTTGGACCATTTTAATTTGATTAAAAATGCGGCACTAAATATTATTCCGATCAGCCCTTGCCAGATAATGCTTCCAACGCCAGGGTCAATGTATGCAGAAGCTGGTTGTGTAACGAGTAATACTACGAGTAATAGAAATAAATATAGTTTTTTCATCCTAATACCGTCCAACTCTTGAATGTTTCATTTCGCTTAAAATAGTTGCGGGAGAAATTGGAATACCGAACCCCCAAAAGCCACCGATGAAAACGGCATAGATCAATCTCATAAGTCCGAGTAAGTGCTTAACGAAGATATGTTTGTTGGTCTCTACCATCCTACTTCAGAGGGTTTCTATTTGTAGTCTTATGACAAAATCGATATAATAGGACGTACAAAATATATCCTATGAAGGGGGATATCATACGGATACAAAACAGTGATGATCTACTATCGTTAATTGCATAAATATTTATAATTAGAATTATTTGATATAAATCTCTTTATCCAATAATCCGCATAGCTTTTGAGTTTTGCAAAGCTGCAATAAGATTCCGTGATAATACGCCTCATTTCCGCTAGATCTGGGACAAACGATACGGATAATACCCTTTTTATAGATTTCCAAATAAACTCAATCGGATTCAAATCAGGAGAATACCGAGGAAGATATACGAGATATATGTCAAGTTCCTTGGCCGTTTGCTTCACGATTTTGCTCTTATGCGATGAGAAGTTGTCTATGATAGCCACAATTGCCCGATATGCATTATTTGAGATCTTTATGTGGTTTAAGAATCCTGCGATTGCTGGCGCTTTTGAATCAACAAGAAAGTTACTTACGCTATTGCCTTTTATTGCATAAAATCCAATTGTATTCGTATTAAATTTTGTAGTATTTTTTATAGATCGCACTTTTTCAAAACTCCAAACCTTTACAGTGTTGGCCGTATTCTGAGGCCTAGCTTCATCGATAAAACCGAGTGCAATCTCCTCTTCCTTGATTCCTTTCTCTTTCAGCAGGGACAATACGAGATCCAGTTGATTTTCAAGTATTTCTTCTGCATTTGCTGGTCTTCTGAAGTCCATTGGATAGGGTTTCGAAAAGAGCATTCCGAATTTATTTCTTAAAATCTTTATAACTTGATCATCAGATAAATCTACGCTGAAATGCGTTTTTATTTCCTTAACAACCTCTTTTGTAGTCCAATAATTCCTGCCGATTAGAATTTCTTTGAGCTTCATCATATCATCTTTATTGAGCCTCGGCGGTCTTCCTGTTCTGGTCTTCTTATCTTTCAAGGCTTCATATCCGCCAGCATTCCATTTGCGGATCCAAACATAGCCCGTCGATAAACTCAGTCCACAAATCTCACTTGCCTTTTCATAGCTTATATCATGATTCGCCATTGCATTGAGAAATATCAATCTGGGCTTGACACGTTCATCTGTTTCCTCGCGTAGCCTCTTTATTAGCTCATCGCGATTATTTATCTTTACAATATCCCCCTTCATAGGATTTATTTAGTTTGATCTATTATATCTATTTTGTCGTAGAACTATATTCAAGATGGAAAAGTCATCAAGGTCAGTGTGAATCTGAATAGCACTCAGGTTACAATTCTAGCGCTGCTGGGGAAAGAATGCAAAAATTATTACGGGATGAACTAAAAGCGCGGAATGTGGGATAAATAGCAGGCTTGTGTCGCATTTTTGCTCGGGTCCCAGCTGCTGCTTGTGGCCGCTGCCTATGGGCCCAGCCTGGGCGGCGATGCTGTCAGGACGGGCTGGATTGCCTGACGAGCGCTAGTGCAAGAGGGCAGTAGGCCCGGGCGGGCCTGAGGAGCCAGAGCCTTTCCTTCTGAATGAGGTAATTACTCAATGATCAAATTTTAGGCTGCAACGTACTGCCGGATCTCGACCTGTGCTCCTGTATTTGCTCTTTCCTCTGCATCTTTAAGCAGCTCGGCTGTAACCTCCTCACTAATATATGCCTCTCCGCAATTGGAGCAGACTTGAGCAGGCACGCATTTTACTACCATGGTCAAACAACCGCGCTCAAAGGTAATTGTGGTTGTTCCGGGCTTAGTAGATGCTTTTTTGCAGATAACGCATTTCATTAAATCCTCTTCCTGCATTCTAGGTCCCATTCCGAGGGATCGGGCTCGTAGACTGTGATTACTATTATCTCCTCGTCGAGGCAATTGTTGGCTGCTACGACATGAATCAGGCGACCCTTATAACTTCCCAGAATCAGGCGACTTGGGTAGGGTGTGTCATCCGGATATTCTTCAATCACCTCTCCTGCCTCCAGCGCATATCTAACTTCTTCTGCGCTGACTTTTCGCTCGAACATCCTTTGGACAGCGTGAAGACGGTAGGTGATTTTTTCATTACTCATAGCCAGGCCATCCTAAATTTAGATGTTATCTCATCCCATAAACCTTTCTCGTTCCAGAAAGCTCTCGAACGATGATTTATGCTTGCCTTGCTCCTCTCTCATTTGTATCTCGATGTCAAATGCACTTACTAGCCACCGCCCAAGGACCGAACTGGCATGAACTCGCGTAGTCCTCCGTCAGGCGGGCCCGCATGCACGCGTGCAGGTTCGCGCACGAGGGCAGAGGGCCGGGCGGGCCTGAGAGCCAGGAAGATCTGGACTCCGGCGAAGGCGGCTTCTTCGTGGGCTGGATTTTGGGGAACGATCGCCATTTCCTAATTTCCTATTATCATTAGCTGAAAATTATAACCAAGCAGCTACGGACCGAACCGCAGAGACGCAGAGAGCACAGAGACGCTTAATGGGCAACTCCTGGCAGTCTCCAGCATAGCGATTTTTGCGTGCTACCGGGAGCAGCGCCGGTCCGCCGCAAGGCCGCGCTCTGCGCCGCTCGGGTCCTGGCTGCTGCTTGTGGCTGCCGCCTGTGGGCCCAGCCTGGGCGGCGATGTCGTCAGGGCGGGTCTGGTTGCCTGGCAAGCGATCGTGCTAGAGGGCGAGAGGCCAGGCGGGCCTGGTGTCAAGTGGAACTGGTGCGCTCGTTTGATTTTTTATTAGCATACTTCAATTTTTTAACAATAACAGCCTTGGCATTTTCGATGAGCGTAACGCTTTGGGCCTTATGTCTCCCAGTTTTTACGATTACCCTGTAGCCTTCGATCTTTCTAGCTTCCACGTAAATCTTAGACCCGTGAATGGTGTCTCCGATTTCGTAATAGTCCATCAGGCTTCCTCCAATGTGCCATCCTTTCTTAGCTCCTCCGTGATTCTCATCACCAGATCGAAGTCGAGCTCTAGATCTTCAGCAGCTTCATCCGGAAATGCCTCTCCATGACGCTTGAAGTAGCCTGTAATCTCCTTCCTGGCGGTATCGTAGTCGATATCCCGGCACCTGACTACCTTTATTTCCGTCAGCCTGTGGCGGATGGCATCTCTTACGAAGTCCGACTCATTAATAAAAGCCCCAGCTTCGATCAGCTCCCTGATTTGCATGGATTGTGCGGGAGTGATTTTCGCTCCAATCGACACCGTTGCAGGAGATGAAATTGTTTTATCTGAGGCACTCATGAGTTAACCATGGTACACCTAAGCTAAGAATATATCGGCTAAGGCCGTGTTCTGCACCTCTAGGGTCCCGGCTGCTGCTCGTGGCCACCGCCTGTGGTCCGGGTCGTCCGGGTTTGCACTGCGGTCGTCTGGGCGAGCTGGATTGCCTGGCAGGGGGTCCGGTCGGGCCTGAGGTCCAGGTGTGCCTGCCTCTGGCAAGGGCAGTTTTTCGGGCGCAGGATTTTGAGAAACGATGGTGACTTGCGGTTACTATTAGCCGATAATTATATCCGAACAATTACGAACCAAACCGCAGAGGCGCAGAGCGCACAGAGACGCTTAATGGGCAATTCCAGACAGTCTCAAGCTTTGCGATTCTTGCGTGCTACCGGAAGCAGCGCCTGGTAGCCGCAGGGCCGCGCTCTGCGCCGCTCGTGTCCTGGCTGATGCTTGTGGCCGCCGCCTGTGGGCCCAGCCTAGGCGGCGATGTCGTCAGGAGCGGGCTGGCTTGCCTGGCGGGGACGAGGGGGGCAGGAGGCCGGTCGGGCCTGAGGGCCAAGTGCGCCTGCCTCCGGAGAGGGCAGTTTTCCGGGCGCAAGATTAGGAAAGCAATCCCTTCTGTTCGTTATTAATATTAGTAGATAATTGGAACCCAACAGCTACGGCTAACCACAAAGGCACAAAAAATTATGCTACATCAAACCATTCTTCACGACTGATTCCAGACCGCTTCAGAATCCTCTGCAATAGATCCACACTGATATTGCTGCCATGAGGATTGGGAATGCGCGTCTCTACCAGTCCCCTGGACATATACTCATGATCTGCTCCGGGATAAGGACCGACAAACCCCAATTTACTCAATCGCTTAATCAGCTCACGTCTTGAAACCGGCACAAGTTTATTCGACAATGGAGACCGGCTCCGCAGACACATTATAGTTTTACGACAAAATAGATATAATAGTTCTAACTAAATAAATAGTATGAAGGGAGATATTGTAAAGATACAGAATCCGGACGATCTACCAAGGAAGCTGCACGAGGAAATAGATGGGCGCGT
>JBATEC010000176.1:0-2713 GCA_049663825.1 Methanothrix sp. | reverse complement strand
TGATATATCTGATCTTCTTCTCTGTTAGCTTTACAACCTTATTCTTCTTTCCCATGCCTTTTTGATGGGTATATAAAGTCAAGAGTTTCGGGACTCTACAGTCAAAAACCAATACAAAGAAGAAGTAATATATGCTATATAGTTTAAATGCATAAAATATATACGAGTAATATGGCAATCATTTCTCTCGATGAAGGATAATAATGCAGCTACAAAGATCCTCTCAGCGAGGGAGGCAGAAGTCTTTCGGAAACATGGTTGGCAGGCCGCAGATCTCCATGTGCATACTCTTTTCTCCCCAGACGTCATTTCAGTTAGATCTCTGCACCCAGAGAAATTATATCAGACCGCAAAAGAGAATGGAATGGACTATGTGACGTTTACTGATCATGACACTATGGCAGCATACGACATCTTGAGCCCAGAGATGGAAGGTCTGATCACCGGCGTAGAGATAAAAATAAAGGATATGATATCAGTTGGACATACCATTCATATCAATGTTTATGACCTGGACAATAAGAAGTTTCAAAAACTTGAGAATATCGCCGCTGCAGGAGACCTGCACAGCTTCCTGGATTGCCTCAAAAAAGAAAAATTGCCCTTCGTTTACAACCACCCCCTCTGGTTCGAGCCGGGAGAAAGGCCGAATCTAGCCGTCATACCGGATTTGATCAAGCTCTTTCCGGCCATAGAATACAATATGCATCGCGTCAGAAGAAAGAACGAGATGATTATGGAATTGGCCAGGAGGTATGGAAAAGGACTGATAGCATCTACAGATACTCATTCCGGGAGGATAGGACAGGCATATACTCTTTCCAGAGGAAAGAACTTCAGAGAATTCTACAACAACATCTGCCAGGGAAAGTCATGCATTGTTGTAAGGGATTTAACGAAGCAGGATCTCATGCAGGAGATGAACATTTGGTTGGATCTTATATCCAGCCAGGAGACGATCCTGAAAAGCAAGACGATCTCCACAGGAATAAGCCATCTGGACAAGTTTATAGCCATCCTTGCCGGCAATTCGCTTAGAGATTTTCCCAGAGTGTATCGCGCCGCTCTTGCAGCTACGTACAAAATAGCCAACTCCGGACTGCCTGCCGCGCTCTACATGAGAAGGGAAAGCGCCCAACTCTCTGAAATAGAGCGAATGCTCGGCATTCATACCCGTTGAATGATGGCATAAATCAAGATGCACAATCCAACCTATATAGATTCAATAGAGAAAAGCGTAGTATTCATATTATGTAGAAAAAATCTATAAGTTAGTTGTTACTATTCGAAACGAAATGAATAATGAGACAAAGATAAACATAGTTAGACATGGGATAGAGACAATATTATTATTTTATATATTAATAATATATTCTGTGTATATTACGAGACTATTACATAATTTAAAAATTAAAAATAGATATGGAAACAAGAAAAGTGCAGAAAACGGGAAAGTCAACGTTGATTGTTTCCCTTCCCAAAAAATGGGCAAAAGAAAAAGCGATCGTCAGCGGTTCTTTATTATTTATTTCGCAAAACCAAAATGGGGACCTATTACTATCCAGTGATAACTCTGAGCCGGACCAGATAGTCAAGCTTGACATCGAAAACAAATGCGGAGCGCCTTTGATTCGAGATGTGATAGCCTGCTATCTCGCAGGTTACAAGACAGTAGAGATATCGTCTCATCAAATGACTGCAATGCAAAAAAGAGATCTGCATTCGATCGTAAATAAGCTCATAGGACCTGAGATCATGGAAGAGACTATCAACAAAGTGGTTATACGTGACCTTCTCAGCGCGGAAGAACTTCAGGCAGATCGCGCCCTGAAAAGAATGAAGAATATTACCCGGTCCATGATCCAGGACGCTCTATCCTCTATTACAAAAAGGAATAAAGATCTAGCAATGGACGTCATTCAAAGAGATAATGACGTGGATCGTCTTAATCTGCTTATAGCCCGCCAATTCACAGATATCCTTAGATCAGGTTCCATAAAGCAGGAGATACTTAGCCCCATCAGCGCCTTTAATTACATGCAAGCCGCCACAAACCTGGAGCGTATGGCAGATCATGCCTCAAAGATCGCCGAGATATCCTCTCAGAATGATAAAGAGCTTCCAGCAGAGATGACAGATGAGATCGCCAGACTGAGCTCGGCCTTCACCACCTTAATTGATGATTCCATATCCGTGCTTCTCAATCCGGACAATCAGAAGGCCAACCAGCTTATCGACAAAACAAAGGGTATAAAGAAGCAATCAATGATTATTACCAGCTCCTTTTGGGGCAAGGACGGCGAGGAGATGCTGATCAGACTGGCAGTGGCCGGCAGCATGGAACGCATGCTTGATCTCATAATAAATATCGCAGAGCTTTCGATCAACTTGCATAATGCCGTTTTAGAGAACTAAGCGATGCCAATACAGGAGCTATGCAGAGGTCCGCACAGACGGTGAAATATGGGGTGCTCGCGGGGCCCTGTAATGCCCCACTAGATCTAACTAAAGGATACTCTATAATCTTTTGGCAAATACATTAGATGAAGACAATAGGAGTATAGATAGGCTGCGAGAATACTAATTTGACACAAAGATAATTCTAGTAAGATTATGCTTGCACTATTAATATTAAAAATTCTAAGATTATTGATATCGTTTATATGAAAAAAAGGCCGGATTCAGGTAGGCTTTGCATAGTGTATCTCAAAGC
>JBATEC010000175.1:0-3393 GCA_049663825.1 Methanothrix sp. | reverse complement strand
GTACTTGATGACCTGCGTCTGAAGCTCCTTGCTGTAAATCGGTCCTATATGCCTGATCTCCGGACTATCGAACTTGGCATTGACCAGCTTAACAATATCGGCATACTGCGATTCGCTCATGGGGCCGAACTGGAGCATATATCTGCTGCCGATGTTCCTTATGTCCACCATGGGATAAGAAGCAAACAGTTCCGCCACTTTTTCTTCCGAATCAGCCGAAGGCACTGTTACAAGAGTGCCTCCCGTAAACTCTATTCCTAGCTTCACAGGCGAGCCTGTGGCAAGATAGGTCGCGCCCAAGCTGATAAGTGCTAATAATATGATAGCGATAGGAACCAGCATTATCTGCCTGGGTGGGTACTTAGAAACGATGTCCTCCAATTCCATGTTATTCTCCTCGAACTTCCTCTATATTTAAACCCACCACATAATATTACTTTGCGAATATGCTTCTATTGCGAATATGTTACTTGAGGCTTATGCGCCCTCATATGAATATTCCGATCTATTTACGGCTTGTCGTCAATTCTTAATCATCAAACCTTCTCCCATTTCTTGAGGTCCATCACCTGCGAGAGGGTCTTGCCGCGCCGGATCTCCTCATAGAGCCTGCTTTCCGTCTTCTCCACCTCTTTAGCTCTCCTGGCGATCTCGTAGGCTCTCTCTTTGGGGATGACCACGACTCCGTTCTCGTCTCCCACAATGTAATCACCGGGCCGCACCGTCTGGCCGCCACAGGTGATCTCGCAATTGATCTCGCCCTTGCCTTTGGCGTCGCTGGCATTGGGTTGGATCCCGGATGAGAATATGGGGTAGTTCAAAGCTCGGATCTCATCCACATCCCGCACGGCTCCGTCCACAACCACGCCCTCAATTCCACGATTCATGCTGCTCAACGTGGCGAGACCGCCCCAGGGCGCGACATAATTGCTGCCATTGTAGATCACCAGCACATCTCCCGGTCCTCCCAGGTCGATGGCCTCCACGGGCTTGGCCCAGTCACCGGCAAATGTCTGCACGGTTATGGCCCGGCCCACTATTTTGGTGCCCAGGTTGATTGGCAGGATGCCGCGCATGGCTCCTTTGCGGTGCATGGCATCAGAGATGTTGGGTGCAGAGACCTCTCGCAAAATGGCGATCATCTCCTCTTCCCGGCTGATCTTGGGAGCGGCGCTCATCTGGGCATGGTCTATTGCCTCGCGAATCTTGCGTGCGGATGCGGTCACATCGGCGCTTCTCACAATGCTGCCGCCGACGATTACGATAGCCGCACCGCTGGCGATAGCCTCGGCTCCGGTGACGGCATCTATGCCGCCTGCAGCCGCTACGGGGGTCTTGACCTCATTTACAATCTCTTTCAGGAAATCGACAGTGTCGCGACCGGTCATCTGCTGGTCGATCCCGACATGAACGCAGATGTAGTCCACTCCAAGGGCATCCAACTCTCGGGAGCGCTTTACGGGGTCCGGGACGGTGAGAAGATCCATCATGATCTGCACGCCGTATTTTCGCGCCGCCCGCAGGGCATCCTCGATGGTAGAGTTATCGGAGGCGGCAAGCAATGCCACAATATCAGCTCCGGCTTTTGCTGCCATCTCCACCTCCATGGCCCCGGTGTCCACGGTCTTCATGTCGGCTAAGATCTTGGTGCCGGGCAGGGCCTTCTTCATCTCGCGCACAGCGTCCATGCCCTCACTCTTGATGAGAGGTGTTCCTGCTTCAATCCAGTCTGCTCCGCCCGAGACTGCCTCTTTTGCTATCTGAATTGATCGGTCCAGCTCCAGAAGATCCAATGCCACCTGTAGAATGGGTTTAATATGACATCACCACACATCCGCTTACATCAGTATACATTAGCACAAGCTAAGTAAAAAGGTGCATGGTATATAAAATGAAGCTGGCAGATATTTCTGAGATAGAGCTTGATGACGATCCTTTTCGGCCTCATGGCCTGACCTTCACCAAGCTGCACGGAAACGGCAACGACTTCATCCTGGTAGATGAGATGAATCGCGAGCAGGTAGCGGAGAGCGAGAAGAGAAGGTTTGCCATCGCCTGCTGCCATCGCAACTTCGGCATTGGTGCAGACGGGGTTTTGTTCCTGACAAACAGCTCGCGAGCGGACACGGGCATGAGGCTAATTCAGCCGGACGGCTCGGAAGCGGAGATGTGCGGCAACGGCATACGCTGCCTGGCCAAGTATGCATGGGACACAGGATATGTGGGCGAGTTCTTCGATGTGGAAACCTTAGCCGGAATAATTCCCGTGCAGGTTCGAGAGAGGGACGGCTCTTTTTGGGCCAAGGTGAATATGGGGATGGCCAGGTTCGACCGGCCTTCCATACCGGCCTGCGGTCAGGGCGTTCTTATATCGGAAGAGATCGAAGGCTGCAAGGTATCGGCGGTCAACACCGGCGTTCCCCATGCAGTTGTTTTTGTCGAAGATATGGATTTTGAAATTCTGGAGAAGGCCCCGCTCATAAGACACAATAGCCTCTTTCCGGAAGGGACCAATGTGAATTTTGTCAAGATCGGCCAGCCTCTGGAGATCAGGACCTTCGAGCGGGGTGTGGAAGGGGAGACCTTCTCCTGCGGCACCGGAGCTGTGGCTTCTGCCAGTGTGGCGCGCCGCCTGGGACTGGTGGATGATGAGGTTCTGGTGAAGACTAAAGGCGGACCTTTGATCATAACCTTCGAAGAGGGCAAAGCCTTCATGGAAGGGCCGGCGGTAACTGTCTGCTCAGGCGAGCTTTCTGAAGAATACCTGTGGAACCTATCTATGGAGCCGTGAGAAATATATTGAGGCGAAAATGATGGCTGGAGCGGCATTATTGAGGCTAATGATACTCATCATTTCTCTCACTGTCCTTTGCATTGTCATAAGCCCGGCAATCGCAGAGCATTATGTGATGGAGATAGGCAGCAAAAGCAATCCCAATGCTCATCTTTTCTCTTACGACCAGAAGTTTCGGGAGAGCACCAATCTGCATAACTATCCCATGAAGATGAGCGCATCCAAGGAGTTTACCGATGCCACCCGTCTCTCTACCAAGATGGAATTGTTGGCTCTGCCCAACCTCACGGAGATGACGATAGATGCGGACTTTATAGGCATTGGCCGCATCGGCTACCTGGTGCTGGACCCGGAGACGGGCGACATTAAAGACGAGGTGTCGCGTATCAATCACATGTTCGTGGGCAACTTTTCCATTGATGAGCAGATCATAGTAGCCAAGGATCACATGTGCGAGTGCGGATATCTGCCATGTGCGTGATTTCTTTATTGATTTTTCGTAATATTATTTTAACTGCGAAAAACAACTTTCTGAGAAAAAAATTCTGTCAAGAATATTGGATTTTGTACATCCTCAATAGAGTTACCAATTTGCCAGA
>JBATEC010000174.1:0-4059 GCA_049663825.1 Methanothrix sp. | reverse complement strand
TCCGAAAAGCGAGATGGCCTGGAAGGCTAAAGGAGTAATTCTTTCAAGAGAGCTGAAAAGGCATAACGAAGCTATCGAGGCTTTTGACAAAGCTATTCAAATAAATCCGAAAGATCCTCGTACATGGCAGAGCAAAGGTGACGCTCTCAAGGCCCTCGGTCGCAGCTCAGAGGCAGATGCCTCTTTCGCCAAAGCCAAGGAGCTTGGGGCACTTAATGGCACTTTCGCACAGGATAAGGCCGCAGATGAATGGTCTAAAAAAGGACAGGATCTGGATAGAAATGGATCTTACGAAGAGGCTGTTTTCGCATACAACAGGGCCATAGAGCTTGAGCCAAATAATGCTACGCTCTACATTGCCAAAGTGCCCAGCCTCAATATGCTGGCATTCATAACCAATAGCCAAAGCAAACGCAATGAATCTCTGGAGGCAATCGAAAAGGCCCTCCAAATAGACACAAAAAATCCCAGTGCGTGGGAGCTAAAAGGCTCAGTTCTTTCCCAGATGAAGAAATACAGCGAGTCTCTTGAGGCCTTCGACAAAGCCATAGAGAACATAGGCAGCTACAGCCAAGATAGCCAACTTAATCAGACCGAGTTTTTATCGTATATCTGGACCTCAAAATCCATCTCACTCTGGCAGATGATGAGGTATAACGAATCTCTGCAGGCGGTCGATGAGGCCGTCCGGATAGATCCAGCAGGAAACTACGATGCCTGGGCTTTCGAGGGCGAATTGCTTGCATCTTTAGGAAGATACAACGAATCACTAAGAGCTTTCGATGGAGCCGCAGCCATAGGAACCGCCAGTTCCAGTCCGGAGATTGCGGCGCTTCCCTGGGCAGCTGAAGGCTACGTCCTCATGCAGATGGGCAGGTACGAAGAGGCCGATTTGCTTTACAAGAAGATAATCGGCCTGAACATCACGGGCGAGGGTGCAGATCGCCGACTGGCTAATGCCTGGCGTGGTCGGGGCAATGCACTGGCAAAGCTTGGGGAGTATAACGAATCCCTGCAGGCTTTTGATAAGGCCATCGAGCTGAATTCAGAGATAGCGCCTTACGCTTGGACCGGCAAGGGCGACGCTCTGCTGGCCTACGGCAGATATGACGAGGCGATCATTGCCTACGACCGAGCCTTAGAACTTTATCCGGAGTTCGCAGACGCAGGGATCGCCCAGAAGGGCCGGGGAGATTCTCTCAACCACCTGGGAAAGCACGATGAGGCGCTGGAAGCCTATGGCGCAGCCGTAGAAGCATCGGACAGGGCCATCAAGGCTTTCAACAATGCCACGCCCCTCGATAAGGCAGTCTCCTTCACGTTTGATCCGTATCCTCTTGACCAAAAGTTTTGGATCGATAGAGGCAGCGCCTTGAAGGCCCTGGGCCGTGAAGAAGAGGCTAAGGATGCCTACGAAAATGCCTTGGATTCAGCAAACAAGTACCTCCTGCAAAGCCCACAGGATTTCAATGCCCATGACGCCAAAGGCAAGATACTCTTCGAGCTTTCCAGATACGACGAGTCCATCCAGGTTTACGATCAGTTCATCAAGACTGATCCCGGCCCGGAGGCATCTGCAACAGCACTGGTCTGGAAGGGCAAACTCCTCTTCGAGATGGGAAGGGCCAATGAGTCACTGGACAGCCTCAGCCGGGCGGTCGTGGTCGATCCCGAGTCTGCGGAAGCCTGGCGCTGGAAGGCAGGCATAGCGGCTGAGCTGGGGAGATACGAAGAGGCCCTCGTTGCTTACAACGAAACACTGCGACTCGGCGGGCAGGCTGAGAACGCCGAGATCTGGCAGGAGAAAGGCGGGGTTCTAAAAGCTCTTGGCCGCCAGGGCGAGGCCGATGCGGCATTTGCCAAAGCAAAGGAGCTGGGGTATCAGAGATGATCCTGGCATACTTTTTCGAGGTCAAAGGAGGTTTGTGAATGAAAGCAAGATTTGTCGTCGCATTGTTAGCGATAGCTGTGCTCTGCGTTTCTGCATTGGCGCAGGAGAACACTGCAAATGATTGGTATAAAAAAGCAGAGGAGCTTTCACAGAACAGCTCTTTTGTGGAGGCATCTAATGCCTACGAAAAGGCCCTTCAAATCGATCCCGATAATGCAACCATCTGGCATAGCCTAGCTTTCGAACTCACTACAATAGGTAAGGAAAATGAGTCCATAAGAGCGTTGGAGAAAGCTCTCAGCCTCTTCAATGAAAGCCTGGCGAAAAATCCGCAGGATGCAGATCTCTGGAACCAGAATGGCCTGGTTCTTATGTCTTTGGGTAGGTCGGACGAGTGCCGCCAGGCTCGATTGAAGGCACTGGATCTATTCAATCAAACCATCGAGAAGAACCCGAAAAATGCCAGCGCCTGGCTGAGCAAGGCTGAGATCCTGGCCTACATGGGTCAGAATGAGGAGGCACTGAAGGCTTACGACATGGTCATCGATCTTGAGCCTGAAGAATACGGCGTCATGAACAGGAAGGCCGAATTCCTCAGCATTCTAGGAAGGCACAATGAATCTGTAGTTGCCTATGACCAGGCGATAGAGAGGATACCGGCTAACGATACTTTGACTCTTGGGTGGACATGGAGCGGCAAGGGCTCTGCCCTCTATTTTGCTGGCAGAAGCGAAGAGGCTCTGGTGGCTTTCAGCAGAGCAGCAGATCTGCATTCCAGTGATATCTATAACTGGCGCATGTTGGGAGATATCGCTTCTGAGCTTGGCAGGCATAACGAGTCTCTAGCAGCCTATGATCAGGTAATCAAGCTAGATCCAAAGAACGTTGAGGCCTTAAGGTCCAAGGCATCGGAGCTGGCAGAAGCGAAGAGATACAACGAGTCGCTTGATGCTTACAATAAGCTTGTTCAGATAGACCCAACGTCCGGCACTGCCTGGATGGCTAAGGGAGATGTTCTTGAAAGTATGGGCAATCACGAAGATGCTCTGTTTTCCTACCGGGAAGCGGAAAAGATCTCCTCTGAGGTGGTGAAAAAGGATTCCAATGACACAAGTGCCTGGCTGGAAAATGGCAAGACCTTGGTTAAATTGGGCAGGTACGATGAGGCCCTGAGGGCTTACGATGGCGCCATCAATAGCAGCCGGTCATATCTGGGAGATACACAGAAATCAGAAGCTTGGACGGGCAAGGGAAATGCTTTGCAGGCACAAAACAAGAGCGATGAGGCTCTAGAGGCCTACAACAGGGCCATCGATCTGAGCCCTACAAATGTCGATGCCTGGAAGGGCAGGGGAGAAGCTCAGACGGCTATGGGGTTGGCGTCCAGCGCAAGTTCATCGCTGCATGTGGCCAGGGTGCTCTCCAACAATGTATGGTAGCTGTTGTATGGACGATGTTTTAGCATGAGGAAGGTGAAGAAGATGAAACGAGTACAAATCGATTGCAAACTGTCAAAATTATATGCGAGATCGAAGTTCATTCTCATCCTGATAGCCCTGGCTACATTGTGGCCTTCTGCCCTGGCGCAGGAGGAGACTGCAGATTCCTGGTTTAAAAAAGGCCAGGAACTGGGCAGAAATGGCTCTTACGAAGAGGCTGTCAAAGCTTACGATAACACTCTGGAGCTGGAACCAAAGAATGCAGAAGCGTGGCTCGGTAAGGGCACAGTCCTCAGCCTTTGGGCCGGTTCGACACATGATGAGGGTCTTTATGAGGAGGCCATCAACGCTTTTGATAAGGCGATTGAGCTGGACCACCAGCAGACGAGGGGCCGGCTGGGCAAAGCCAGTACGTTGCTGAATCTGGGCAGATATAACGAGTCCTTGAAGACTTTGGATGAAGCTATCGAAGCTGCTTCGCAGGACACCGAAAAGGCCCAGATCTGGTTTGAAAAGGCTCATCTTTTCGCTGAACAGGGCAACTACAATGAGACTGCAAAAGCCCTGGAAAAGGCCTCTCTGCTCGACCCGAAGGATAAAGATCTCTGGATCAACGGAGGCGTCCTGCTTTCGGCAGTCCTGAGCAGAAATGATGAGGCGCTCAAATATTACGAAAGAGCCCTTCAGATAGATCCCACAGACGGTTATGCCTGGTATGCCAAGGGCGAG
>JBATEC010000173.1:0-9847 GCA_049663825.1 Methanothrix sp. | reverse complement strand
AACGTAGACTGGGTAAATAATAATAATAATAAATGATTTTAAATTTATTCCATGTAAACGATATAGGTTATGGCGTAGATGCACGCGAAGCCGGGGGGTTTAGGGATAATTTATTTTATTAAGTTTGTCCAAAAAAGCGTCAAGCGACCCCTTATAGCTAATGAGATCCCGTTTTAATATGGTCCTTAAAAGGAGCGAAAACCATTCTTACTTTTCCAACATGCTGCTATCAGTGCCGTCCTATTCGTTTTCTCGGAATAATTGCCTTTCGAAAGCATTATGAGCTCATGCGACAACGAGGAAAGACCGGAGAAGGTTAAATGCTGATAAGGGATTTCAGGCAAGGTCGCATACTTTTTGCCAGGCTCGACCACGGTGCAGATATCATCGGCCAGATCACCAATCTAGCAGAGGAGAACAAAATTAATACAGGGGCTTTGAGCGCTATCGGAGCCCTCTCTCGGGCAGAGCTAGGCTACTACGATCAGGTTTCTCACGAGTACGGCAAAATTTCCCTGGATGAGCCAGTGGAATTGGCCTCTTGCTCCGGAAACATATCCATGCGGGAAGGCCTGCCCTTTGTGCATGCTCATGCCGTTCTATCGGACATGACAGGAAGGACCTGGGGCGGCCATCTTGTCAGCGGCACCATCTTTGCCGCCGAGCTTTATGTGCAGGAGCTTTCCGGCCTGCCCCTGAAAAGAGTGCCCGATTCTATCACAGGCCTCAAGCTCTGGGGATAACAGTAATGAAGAATTCCGAATACTTTGAGTTCTTGCAGCAGGGCCTTAAAAACGCCATGGACATAGCCCAGGTCGCCCGCAGCCGGGGACTGGACCCAAGCACCGAGGTAGAGATACCGCTAGCAGTGGACCTGGCTGAAAGAGTAGAGAAGCTGATCGGCATTCCCGGCATTGCCGTGCGGATTCGGGAGATGGAAAAGGAGGGCATGAGCCGGGAAGAATCCGCTCTGGCCATTGGTATTGACTTCGCAGAAGGGCGTCTGGGAAAAGGCGCCACCAAGATCCAGTCAGTGGAAAACGCCATCCGCACGTCGGTTGCCATACTAACCGAAGGAGTGGTGGCAGCGCCCATGGAAGGAATCGCTCGCGTGGACATGGGGAAGAACGATGATGGAACAGAATACCTCAAGGTCTACTACGCAGGTCCCATTCGCTCAGCGGGCGGAACCGCCCAGGCTCTGTCCGTTCTCGTGGCCGATTATGTGAGAAGGGCCATGGGCATTGCTCCCTGGAAACCGAGGCCCGAAGAGGTGGAGCGCTATGTAGAGGAAATCGGCCTTTATAAGCGCGTGGCCGGCCTCCAGTATTCCCCCTCGGACGACGAGATTCGAATCATTGTGCGAAACTGCCCCATCTGCATCGAGGGAGAACCCACCGAGGAGGAGGAGGTCTCAGGATACCGCGACCTTCCCAGGATCGAGACCAACCGCGTGCGAGGCGGCATCGCTCTTGTCTCAGCCGAGGGCATCGCCCTGAAGAGGCCGAAACTAAAGAAGCATGTCACTAAATTGGGCATCACAGGCTGGGAGTGGCTTGATTCGCTTGCAAGCGGCAAAAAGGATGGCGGTGACTCGACCCCCAAGTTTTTACGAGACCTGATTGCAGGACGGCCCGTTTTTTCTCATCCCTCCCAGCCAGGCGGCTTTCGGCTGCGTTACGGGCGGGCCAGAAACACTGGCCTCGCTGCTGCCGGCATTAATCCTGCTACCATGTTGCTACTGGGTGAATTCATGGCTGCCGGAACCCAGATCAAGGTGGAGCAGCCGGGAAAAGCGGCGGCTGTAGCACCCGTCAGCTCCATCGAGGGGCCGACGGTTAGACTCTTAAACGGCGATGTAGTGCGCTTTGATGCCGATAAGGACATTCTGGAATGGATGCCGATAAGCTGCAAAGACCCAAGGACCATTCAGGCGGCGCTCAAGGCCCATGTCTCCAGCATTTTGGACATAGGCGAGATTTTGATCAGCTACGGTGAGTTCCTGGAGAACAACCGGCCCCTGGCTGTTGCATCCTATGTATTTGAGTGGTGGGCAGAGGAGCTGCTAAAAGCCGGGGGCAACCCCGCCGGCAAAGAGAAGATCAGCGGACAGCAAGCCATTGCCATATCCCGAGAATTCGGCGTGCCCCTGCACCCGGCTCATACATTTCTCTGGCACGATCTGCCTATACAGAGGTTTGAGAGTCTTGTCTCACTGGTATTCTCAGAAGGCCGCCTTGAATCAGGAAAGCTCCTGCTTCCCATGCCAGCCAAAGAGGCCCTGGAGACGCTGCTGGTCCTCCATAAGGTAAGAGCGGGAAAAATCATCATCGAAGATCCGCTGCCTCTCTTGCTCTGCCTGGGATTGGAGCCGGACGGCAGCGGCCTGAAAAAATGCAGTACAAAGTTAGAAGAGAACGAGGAAAAGAAGGAATGCTTTGCACTGGATGCGGTCAACAAACTCTCCGGCCTCGTTGTTCGCGCCCGGGCTCCCACGCGCATCGGCGCTCGCATGGGCCGGCCCGAGAAATCAGATATAAGGCTGATGCGCCCACCGCCTCATGTGCTATTTCCGGCTGGAGAAGAAGGCGGCAAATCAAGGTCCATTCAAGAGGCTGCCAAGCATTCCACAAGCAATACCACAGGCATCATCAATGTGGAGATCGAGCAGAGGGTATGCAAAGACTGCGGCAAGATGGGCTTTTCATTTCGTTGCGAGTGCGGCGGCTACACGGAAAAAAAGAGAGTCTGCCCCAAATGCAACATTCCTGCTCCGGATAAGTGCCCCAAATGCGGCAAGGATACAACGGCCGCTGCCAAGATGCAGATCGATGTAAAGAAGCTATACCATCAGGCGCTGGAACGTTTGGGCGAGCGCGATCCGGAGTCGCTCAAGGGCGTCCTCGGCCTCTCCTCCCGGGATAAGACTCCCGAACCTCTGGAGAAAGGCATACTGCGTGCCAAGCACGGCATAAACATCTTCAAAGACGGCACTGTGAGGTACGATTTAACCGACCTGCCCCTCACCCATTTCCGCCCGGATGAGATAGGCACGAGCCCGGAGATTCTATGCAGCTTGGGCTACACTGAGGACATGCACGGCCAGCCCCTGACGGCAGTGGATCAGGTATGCGAGCTTCGCGTGCAGGACATCATATTGGCCGTGGATGCGGGCCAGTATCTGCTCAAAGTAGCCAAGTTCATAGATGAGCTTCTCGTCAAGTTCTACGGCCTTGCGCCCTACTACAATGCCATTGCCCCGTCGGACCTGATCGGCACACTCATGGTCGGCCTGGCCCCCCACACCTCGGCGGGAGTGCTCTGCCGCCTTATTGGCTACAGCCCGGCCTCTGCCGGATTTGGCCATCCCTTCTTTCACGCAGCCAAGCGCCGCAACTGCGACGGCGATGAGGACTGCGTAATGCTGCTCATGGATTCGCTGCTCAACTTTTCCATGTCCTACCTTCCTGCCAAGCGAGGAGGAAAGATGGACGCCTGCCTGGTCATGACCACCATACTCAATCCATCAGAGGTAGACAAAGAGGCTCATAACCTAGATCTGACGCGCGTTTACCCTCTGGAGTTTTATGAGGCTACCCTCCTGGGTGCCAGCCCCAAAGACCTGGAGAAAAAATTTGATCTGGTATCCAAGCGGCTGGGCACTGACGCCCAGTACGAGGGCTTCAATTTCAGCCACAGCACAACGGATATAGCCGCAGGCCCGAAGAACAGTGCCTACAAGACACTGGTGACCATGGTGGACAAGATGGATGCCCAGCTGGAGCTGGGGCGCATGATCCGGGCGGTGGACGAGCAGGATGTAGCCGAACGGGTCATCAACTCCCACTTTCTTCCCGATCTGATCGGCAATCTGCATGCCTTCTCCAAGCAGAAGGTGAGGTGTGTGAAGTGCGGGGCCAAATTCCGGCGTCCGCCGCTGAAAGAGACCTGTCCCAAGTGCGGCGGCAGGATAATTCTCACGGTGCATGAGGGCAGCGTTCGGAAATATCTGGAGGTCTCCATAAAGGTGGCAGAGGAGTACGGGGTGAGCAGCTACACCAAGCAGAGGCTGCAGCTTTTGAAGATCGAGATCAACTCCCTCTTCAAGAACGATAAGGCCAAACAGACGGGACTGGCTGATTTCATGTAAAATGAAACTGAATCTAAAAATTTAAATATGAACCGCATAGATAGATTACAAAAGAAGGGGATGAGAGTTCATGCTTAGAAGGGGGATTATGCTTTTGCTGCTGGCAGCGTTGCTGGCCGGCAATGCGCTTGGTAATGCGCCGGACGATGTGACCACTATTCAGGCCTCGCAGGATGTCTACATCAGCATGGGAGAGAACAGAGTCTCTGTTTATAATCAAACCGAAAAGCTCCTGTGCGCCGTGGATGTTGCAGTCAATGAGACAGACGGCAACCAGACCGAGACGGTCAGCTATCCCGGAGCACCTGTACTTCAGTTTGACATTTCCGGCCTTAATATCACAGAAAACGATGTTGCAGTTCTGGTGCTGAAAGCCGCATCCATGCAGACAGAGGGCGATCCCGTCATGGTGGCATTGATGTCCATCGGCTCAGACTGGGATGAGAGCTCGGACTACACCACATTTCTTGTCAATATACTTCCGGCCTGGAATATCATCAAGAAGAACGATGCCACTGCCATGAGCAGCAACACCGATGGAGACAGCATCTTTGCCTTTGACGTCTCACAAAAGCTGAGATATGCCGGGGAAAAAGGAGACAAAATATCCTTCCTCCTGGAGGCTATCAGCAACAGCAGCTCGGATATTTCCTTCCTGTCCAAAGAGAGCGGCCAGGGGCCGTGCCTGGTGATCATGCCCTACCCGGCATTCTCGCCTGAGGTAACCATGCAGCCCGGTTTAGCACTCAATCAGATTCCTTCTGAAAACACGAGCGCAACGATTCCCATGGCAGGAAGATTGCTGAGCAACGAGAGCATTGAATAGGCAATTTCTTTTTTCCAGGATAATCAAACCGGCATTCACAATTGCGGGCCACAAGAGGAAAATACTCCAACAGATCAAGGAATAGCCAAATGGACTTGTTCTTTCATGCATTGCTGCCCTACCTGCTGGGCAGCTTTCTCCGTCTGGAAAAAAGGCTTCTCGCAGCCCTGGTGCTGGGCGGCATCGCTCCCGACCTGGATGTTTCTCTCTCCTTGATCAATAACGTCTATACGACCTCGCTTCTTCTGGTGCACCGGGGGATCTCGCACACTATTTTCTTTGGATTCTTTTTTGCTCTGATTATTTTTTATCTCGCCTCTCGTGAGCAGATTAAGAGTTTTTTGGGCAGGTTCATCAAATTCGATCTTGACTTTTCCGTTGAAAGCTTCGCCTTCGTCTATGCCGGTGTTCTCATCCACCTCGTTGTGGACTATACAACGACCAGAGGCATTCCACTCTTCTATCCCTGGCAGGCTGTCAGGTATTCGGCTGATATCTTTTCCCAAATAGAGCCGATTATACTGATAGCCAGCCTCCTGGTTTTGGCAGAACTGATAAGGGAAAGGCACAGGATAGCGTTTAATAAAAATCTGATGATTGTATTTGTGCTCATTTTCCTGATCGTGGGCGGAATAAGAATTGAAGGAAAGGCATCTGCAGAGAGCTTTTTTAGCGGCCTGAATGAAGAAGTCCACCCGGATTCCAATCTATTCTCGTGGGTCGCTCTGGAGAATGATAGTGACCAGTTTCTGGTTTACGGGTATGACTCGCTTACGGGAAAAATCACTAACAGCTCGGCCTTTGCCAAAATAACCGTTGCCTCCAGCATAACAGAGGCGAAAATAGCAATAGATGCTGCCGAAAATCTCCCCCAGGTCAAGCTCTTTCGCTGGAGAGCTTATGCCGTGGCCATAAACGCCAAATCGCAGAACGGCACCTCCTGGGATATTGAGTACTACGATCCACTGGTCAGGGCGCAAATGGCCAACTCCGGGCCCGCCTTCAGGCCGGCACTGAAGGGATACGGATCGGTTGAGGTGAGGGTGGAGGACGGGGTGGCGAGGGTGGTGGAGTGAGGGGATCTGAGGGATTATTGATTTCCTGGGGGAATGATTTTGGCATTCACCTGGGGCCCCAAAATTTCATGAACAAAATCCCAACCTGCTTCATCCAAATCGCCTTCTAGAGAAAATGTAGCACTTCTAACATGGATATCTCCCACCATCATATCCAGAGGCGATTGCATCTTCACAGGATATATGAGAATCGCGTCTGTGCATCCAATCGCTTCGGCATAAGCGATCACTTGATGAATATCACTCATGGAGGGAGTTCCAATCTTGTACTTGGTATCCATTATGCACTTGGGCTGTTGGGAGCTTCCATCGCAAAGCACAAGGTCCATCCTAAACTTCATATTCTGCCTGTGATCGATTATAATATCCCTTTGGGCCTCGATTGAGTATCCTACTAGGTTTTGAGCCTTTAGCCATTCCGCTACAAAGAGTTCATAGAGGTTAGCCATATTTACTAAATAAGGAATCATCTCATGATTTCCTATATTGTGAGCTGGGCCCAGATGCTCAAGAAACAGCCTGCAAAGGGCATGCATAGGCCTGTAATCATCATTCAAGCGATTATAAATCCTATCAAGGAAGAATTCCGGGCCGCATGGCTCCGGTTCTGCAAATGACAAGAGTTTCCGATAGGCATGAGATACGGATTGTGATGAGTTCTTGGTACATAGCCCGCTACGCAATATCTGCAAAAGAGTCCATGTTAGGATCTGATTATCTCTGATATCAGAGGTATGCTCCTCAAAATGGCACTCAAGCTTCACTTCCCATGGTCGCAGACTGGCTCGCTGTAGATCAATGCGTCCCCGAAGATAAGAAAGCTGCTCTGATTTGGGCTGATATGAATGATAAAACCCTCTGCGTGCTCGATCCAGTATGCGATGAGCTAATATATTGGCCAATCGATCATAGAAATTCTCCAAAGTATCGCAATCGTAAAGCCCTTTTTCAGATAGGTGAAAGCTCTTTAAGCCATAAGCATACTCCAGCATCCCAAATAGATTGGTGATTTTCACTCCTTTCTTCGGAAGCAGTCTGATGCTGACTTCAGGTGTCAGTGGGATATATCCTACCCAATCCTGGGCAGTTAGCTGCCAATCAGAATCTGGCCCAAAGGATATCATCTCCACTGCAATTTTGTCGCTGAACTTCTTTTTGAGCATCTCTGCGGCTTCTACAGGCAGCTTTTCTCGATCGACCCTTACCGGAGTGTGCTCAGCAAGTTCAATGATTTCAATGCAGCTCATAGATTGAGTTTTTCCTTGACGTTAGCCCATCTATAATTTTTTATTTTATCAGCATCATTGAAAAAGTGCTCCTCCAGATAGGGTTCGATCTCCATTGTCCAGATGTCTTCAATTTGAGTGCTCAGATCCATTCTTATGAAATATGAGATCCCGATTTCGTAATGGGTATCACCAATCTCTTCATTCAGCTCTCTCAAAACCAGGATTAGTTTTTCTATTGGGAACTCAGTTTGCTCTCGCTCGTGATATCGTCTTAGAATTCCATATTCCGGCTGAAGCCTCAAGAATGCAAATCTCCTTCTTAGAGCGTTGTCGACCAGAGCAATTGAACGGTCAGCCGTATTCATGGTTCCAATAATTTGCACGTTTTTAGGTATGGAAAATACATTTCCATCGGAAGCCAGTGGAATTCCTTTTTCTCTGTACTCAAGGAGGTACATCAGCTCGCCGAAGACTCGGGCCAAATTAGCTCGATTAATCTCATCGATGATTAGGACACAGATGCCTTGCCGGCCACCAGCTTCTTGACAAAACTTTAAAAATCGTCCAGGTACAAGATGGTATTCAAGCTTCCCATCATCCCGATTCTTAGGCCGTATGCCTTGAATGAAATCCTCATAAGCGTAGGCAGGGTGGAATTGGACGGTTTCCTTGAATCCATACCCACCTCCAATAAGATGCTCCGCTAAGTGCTCTGCAATAAAGGTCTTCCCTGTTCCAGGAGGACCATAGATTATAGCCTGCCCTTTCCTTTCGATAGCTCTCTTCCACCGTTTTAGAGTTGATTCATCTAAGCCGGTCTCGTTAGAACATTGCTCAAGAGTATATTCTGGATTCTTTGGCTCTGAATTTGAAGAATAGATTAGATCGTGGATTGCTTTTGCTTCTTTGTCGGATAGGACGAAATTGGTTCCCTGGGATTGCCTCAAGATCTGCATGGACCCGAGCAATGGATCATTGAGTAGGTCTTGCCGTCTTATCATAAGTCCAAGCACACGTTCGATAGAGATGCGAACTCCTATGAATTCCTTATCTCCATTCTCTCCAGAAGCTTTCGGACGAATAAATCTCTTCTCGATATCAAGATCTTTTAAAAGGGCAGGTTCACTAAGGATTCTGCCTACTGCAACAATTCCAGCATTCTCTCCTGACTTCCAGAGGTAGACAATGTCTCCTGCATGGACCCGATCCTTATACCGATTTACTTTCCAGGTAATCTCCTTTAATTCGCCAATTGCCGCATCTATATCGAAGTTATCGGGATTAGCCTGGAATATCCAACTTGAGTCGCTATCTAGAATTGCGAATTCTGGCCATTTGGTGTCCGGCTGAGAGCTTTGAATAATCTTCAATGCTTCAGGATTTAGTCGCCAAAGATATCCCTCTTTGACACCACAATTGACGTTTAATGGACCTTCCTTAATCAACAAAGCTTGGAGCTCATCAGAGAATCGAGAAAGAGGAATCGATGGAATAAGCTCATAGTAATCTACATTGACGAGATTGACTTTATCGAACCTGCCATAAGGACGATTTTCAGTAACTGCAGCGGCTGTGGACATACTTACATAAAGCAATTCGCCATTTACATAGTGAAGTATAATATCCTCTGGCTTTATTTCCATGAGTCTCTCCCAGTGAGGAATGAGTCGACTACTATCAGCTCTTGCAGGTGCACAAAGGACACCATCTTTACACTCGTTCTTGATCGAGTCTCCTTGATTAACCCACCAAATATTTCTTTGAAAACCTGGATTTAGAAGATCACCAAGCTTTTTGTCATCAAAAAGTGCTTCCGCTATTTCATTTATATGATGATTTTTCCGCCATGGAGTTGCCTTCCAGTCTCCGAATTTATCAGTAATTTTTTCAAGAGATTTTTTGTATACTATCCGCAAATCACCACCCAAGGGTTTTACTAGCTCAAGAGGTAATTTATATATTTTTATATTGAAATTATCCTCACCTTTGGCAAAATCAAACGACTCATATTTATTGCAAAAATCGGCTTGGTCTGCGAGAAGGGCAATCTCGATTCTGTTTTCCCCGACATATTGGTTATTAAATCCCAATACCAACCACTGCCCAAAATTGAGATGAAGGGCTTTTCCGGCAGATGGACAAGTAACTGCAAAACGCTCATCATTTGGCCCTTTGATTCCAAGGTTATCAAGAGTCTCTCTCAATAGATCAAAAGCCCATTTGGCTTCGTCCCTATCTTTGAAGAATCGATCTATATCAATTGACTGATCGGAAGGCTTGCTCCAATTTTTGACTTCTGGAGAGAGTTGCTTAAGAAGCTTAATATCGATTTTAGTTGGATTGGTCTTAAGAAGTTCTAATCCCTGCCCGGTTATATGAAAAATACCTCTATTTGAATTTTCAATAAGTCCTGCTCTCCTCAAGTAAACAATAGCCCAAGCTACACGATTACTAAATCGAGCCTGCTTTCCGCTTGGGTATGTGTTTAGCTCATCATAATCAGCATCTAGAAGCACATTTACGCGCCTCCAGCACAACAAAATCATACAGAGCCAATTTTTTATGC
>JBATEC010000172.1:0-10635 GCA_049663825.1 Methanothrix sp. | reverse complement strand
AGAGCCAATTTTTTATGCACGTGCGATCGATATCGATTTATATTTAATTCATGTTTTTATATAATATACTCACTGATCCGAAAAACAGCATCTATCGAACTGCTCTGGTGCACCTAAACACATACGAATAAAGCAGACACCTGCAATTGCTAACGAAAGCGCTGTCAGACGCATCCACAGCGTATTTGTGCATGTCATCGGTTTACCTCCAGGTTAGTGTGATCAACTCCTTGAAGACATAAGTGTAGGACCTAGCTGCCTCCTTAGCTTCTTTATCAAACCATGGATGCGGAGTGATTTTTTCCATGTTATTTTCCCTCTTTAAGTCGTTTACGACGAGCAAGTTCTGCTTCAGTTGGCGTTTCCAAGGCAAATGACCCGATTTTGAGGCCTGCTGGAATAGTACCATCGCCAAACAAGCGCTTGCCTGTGCCGAGAGTAACCGGGAATATCTTCAATCGAAACTCGTCGATTAGGTCGAGCTTCAAGAGCGTTTGAATAAGATTACTACTGCCGGGGACCTGCAGTTCAGGTCCGTTCTGTTGTTTTAGGTTCTTAATTTCTTGAACGATATCACCTTTGATGAGCGTGGAATTGCTCCCTTCAAGCTTCTCCAACGTCGTTGAAACGACATAGTATTCAAGATCATGGATGACCTGGAGTCGGAAGGCAAGATGGTGGCCATTAATTGATAGAAAGGGCCGATGGTTCGACCAGGGCCCGTGATTAGTCTTTGCCCATTATCCCCTCATCATCAGTGATCGTGCTTTCATATCTTACTCATGGGGTGGAGAATATGTGCATGATTTGCAGATATCCTCCGATTGATCGAATCCCCATTCCGGAGGATTCCAGTCTCCTGTGGCCATCTTCTCACGCGTGCTGGTGGGCGTGCTGCTCAGCCAGTTGAAGTTTGAGATTGTCGAATTATTTGCGGTTATCCAATTGCCGTCGTATCCCGCTTTGACATAGACCCAATTGACGGGGGGCTCTATGACGACGTACCTCATCAACGTGAGGTATATGGTCAGGGACCGACCCATGGGAAGAGAGGTAAAGGTCCAGTTGACATGCTCCGATTCAGGGAGCAACTCCCCGGAGGGTCGGGCAGAGGCATCAAAGAAGCTGGTTCCTGCTGGGAAAAGATCCATGAGATAAATGGGTCCAAGAGTTCGATTTCCGTCGTTCAAGATGCTTATGGTGTAGTTGAGATTGTTTTCGTTCGTATTGTCAATTTCGCTTCTCTGGTAAATCGTCACGTGTGGCTGGTCGTAATGCTTGACTGTGGTTATGGCGTTTGACCTGTTGCTGAAGGTCGTGCCCAGTCTCTCTTTCACCCGGAAGCTGCCTGTGTAATCAGAACTCATCTCCATTAGTGGTGAGACGTGTCCTTTGGCATCAGGATTTGAGGCTTTGAAGTATCCGGCGTGACGCATACCCTCGAACTGCGAGTCTGCGGTCATATTTGTACCATTTCTGTCAAGTTCGATTTGGCTCTCTTTGTTGATCTTGGTAGCATAGCGGTATGACTCTTCTACAGATTCCGATGTTACGTAGTTCTTGGCTTTCTCCCGGTCGGTCCATTTTGAATTATAATTTATGGACTCGTTACCGGGAAGCTGAAAGTTCGTAGCCTGGTGGCTGGCAGAGAGGTTACTGACATCTTTAATGGATCTGTTCTCGCGCAGGTATCGCAATTGTTCCTCTCGGGCATAGGTACCGCTGCCGCTCTCTCGCATGGCGAGCTTTGTGCCTTCTTCACCGCTAATGGTAACTTTGCTGATGGCAAACTGGCCAGCTATTCCACGAGCCGACATGCTCACCTGGTTGGTGAGGACCTGAGGCTCGCGTCCGGTGTTCAGGTCCTTGTACGTTCTTACAAAGCCCTGGCCCTTGGCAGACTGATCCATAAAGAAATTGATTTTGGCCTCGTCCGGAGCCCTGACCTCTATGGTTATGGTCCCGGAAGCTCCGGCAGGCAAAATTCCTATGGTCCAGCGGTTATTGGTGCCCTCGTCAGGCGGAGGCGAGGCGGAGATGAATGTTGCGCCCGGAGGATAGCTCTCTACAATGACCACATCATATATATCATTCGAATCTTTGTTCTGGTAGGTTATGGTGTAGGTGATGGTCCCGCCGGGTGCAACTGAGGATGATGATGCGGTCTTGTTGAGTTCAGCCTTGCAGATTATCCAGGTCAGCCGGTAGCTGCCCTCCTGGGGCATCCTCGATACCTCGCCGTCGGATGATGTGGCCACGATGTAATACTCCACTACACTTCCCTCTGGATAATTAGGAATCAATCCCGTCCAGGAGGCGTCTTTTGGATCAGTTCCTTCATCCATGACCATGCTCGTCTCAAAGTATTGTCCTGCGGAATCGGTATAATGGAGCATCATGGTTGAGATGCCGATCAGGCTTGTGGCTGTGGCACGAATAACCTGATCGTTTCCGGCGCAGACATTTTCCGTTCCAGGAGTGACCGATGAGATTCTTGGGCTACAGTCAATCCAGGTCAGCCGGTAGCTGCCATCCTGGGGCATCCTCGATACGTCGCCATTGGTGGATGTGGCAATTATGTAGTACTCCACTGCCGTCCCGGCTGGCTGGTCAGGAATCGATTCCGTCCATAAGGAAGATCCTTGATCGATTTCCATGCTTGTCTCATATTGACCTGTGGAATCGGTATAATGGAGCATCATAGATGAAATGCCCACGCTGCTTGTAGCTCTGGCACTGATAACCTGATCGTTTCCGACGCAGACCTCTGCCGATCCGGGAGACACTAATGTGATGCCGGGTTTGCAGTCAGTCCAAGTCACACTGAACTGGCCCAAGCCTTCCGGCGGATTGGGGCCGAGTGTGTCCAAGGTATAGGCATTCAAAGAGATGCTCAGGGTCTCTCCAGGCTGCCGCCCAGCACCCTGGATGCTCTCGGTCCATATTCCTTCCTTTGGATAGGGATCATCGCCCAGCAGGTGTAATGGGTATTCTTTTCCTTCATAGGAGATTGTGGCTCTGTAAAAATCCTGATCCGCATCCCTTATCGTAAAGGTTACCTGGGCGTCATTTCCGGCACATGGGGTTGTAATCTGCTGATCTATAAGCTCTGGGACATCGCACTCCCTGAATACGGCGCGGTGCGACTGCGAGGTGGTGGTGTACTTGCCGGTGCTGGCAGTGATGGAATAGATGATGGTTCGCACCTTCCTCTTGGAGATGGTGCCGCTCCAGACGGCATCCCTGGGATCGCTTCCCTGCCCGATCATCTCCACCTCATAAAGACCAGGCACTCCCTCTTCCTCGAAGATGATGCGGGCTGAGACCACCCCGGCGGTGGCTACAATTCGAGCGGTGATCTGCAGATTCCTATTGCCCTCGCAGGTCACAATGTCGCCGGGCGATATTTCCAGGATTTGTGGCGGGGTGCAATCTTGCCAGGAGATGGTTTGGCTTTCGGAGACCGAGGTTCTTGCAGAGCTATCTTTGGCAGTTATGCTGTACGAGATAGTCTCCCCTGACTGCATTGCTGATCCGGGCAAGGTGGCAGTCCAATCACCGGAAACAGATCCCACCGGCCCGGACATGGGGATGGAAGAGGAATCGAAGTTCAGAGTGGCCGAGGCCACACCGTTGTTGCTTTCGATGTGGGCGGTGACTGTGACATCCTCTCCTGCGCACGGCTGCGAGTTTGATGGAATAACCGACTGAATGTCAGAGGCTGTGCAATCTCTCCAATGGATCTGACCGGTTACAGGGGATGCCAGGTTTCCGGCTGCATCTGTGGCCGCGATCCTGAATGCAAGGGTGTAGCCTGCACCAATGCCGGTTCCCGGCACCGTCGCCGTCCACTCTCCGGATGGCGATCCTGCGGGTCCCGACATCGGATAGTCGGTCCCGCCAGCGGTCAGGGTGGCAGAGGCTACGCCGACATTGTCGGTTATCTGAACGGTGATGGTCGCATCCTCTCCCGCACATGGCTGCTGTGGGGACATGGCGATGGTGCCGATCTCTGGCTGGGAGCAATCCTTCCATGTTATGATGAATTCGCCGGAGACAGCCAGGTTTCCTAAAGCATCCCTGGCCTCAACCGTGTAGCTCAGGGAGACGCCGGGAGACTTGCTCGTTCCTGGAATGCTGAACTTCCAGTATTCTTCCTGGAGGCCTGCAACGCCCGACATGGGGTGAGATGCTCCATCATAAACCAGATTCGCCGATGCGACTCCATTGTCATCCTTGAGATGAGCCGTGATCAGAACATCTGTGCCGGTGCAGGGTGATTCAGTTGAGGACGCTATCGATAGTATATCAGGTCCGATTGAATCGGGATTGCCGCACTCCTTCCACAGGATCGCACCTGAGACGGGTGATGATGGATTTGAGCCATCATTTGCGATTAAACCGTAGCTGAGAGATGTGCCTGCTGGCCTGCCAGCGATTGTGTATGTCCAGTCGCCCGAGGCAGAAGGGCCGGACATGGCATGGGGTGCGGAATCGAAGTAAAGATCCACCGATGCCACTGCTACATCATCGGTGACATGGGCGGTGATGATAACCTCCGTCCCGGCGCAGGGAGTGGAGCTGGAGGGTGTGGCTGATTGCACAATGGGGGGCGTGCAGTCTATCCAGGTTATGGAGCCGGTTGCCGCGGCAGCGGCATTTCCTGCGTCATCTTTTGCCGCGATGCTGTAGCTTATCGAGTCGCCGGCCTTCTTGCCGGCGCCAATTATGGTCGCAGTCCAGTCTCCGTCATTTGCAGGTCCAACCGGCCCGGACATATGGTAGATCGTCCCGTCGTAACTTATTGTGGCAGAGGTCACGCCGACATTATCCGTGATATGAACTCTTACGAAGACATCATCTCCTGCGCAGGGGCTGGCAGGCTCTAAGATAGCGCTGCCGATGACGGGGGCGATGCAATCCTTCCAGGTTATTGTGACGGTGCCAGAGGTTGCGGTATTTCCCTCCGTGTCCTGGGCGGAAATGTAACCGGAGATGGATTCTCCTGCTCCTTTGCCAGTTATGGCGTAGCTCCAGTCACCGGGTCCTGTGGGTCCGGCCATGGGGTAAGGCACGTTATCTATGACCAGGCTCGCCGATTGCACGCCTGCGCCGTCAGTTATGCGAGCAGTTATGGTAACGCCGTCACCAGCACACGGAGCGGCTGAAGTGGGAGTTATGCTCAGTATCTCGGGGGCGTTGCAGTCCCTCCAGGTTGTCTTGCCGATCTCAGAGGTCACAGAGTTTCCTGCAGCATCTGATGCAGTCACGCTGTATTCAACAGAGCTTCCGGCAGACCTGCCTGCGCCAGAGATGGTTGCCGTCCAATCGCCCGAGCCGGAAGGGCCGGACATGGGATGGTCTGCTCCGTCATAGGTCAGGAAAGCCGATATAACTCCCACGGTGTCTGTTATCCTGGCTGTGATTATCACATCGGAAGGCGGGCAGGGTGAGAGGTCGGAGGGTACGACGGAAACGATTTCTGGTGGCGTACAATCTCTCCAGGTGATGCTGAAACTTGAGGAATGGACAACTCTGCCCAGGGCGTCTGTGGCTGAGACTGTAAATATCAGTGAATCTCCTGCCGCCTTTCCTGATCCCTGTATTGAATAGGTCCAATCTCCTGAACTTGATCCGGCAGGACCGGACATCGGGTAGCTTGATCCGTCGTAGTCTATGGTTGCTGAGGCGACTCCGGTTCCTGCGGTAGCATGGGCGGTGATGAGCACATCCGATCCGGCACATGGTCTGGAGGTGGACGCCTTCACTGAGGTGATGGCCGGAGGAGTGCAGTCGATGAAGGACACCGAATAATGCGCCGACTCGCCGGTGAAAGTTCCGTCGTCGGCAGTTATCCAATAGGTGACTGTAGAGCCCGCTGGCTGACCAGGAGCCTCGACAGTCCACAGCCCGTCTTTGACCGAGCCGGAGCCTGCAACAAACGTCATTCCCAGTTGCGTGATGGCCCCGCCATCCACCTGTAAGTTCAGGATCACCGAGCTGACACCAACATAGTCCACCACATGAGCATTGACCACCTGTTCCAGGCCGCTGCATATCGGGCCGGAGAAGACGGTTACACCGTCAATGCCGGGCGGATCGCAGTCGACTATTGTAACCTGAGAGGTCGTTGTGCCGGTGCAGCCGTGGCTATCTGTAACAGTAAGATGGACGTTATATGTTCCTTGGTTAGCGTACTTGTGACTTGGATCTGGACCGGTGCCCGTGTTACCGTCGCCGAAATCCCATGCAAAGCTGCTATATGTCCCGGATCCATCAGTCGCCTGGCCGTGAAATAAGGTCGATAATGCTGGCCGGAAGCAGAGGGTGGGGGAATCGACGGTAAATGTGGGAACCGGATCGGTGTAGGCCTGCACGCTTGATGTGACGCTCCCTGTGCATCCCCGGGAATCGGTGACCTTGAGAGTCACCTGATAATTGCCGGCGCTCAGGTAGCGGTGAACGGGATTCTGGTCTAAGCTATGGGCGCTGCCATCTCCAAAGTTCCACTCCCACTTGACGATGGACGCCGGAGAGATTCCCGCGGCGGTTCCTGGAGTGGATGTATCTGTAAAATGCAGATCTGCTCCCAGGCAGATTCCGGGAAGGGATGTGAAGGAAGCGGATGGTGCCGGATAGACCACTGCCTGGCCGCTATGGCTGTCCGAACATTTGCCATCGTTCACAGTGAAGGTCACCTGATAAATCCCAGGCGCACTGTACTGCTTTAGCGGATTTTTCTGGGTGCTTGTCGACCCATCTCCTAAGTCCCATTGGTAGGTATAGGTTCCCGATCCGCCCGTGGTCTGGTCAGTGAACTGGATGGGCTGACAGCTCTGGGGCACGCAGATGCACTGGGGCGAGTTGCTGGAAAAAGCTGCCACAAGAGGCGTCTTGACGCTCAGGAGCGGCGTGCACCAGCTCTTTCCTGGAGCATGGCAGTTCTTGGGGATGTCGCATGTATTTTCGCTTGGTTCCGTGGACCAGGTGATAATTATATTCTTCAGATCCACACTCTGGCCGCAGGTCCAGGAGATGGGAATTTCGGCCTTAATGGTCTGGCCTCCTCCAAGAGAGGCAGCCAGGCAGGAAAACGTCCTAGGCTGATCGATCCCGTCCAAGGAGAGGGTGTAGATAATGTAAATATTGTATCTGGCCGCAGCGGCAATGTTGAAGACTGTTAACGCCAGATAAGCGCTTGCGGGATTGCCTGGCTCGCAGAAGCGGCAGGCCAGGTCGTTGCCGTTCTGGTCGGATATCTGCGCCCCGGAAATCTGCACATCATTGGCGCTGCACTGATAGGCGCAGTCCAGGGGAAAGGCGCCCATGACTGAGGGAATGATAAGCAAAATAATTAATGCAGACGGAATTATTAATTTTTTATATCTTTTTCTTTCTTTCGATCCCATGCGATCATTCGACGGGCCGGAATCTGCATCAATCATATTCCCTTCATCCTCCTGGTCCTATTCTACATAATCTACCCAATTATAACATATAAATGGTTCCCTTTGGTTTTTTTTTGATATTAATATTAACTTAAAAATGCAAAAAAAGTTTGAAGTATCCTCTCTTCGTAATTATCCCCTCATCATCCCCACGAGCTTCGTCGCCTCCACCAGCCCGTAGCCACCTTGCTTCGCAGCCTGCTCATCGAATCTCTCCACCCCGTCCGGCTCAATTCCCGTGCCCGCAATGGTGAATGGCACAGGATCGCGGCTGTGCGTCTTGATGGAAATGGGCGTGGCATGGTCTGGCAGGAGTAGCACGCGCCAGTCCTCTCCGCTCTTTTGCAGCCCTTCCACCACCGGGCCGACTACCAGCTCATCGAAATGCTCAATGGCCTTTACCTTCAGCTCAGTGTTGCCCTCGTGGCCCATCTCATCCGGGGCCTCGACATGCAGATAGACAAAATCCAGGTGCTTTAGTGCTTCCAGCGCGGCCTGCACCTTTCCCTCGTAATTGGTATCGATGTTGCCCGTGGCTCCAGGAACGTCAACGACCTCTAGTCCCGCGTACCTGCCGATGCCCTTGAGCAGGTCCACGGCGCTGATCATGGCCCCTTTCAGGCCGTACTTTTCAGCAAAGGAGGGCATGGTTGGCGCCGGACCCTGCCCCCACAGCCAAATGGCGTTAGCCGGGTGCTTGCCCTCAAAAATGCGCTTTTTGTTCACGGGATGGCTGGCCAGGACGGGCCCTGCCGCCTCCATGAGCCCGATGAGCTGTGCGCTGTCCGGGCCGCGGGGCAGGTGCTCTGCGACGGGCTGGTCGCTGATGTCGTGGGGCGGAGTGCAGAGCGCTTTCGCTCCTGCCTTCAAGACAAGAAGGTTTCTGTAGCTCACGCCGGCGTAGAGCCGCCGCTCTGGCATCAACGGCTGCAAGGCCTCGATCAGCTCGCGGCTCTCTTCGGTGGTGATGTGCCCGGCGCTGTAGTCTAACATGGCGCCGTCCTCAATGGTCACGAAATTGCAGCGAAAGGCGATGTCGGCTTTGCCTAATGCCACGCCCATGGCTGCCGCCTCAAGAGGCGCGCGACCTGAGTAGTGCTGGGTGGGCGAATAGCCCATGACGGAAAGGTTGGCCACATCGCTTCCCGGTGCAAATCCTTCTGGAACGGTCTGGGCCAGGCCATTGCGGCCCTGCTTCGCTAAAAGGTCCATGTTGGGCTTTTTCGCCGCCTGCAAAGGCGTCTTGCCTTGCAGGGCGTCTAGCGGCAGGTCTGCCATGCCGTCACCTAAGAGAACTACGAGCTTCATCGAAGCTACAATCGGGAAAATAGTATTAATCGTCTTCGTCTGAATCAAAGATGGATAAGAAGGAGGGAGGAGAAAGTCAATCGGATGTAGGAGGGAAAACTGGCCATCGACTTTCGCCAGTATACTATACGTTAATTGCCGAGATAAAAGCCTTTTGCTTCAAGTTAGAAAAGACCATCTCCTCTAAGAAGAAATAACCAACGAGGTATCAAGTCCCAGGCGGGCCAGCGCCGATCCACAGCGCCTTTTAGAAGTAGCCGATCACCGCGAAGTGACGGCCTGACCCAGCCCGAAGCTCGACTTTAATAAGCCGGGCTCGAAGGCAGCATAAGCGCTGGAATCTCACACAGCGTCCGAATTACCGGAACCCTTTTCATGGAGCCTCTTGCCCGCCCTCTCGCCAACGACCTGTGCCGCCTCATGTCCCGACCGTGTATTAGCGTGAAATCCGGCGGATTACTGCGCCTGTTATAGCGCGCAACTTTTTCAGCCCGCTGAAATTTTAGCCTCACAGGCCCGTAGCCAAATGCAGTGCCACGACGGCATGCATCTCCTGTACCAAGGGATTTTTATCAGCCAGCATTTAGGAGCTGGCGGCATACTGCCCCATGGTGGGGCAACCACCCTTGTCATCAGAGCATCATCGGATACGTTAAGCCCACGGCACGCCCGCCACCCTATTCAATGGCATGAAGCGGCAAACTATCTATATAATCGTTATATATATTTGTAGTTGGCGGTCGAACGGCGGTCGTGATTCTTGGATGGGTTGGTGTTATTAGAACAACAGATTCAAATTCCAACCCAGAAAAGATTAACGACCCGAACGACTGAGCACAAGCTAAATAGCGATGCCGTCATGACCGGCATCCTGGTTACCAGGTTCAAGATGGGACAGATTGATGTTGTGGATCTGGAGCAGATGGCGGCTGATGTCACCAGGGCGGAGAGGTGCTCGGCGGCGAAAAAGGTGCTGGGGGCGGTGAGAGATTCAGCCTGATCCCAACCATTATGCCGCTGCATTATGAAAAAAATGGCTATATTCTAGGCATAAGATGAATTCATAAGTAAGGTCACGTTCTGCATCGTGATGACGTTCAAGGTCACATTCTTAATTATGAAAACATTCGTGGCCGAATCCATCATTTCTTTGGTCCGGTTCATTGGCATATCCATAGGCATTGACATTGGCATATTCATAGACATAGTCTTGTTAACCGGCATTGTCATGTTATCTGGCATTGCCATGTTCTCTTTCGCAGCCAAGGCCACGCCAAAAGAGAGCGTCACGAGAATGGATGCGAGCATTATTCCAATAAATATGTTGCTTTTCATTTTTCTTCCTCTGATTTTCTTTACGAGTTGATTAGCCAAATGACTTTCGGTCAAGGTTTTCGGTTCAGGCTAGAATAGATCACTTTCACAGCAAAGAATGATCGACTTTAAGCCGGGCTTGGAGGCGGATACCTCTCGGGCGGGAGATGTGCTCGACAGCGAAAAAGGTGTTGGAGGCGGTGAGGGACTCGCCGGATCTTCCTCGCCGGCAGGACGCCCCCTTGATATCAGATTATCGTCCCGCGGGGCGAAGTTATGTTACTGATTATAATATATCAGTAGATATATATGCCTGTAATCGGCTAACTCCGACGTAGCATGTATGGTCAAGATATAGATCAAAGGTTCGTTGCAATAGGGAACGAATTGGAGAAGAATCTCAATAACTCAGAAGCATGGGCAGCCAAAGCTGATATCTTATGCACCATGGGATTATATGAAATAGCAGTTCGATGTTGTGATAGATCTCTGGCAATAAATCCTGATAATGAGCTTACCTGGGTGACCAAGCGCATTGCTCTCGACAAGCTTGGAAGACATGAAG
>JBATEC010000171.1:0-22287 GCA_049663825.1 Methanothrix sp. | reverse complement strand
TATTAAAATATTGCCATGTTATTTTGGAAGCTGAACACTAGTCTAATGCAATCAGTTGGTTAGCACTCCAAAAAACAACAGGTCTACGGCAATCGGCGCAAACCTGGACGAGTCCGGCTTACTCGCTCCCCAATATCTCCCGGATCGCCTTCTGGCTCTCCTCCGGTGTTCCCCTGGTGTTGACCTCATGCACCTTTGCCCGTGAGAAGAGCGCCTGGAAGAACCTGCTTCGCAGGTCCCTCTTGAAGTCGCTCTTCACCAGAAGATGAGGATTGTAGTAGCCGTTCGCCTCCAGTATGGCCAGCGCTTCCTTGCCGTCCAGCTCCCGCACCATCTCATCCTGTCCGGGATCTCGCTTAAGCAGGATCACATTTTCCATAGTCGTGAGCGGCAGGATGCGGCCTTTGCCTATCACCCAGCGCAGGTCCACCACCGCGCGGCCCTTTTCGTCGAAGACGGCTTTATCGACCAGCCCGGAAAACTCTTTCCAGATGTCGGCCAGATCGGCACGAATGTAGAAGTTCTTCTCAGATCCGTAGGCTAAGATCTCCTCGCCAAAGATCCGGGCAAAGAACCAGTCGTCGGAGACCACGCGCACTTTGGGCTGGCGCAAAAGGCCATAGGTGTGAGTGGTCTTGCCGGCACCCGATCCGCCCAAAATGCAGACCCCCTGGCCCCGCAAATCCAGACAGGCTCCGTGCACTGAGTAGATGCCGTGATTGTCCTCCAGGATGTCTCCAGCCACGGAGAGCGCCAGGGACTTTATCCATCCGTAGTAGTCCATGTTGAACAAAAAGCAGCTTTTGGAATGGGGATCGTAGTAAACACGGTTCTCCCCAACCGTTTCGTCCACCAGAACATAAATCCGCCCGTGGGAGCGAATGTTCTGTGAAGCAAAATAGAAGCTCTCCTCCCAGGCATCCTTGACGGAAGAGCTGCCCGTGAGAAGCTTGATGCAGCATCCGTAAATCTCCGACTTGATCTCGTAGAGCACCTGGCCTTTGTATTGCTCTATCAGCTTTTCCTTTTGCTGCATGGATATGATCTCTACAACATAAGCCATTCCCAACACCTCTCATTTTCCATTTTTCCCGCCCAGTTCGTTTCCCAAATAGCAGCGGCCCAAGAGCCGCATCTGATCATCCAGCTCGTAGACCAGGGGCCGGGCCGTGGCGATCTCCACCATCTCTATTTCCAGGTCTGAGATGTTTTCCAGATGCTTGACCAGGGCGCGAATGGTGTTTCCATGCGAGACCACCAGCACGTTCTTGCCCTTCTCCAGCTCCGGGGCAATCAGGGTCCGCCAGAATGGCAGCACTCGCTCCTGCGTGTCCTGCAGGGATTCCGTCCTGGGCAACAGGCTCTCCTGAACATCCCGGTAGCGAGCATCCCGGCCTGGATAGCGATCGTCTTCGAGGCCAACAGCCGGAGGCCTTTCCAAAAAACTCCTCCTCCAGCTCTGTACCTGCGCCATCCCGTACCGCTTCTCCGTCTCCTGCTTGCTTCTGCCCTGCAAATCTCCATAAAAGCGCTCGTTGAGCCGCCAGAATGAAAGAGCCGGAATCCACATCTGATCCATCTCATCCAGCACAATCCACAGCGTCCTGATGGCGCGCTTCAAGACAGAGGTAAAGGCGATGTCAACGGAAAGGCCGGAACTCTTCATAAGCCATCCGGCTTCCCAGGCCTCAGCTCTGCCCCACTCAGACAGATCGATATCCAACCAGCCTGTGAACCTGCCCTCCAGGTTGAATAGGCTCTGGCCGTGCCGCAGCAATACCAGTTTTGCCATTTTCGTTGTCCTCTAACTTTGTCTCCCTGAATCGCTCACACCGATTCAAACGCCCCGATTTTACTCGCCCAGATAGATCCTGTAGGCCTCATCCACGCCGGCATTCTCCACAGTTATAGCGTAAATGGCTTTGCATAGGCGCACTGCTTCTGCCAGAGGCCTCTGGTGAATGTTTCGGCCTGTGGCATTTCCTGCCGCGCCACTGACGTGAATCTGGTCATGAAGCCTCTGCAAAAATACTCGCGCATCGGTGCTCTCCCCTCCGGCGCAGACCACCCTGGTGCGGCCCGCAGCCAGCACCGCCTCCCGGAAGATCAAAGCCGAGTCTTGGCCAGTCTTCATGGGATAGTTGACCTTGACAAAATCAGAGCCGAGTGTGGCTGCCACTCCCGCCGCCCCGGCGATGAGGTGGGGATCTTTCTCGTCCTTTACCGCTTTGCCGCGGGGGTAGATCCAGAGAACTGTCACCAGTCCCGCCTGATGGGTTTGGAATACCAGTTGTGCCGCCTCGCGCAGCATCTCACTTTCGTGCTCGGATCCCAGGTAGATGGTATAGCCCACGCCCAGGATGGTTAGATCGCTGCTCTTCATAAAATCCACTACCTGGCTTACATCGATCCATTGTGAACTGCAGGGCTCTGCCTGGGCCGTCTTCACCAGATTGGTCTTGGAGTTCAGCTTCACCAGGTAAGGCACATTGGAATAGTCCATGCCGTAGCGAGCGATGAGGCCGAGCTGAGCGGCAAAGACGCCGACGTTGGCTTTGGAGCGGCATTCTTGCGGCACATCCAGAGGAACTATGATATTATCTGCCATTTTCACGCACCCATGTTTCGTCTTTTTGCCTCCAGCTCTCTTATGCACTCTCGGAGAGTACTGTCAGCTTCACCAGTGGCACCAGTCGCTCGAAATCTTCCTTTTGGGCGAGAGCCGTTCCCTGATGCAAAGTGGTAGCCGTGCCGGCTGCTGCTGCATAGACCAGGCACTCTTTCAGACTCTTGCCTGCCACCAGGCCGCTTATGAAGCCTGCCACGGAGGAGTCTCCCGCTCCAATGGTGCTCTGCACATCCACATGGGGCGGCACGGCCAGATACTCTTTGCCTTCCGATACCAGCAGGATGCCTTTTCCGCCCATGGAGACGAGAACGATCTTCACGCCCTGCCTGTTGATCTCTCTGGCGGCAACGATAATCTCATCCAGCCCTTTAAGCTCCCGGCCAACCAGCTCGGACAGCTCATGAATATTGGGCTTGATGACATCAGGTTGGGCTAAAATTCCCGCGCGAAGGGCAACGCCATCCACATCCAGCACCACCGTGGACTGGCACCTTTTTACTATTGTTATGATCTTTCGGTACATCTCAGCAGTAACGCTCAGAGGAAGGCTGCCTCCGATAGCCACCAGATCGCTGCAAGGCAGCCTCTCCAAAAGCTCCACGAACTCCATAAGCTCGGACGGTTTTATCTCCGGGCCGCGAGCATTGAAGGCCAGTTGCTTTCCGGTTTCTCGATCGTGGATGATGATGTTGGTGCGCGTCTCACCCGATACATGAACAAAATCCGTCTGAATGCCCTCGTTGAGCAATCTACCCTCCAGCTCCCGGCCGGCGAAGCCTCCCACGAATCCTAAAGCGATGTTGTCCACCCCCAGGTTCTTGAGCACTTTAGAGACATCAACGCTTTTGCCTCCTGCGAAGCTCTTCTCCTCCAGTATGCGATTGGATACATCGTCGCGTACCTTTTGAATCCAAAGTGTTCTGTCCAGCGCTGGGTTGAGAGTAATCGTGTAGATCATGATCAACTAATATCTGCGGCAAATGTAATGACTCTTTTGCCCGGTCGGGCGGCCGCAAAGGAAATCCGGCCTGGCAAACTTTTCGGCAATTGCTACTGATGGAAACAGTTATATACGTTGATGATCGTATTAAGCGTAGGCAAAGGTCAAGCTAGATCGAATCCCTCCTATTCATTGGCTTTTGCTCCCCCTCCTAATTATTACTTAATTTGGCGCCCTGCAAAATTCGGGTGCTACAGGGCGCGCTTTCCAGCGTTTGGCAAAGCGTCTGCCTCCTGCAAAGCCGACTTTTGTCCTCTTTTCTCGCAAGATCCTGGAAGGCTTTTTTCAACCGATAATCTTATATTCGTCTAATGTCGTTGGGATTTCAAGCAAAGGTCGAAAGATCACAATCCCTCCCAAGGAATCGACTTTTGCTCCCTCCCATTATTCCTATATTCGCTTGTTTTAAATATCGCAGGCACCGTAGCCTCCTTTTTATGCCAGATCCCCGCAAAAAGATACAGCTCCTGATAGCGTCCTTGGAGGAACACCGGCTGCATGTGGGCAGGAAGGATCTCGCCGTCGGCAAGCAAAGGGTTAACGCCATGCTCTTCTTCTCCCTGGCCGATGCCTGCCTGCGGGGCCGCTGCGTACTCCTCTACGGCGGCATGGGCGCTAACAAGACCACTCTTATCAATCTTCTGGGCTCTTCTTTTCTCTCGATGGACCTGGATGATGTAGAAGATATGATGGTGACCGGCCATCCGGAACAGACGGAGGAGAAGATTGTGGGCTTTCTTGATCCCAGACAGTGGACCTCTGCCGCTGCATCCGGATCTACCCAGGTGCTCTGGACGGCCTGGGCAAAGTCAAATTGGAAGCTCATAAATGAGATCAATCGCTTTCCCAGCGGCAAGCAGAACTTATTCCTGGAGATACTGCAAAAGAGAAAGATCAGCTACGCTGGACAGCTCTGCCGGCCTGGGGACACCTGCTATTTTGCCACCATGAACCCGGAATTTTCCGCGACTTATCCCCTCGACGAGGCACTTCTGGATAGAATCTCCGCCTGCGTGCCCGCCGCCCAGCCAGATTTCCTGGCAGGCCTTCTCCTCTCCGAGCGCGAGCAGGATGTCCGGGATCTGGCCGGCATGTTGCCCCGCCTGACGCCGCAGGAGTTTTCGTCCTTGCCGGAAAAAGTGGCGGAAAAGCCGCTCACCGGTCAGGTTGAGCTGGCCATCCTCTGTCTGGTCAGGGACTTCACACTATGCGAGAGAGCTCCCGCCTTCGACAAGACCCAGCTTTCTGCAGCCAAGCCCTCTTTGGGCCTGTGTTCCGGCTGCCACTACCACAACAATCCTGAGGCCATCTGCTGGCAGATAGATGAAGGGCTGTCCGACCGGGTTCGACAGGACTTGAGGGCCTTTTGCCGGGCTTTTGCCTATCTGCTGGATCGGGATGGTGATCTGGAAGTGCTCAAAGCCATAGCTCCTTACATTATCTGGCACCGGACTGTGCCCCTGCGATCAGCCCTGGAGAGGCCGCCTTATTTTGGGGCTGGAAAGCTGGCCTATGTGGCAGAGCTGGTGGAAAAGAGCATAAACCGCACCATGAATGAGAGGGCAGAGATGAACCTTATCTTCTCCCGGGCGGTGGACGGCGAGCTTGCAGCGGCCGGGGCTATAGAGGAGCTTTCGACGTTTGACGATCCCATTGCCCGGTTGGACTTCATCCCCACTCTGGAGCAGATGCGATGAAGCTTGTCCGCTTCATGGATGCTGCATACCAGGGAAAGGCATCCGGCCGCAGGCTAAAGACGCGTCGGGGGGATATGATCTTCAGCCTGGAGGATCTGGCCGATCAGGTGGGTGAAAAGCCCTCCCGCGCCGAAGTAGAGCAATTTGTACCGCAAGACAAAAACCAGCTTGACCTGCTCATTTCCGCCCATCCGGCAAAGAGGTACCGCATTCTCTGGGGCTATCTTACCAGCCTTGCTGCGGAAAGTTGCACTGCCCCTCTGATGCTGCCTTCTGGCGATTACGCGGGCCTTGAGCTCTCCCGTGGCACCATTATTCTACAAGAGGCCGGGGACCACGTAGGAGAGAGGATGAAAGGCGGCAAGATCCTGGTGCGAGGGAGAGCCGGCGACTACCTGGGCCAGGAGATGAGGGGTGGCGGGATAATTGCGGCAGGCTGCCGGGATTATGCCTTTCGAAACATGCACGGCGGCTATGGCGTGGTGCGGGGCGACTGCGGCAAGTTCACGGGCCTTGGCAACTGTGGAGGCCGCATAGTCGTGCAGGGAAGCTGCGGCGATAGAGCAGGCTGGCTCATGCGCTCCGGCAGCCTCTATGTGCGGGGCGACTGCGGTGACTATCTTGGCATTCTAATGAGCAACGGCAAAATTGTTGTTAAGGGAAGGGCGGCAAAGAGGGCGGGATGGCGCAAGAAGGGCGGAACCATAACGGCTGCAAACTTTGGCCCTGAGGCGGCGGACGATGTCCTGGAAATGGACTGATGTCTGGCATAAGTCTCGCGAAAGCTGGCACTGGCCACTTCTCCCCCCACCGCGCCAGGGGCCGTCGGAGAAGCCGGGCGAGTTTTCATTCAGTAACTACTGCATAACCATAGATCAGAAGACGCTGGCCCGGGGGCCGATTTATTTGGAAAACCTTTTTGACCATCTCATCGTCCACTACATCTTCTGTCCCCGTTCTCTGCAAGAGGCGAGCCTTTTGGCTCTCGCTGCATTAAAGGGCCTGGAGAAGCCCGAGATAGGTCTGGCACGCTGTCTCGTTAATATATTCACGGATATCGTGGCGGACACCTTCCGGCTGGAGCGAAGCTCTGCTGACGAGGAGTTGGTGCTGCTGGGCTGGAAGAGGCTCGCGGAGCAGGACGATCTCATGCCCCTGGACAGAGTGGTTCTGGGATTTTTAAAAGATTACTGGGGGGCGGCCCTCCCATCATGCTCGCGGCCGGAGGTGGATCTGTTGGGACGGGTCTTTTCTTTGGGCATTAGAGACAAGAGCCTCTGGCAAAGGCAGTGCCGCCAGACTGCAAAGATCCTGGAGCCCTTTCTGCCCGGCATTCTGGGGCGCGGTCAGATCAGATGCCTGGAGATCTTGAACGGCAATGCGAATAACGCGCCCCTGAACTATGCAGCAGGCCTCGATCTCGGCCAGTATGAAGAGGTGCTGGCCGTTCTAGGCCTGAAGGGTGACATTTCGCGCTGGTATCGCGATCAAAGCTACTGCATTGAGATTCGGGAAATTCCACGCTCTCGCCGCGAGAGCTATCCTTCTGCGCCGGTCAAATGGAGGCTGACTGACCCATGCAGCGAGCTGGACTATGCCTACTCCCTGAGCCTCGCCCCCCGGCTTATCCCTGGAGTCTCGACCTACAAAAGAGGAAAGGAGACGGGGCGGCTTGCGCCCGCAGGCGCTGCGGTGCCTGATCTGCTTGTTGTCCTGGACAGCAGCCGCTCCATGGAGGGGCCAAAGATGGGAACAAAGACCCATCGAGCTACGCTCGCCGCCTTTAAGGCCTGCTGGTTCGCCCACAACAAGGGCGCCGAGATCGCTGCAATAAACTTCAGCGAAAAATACCTTGCCCTTCCCTGGACGCGAGACCTCAGCGCCGTGGAGGATGTCCTGGTTGAGTTCCTCTCCACTCGCACCCACATACCTGGAAAGGCGATAAGAGCGCTCGCAGAGCAGCGCCCTGGCTGCCTGATCCTGTGCATTACCGACACGCATATTCAGAACCTCTACCAGGAATGGGATGATATCAAAAAGGCCTGCCAGGCAGGCAATTTCGTGCTCTTCTGCATAGATCAGGCCCACAGGGATAAGCACGTTGAAGAAACGCTGGCCGGTTTAGGCCGGGTGTACTACATCAACCGCCTGGAGGATCTTGTTTCTCTGGTCGTGGATGTCACAGGGCAAGCCTTCTCCGGGGAAAGTTTTATCTCCTTGCAATAGACTGCACTTGTGGCGTGCCGGGATAGGGTAGTGGTTATCCTGAGGGACTGTGGATCCCTCGAGCTGGGTTCGAATCCCGGTCCCGGCCCCTTATTACTAGTAAGGCTTCTATCCACCTCTGCTTGTATCTTTACGAATCTCGTAGCCAGCTCTGACAAGATACGTTATCATTTCCTCCAAATCCATCTAAAATGAATACCCCGCAGCTTGCTGCGCGGGTGCGCTGCCGATGTTTCACTAATTTTGGATTATCTCCACGCTACATAAGATGCGCTCGCTATTGGCACTTCCCCTTCCCGCTCTTGATGCAACTGATGCCTTTCAGCCTCGTGTCCGCCGCCTCTGTAGACCACTTGATCTTCGTCTCCGGCATCTCGAAGCGGGCGATCACAGGGGCGTGGTCCGACTCAGGATAGAAGATCCTGGAGGCGAAGACTATGGACTCGTCATGCAATAGCTCGTTATGTACTTCGGAGCCCCTGAAGTAGGCCAGCATGGTCCTGGAGACTAAAATGTGGTCGAGCATCTTGCCCTTGCCGTTATGCAGAAGCGAGTAGCGCGCCGGCTCTGGGATGTTTCTTTCCGTGGGCACCATAACCCGCATGGCCAGGTCCATGTTGCCTGTGTTCTCCACGTCGCCCCGGATGGCTTCGATGGAAACCTCATCAAACTCCTCATTGAAATCCCCGCAGACGGCGATGAGGGCACACGGATCTACGTCGAATAGTTTGTCAATGAGAATGCGCGTCTCCAGCGCCTGACCGATGCGTTTCATGCTTGAGATAAAAACGCCCTCAGCCCAGCCCGAGGCCGTCCTCCAGGTCCTCTCGTTAAGCTTGTGCCCCTGGATGTTGGTGGGCCGGCGGCTCTTGAGATGCAGGTTGATCACATCCACCACCATGTTGTTGGGCAGCTTTACTTTGGCATGCAAAATGGGCCTCTCCCAGGAGATCTCTTTCGCCTCGCTCTCCTCCGGCAGGGCCGTGACCTTCTTGTAGCGCGGCGAGGGGGCATACTCATGCAGATACTGGTCGTGTTCCACAATCTCGTAGCGGCTGAGGATGACCAGGTTGTGGTGATCGAATACCCCATTTGTATCCGGATCTATGGTGGTGACTCTCTTGTATCCCTCGTAAGGTGTGCATTCCAGGAGGCGGTTCATGGCATCCAGGCGCATCTTTCTGCCCCGTTCATGCTGGCCGCCGACCTCCTGCAAACAGAGAATGTCCGCATCCAGGCGAACCAACTGGGGTCGCAGGATGGGAATGCGATCCTCAAGGCTTGGATATTGGTCGTGCCGGTCGTCCAGGTTCATGAGGTTGAAGGTGGCAATGCGTAGCCTAACTGGCATCAAGTATCTCCTCATCTCCTTCCTGATATCATTTTGCGCTCTAATTTTTTATCTTGTCGAGCCGAGCCATTATACTTGTGGTTGCAACGAATCGGCGAATGCAGATCAACAGATCAAATTATTCTTCGGCTGGGCTTTCCTGCCTCTACCGAGAGCGGATTGACGGCTTCTGGCTGCATAGAATCCAGGAAGTCTACTTTGGGATCGCAGAATCGATCCTTTGGCCTCAAGTCCTCTTGCCGCAGGGTGAAGATCCTTCTGCAAAAGCCCCTTTCGTCGGCTTTGGCCGCGGTCTTCTTCAAGACGGCATAGCCGATGAGCATCTCGTCCGGCGGAGCCTTAACCGGGCCGGTGCGAATGGAGCAGAGCAGCCATCTCTCCCGCACGTAGTCCATCTCGGACAGAGCATCACGATCCTTGAGCCAGACAATTTTTTCCTCGTCTTCATACGTTGGAATCATGCTGCATCTTTCCTCTGCATTAGATCACCCTGATCGCGCACTTCTTCCCTCAAGCTGGCTTGAAAAGATGCGGCCACGAGTGGATTGGCCATGATTGGGGGCAGACCCAGTTCCACTAAAACTAGCCGGCATAGCTGCATTCTGTCCAGATTCAACTGCACTGGATTTTTTCCCGCCACCTTGAGAACGCTGCTGTGGATGCGTCGCAGATATTTCAGCCCTTCATCCATGATGCGGTAGGCTTCGCTACCCCGGCGCGGCTCATCCCAGGCAGCCAAAAGGAACTCGATTTGCGGGATTGATGCCAACTTCTGGATGGACTGCACGGATTGCAGGATGTCTTGATAGATGGGCATATCTCCGGCAATGGGAACTGCATCAGCCGAGAAGAGAGCACCGTCTTCAGCCAGCCAGAGTGAGAGGGAGCCGGGGGAGTGGCCTGGGGTGTGCAGCACACGCAATGTGAGATCGCCTTCTATTTGCAGGACGTCTCCCTCTTGTAGTGTCCGGTCGACCTTGACCGATCCGCCCACCAGGGAGAAGAAATCGGGAACGGGGCGCTCTTTTGCCTGCAGCTTTACATCCTCGATCCATGCCTTTTCCGCAGCATGAGCTGCCACTGTACAGCCGGAAATGCGTTTGATGGAGGCGGAGGCTCCAATGTGATCGGGATGAGCATGAGTGAGGACCAGATTGGAGATCTCCTCCGGGCTTCTGCCGGTTTTTTTCAGATAGTCCAATATGATTCTCTCAGAGCCTGCTACCCCGCTGTCGATAAGCCAAATCCTTTCCCCGTAAATAAGAAATGCGTAAACGAATCTGGGAACCTTTTGGCCGGACTGGTCGGTTATCTGAAAGGGAATCTTCAGGACGTGAACGTGATCGGTTATCTGCATTACCTCTTTTCTCCCGCAAATTCGCCATCCCAACCCCGGCTTTGGGAATGCCTCCATTTTCCCTGGAAAAATGTTCTGCCAACCGCAGCTTTTGCGTGATGGTGGTCGATATTGCTGATGAAGACCCTAAAGTCGCCTCTGCCCAACTGGTCTTCCCATTTTCCGATAAAGATAATGTCTTCACCATCCACAAAGAGAGTTCCTTCGATAGTGCCTTTGACCTTTGCGCTGCAATATGTCCCGCTAACGAGATGGCCCGATTGCACTATTTGCAGATCTGCAACGATAGGCTGCAAGATAATCCAGGCACCTTGCATGTCAGGCGCGCGGTCCCATTCCAGGGGGATTTCTTCCGGAATCTTTCTCACCATTACCTCGTCAGCAGCTTTAGCTTTATACTTTGAGCTGCTATCTATCTCTGCGAAGTGTTGCGATATGCGAGAACAAGAATCATTCTGGGAAAATAACAGCTTTGCGATCGTCACGGATAAGACCAAACCGGCCATGAAATTGACGATAGACGAATTGGCCAGAAGAGGAAAGAGGGTTTATGTTGTTGATTTGTCTGATAGTCCCGACAAAGAGACAGTGCATTGCATCTCAGATCTTCCGTCATATATCGATTGTGCCATTGTCGGGCTGAAAAAGGAAAACACGGAAAATGCGATTGAGCAGCTCAACAAGAAAGGCATCAAAAAATGCTGGATCCACTGGAGGACGGATACGGCTCAGGCAAAAACGAAATGCATAGAGCTCCAAATGCAATGCATTACCGGAAAATGCCCCATGATGTATCTCAGCCACGGCCTTAACATACACACAATGCACGGGAGCCTGGCAAAATTATTGGGGAAATATTAAATCGCCTTGATCATGATGCATGTGCACCTTTCCGTGCACATGCAGATGCTCTGCATAATCAGCATCATCTATATAAAGATCAAATTTAATTCCTTCCGCCGGGTGATCGCATGAAAAAGATGATTTTATTGGTTTCAGCCTTCTGTTTTTTAACTCTAATTGGCATGGCAGTAGCTCAGAGTAATGCCGCTGGTTCTAATCCAAGTATGACCGTCCTTACGCAGGATAGTGGAACCAATATTACCAATATGGATCTTACTTTGTATTCTGCTGGCCAGGATTGGGGCATCAATGCATTCAGTGTTGGTGAAGCCGTAAAATTCACCGCACCAAAGTCCGACTGGAAATTGAAGCAGATACGAGTGCTAGGCTGGAATGGCTTTAATGAAACGACCCTTGAGGTCCCTTCGCCCAGCAATTTCCTAATTGAGGTCAGAGATGGAAATCTAAACCTGCTTTACCGGCTTGCAGATACACAGAATGCATACTTCACATTGCCAGCTCCAGCTCTCATAGCCATAGATATTCCCGCACTTGCATTGACGGGCGACTTTTACATCATCTTCTACGATCGAAGCACCATGAGGATCGGTGTGGAATTGGAAAATGGTACAGGAAACTCCTATCAATACAATAGCGCGTATAGCGAGCTGATTCCTGCTGAATTCAAAATTGATAATAACGAGACGACCAAGGTTAACTGGGTCATCAGAGCAGTCGGCGAGTAGAAGAGGTTCATCTCTTCATATTTTTCCTTTTTCAGATTTCAGCCCATTCTGTCCTGTTATCAGAATCTTTATATGGACAAGATTCGGTTATCTGTCCCAGGTGATCGTTTGAAGAAGATGGTCTTATTAATAACTGCATTATGCTTAATGGCTCTATCTTTGACCGGCATATCTGCTGCCGCTGATGCAAAATCACCAGAGAATCAGGTTATGAATTCATATGACGGAAATCTCTCATCGAAGAGAATCGTTTCCATAGATTTACTATCGATAATGGGCCTTCCCGCTTATTTTATTGCAGAAGCCGTCAAGTTCAAGGCACCAAAGCCCGGCTGGAAGCTGAATACCGTGCAAATATTGGGGTGGGATGGCTTCAATGGCACCACGCAGTCTATTCCAAGAGAACGGATAATTGCCCTCGAAGTGAGGGATAAGGACCTTAATTTGCTGTATAGATTTGCTGACTCCCAGATCCCGTACTCCAACTTTATTCGCAATGCTACGGAGACATATCCATTTACCATCCGATTACCATCAATCACAGTCAGTGATGAATTTTATGTATGCTTCTATGACCGTGGAGCAATTGCCGTCGCCAGTGAAGTCCTCAATGCGACAAGCAAGAACTCGTTCATCTACATTGAAGATGGAAATACATTATTGCCTTCAAATCTGCCTTTATTCAAGGAGAACGAATCAGTGCCCTTGAACTGGATAATGACGGTAAGTGGAAGTTAAATCTATTTGATCTGAGTGGGTCGACAGGGACGGAAATTCTGCTCGATATCGGCCTGCCTTATATATTTTTCGCGAATTTATTTAAACCAGGAAATTGTCGCTAGTGCATATCAGAATCTTTATATAGATAAAAATCCTTTGATAGATTTTGGGTGATCACATGAAGAAGACCATATTATTGCTTGCTTGTCTATGTTGCGCAGCACTATGCATAAACGCTATTGCGGCAGAGACCGCAACATCAAAATTAACTACACTAAGGGTAGATAGCGGAAAGAATTATTCGGAGATGAACGTTACATTATTCTCTTCATTGGTCGAATTTGGCTCATTGGATATTGGTGATGCGGTAAAGTTCACTGCCCCCAAAGCCGGCTGGAAGCTGCAAAAGGTGCGGGTGTTGGGTTGGAGCGGATTTAATGAGTCCTCCCAAACATACCCTGCAGACAGAAATATCATGCTTGAGATAAGAGACAAAGACCTCAATCTTCTCTATAAATTTGCTGATGCCCAGAACAATTATTTCCTGTCGGAGACCGGCCCGTTATTTGGTGAGATCGAGATACCTGCCGTGCCGGTAACTGGAGACTTTTATGTAGTCTTCTACGATCGCGGGGCCGCTCCCATCGGCATGGAGACCAGCGATGGAACTGGCAATTCATTCATCTTTGTCAACGGCCAGATTTTGCCTGCAGATCGCACCATCCAGGAGACTAATGAGACCATTAAGATCAACTGGCTGATCGAGGCAGCTGGCGAATAGAAACATATTAAGTATCGGAAAATTTGTTGGCGAAAGTATGTTATAGCTGCACGCCAACCTAATTCCGATGTTTGAGTCTCGTTTCATCTGCATTTGCGGTCTTCCGGGAATTGGAAGCGTTGGCAAAGTGGCTGCCGATTACCTGGCTAATGCCCTGGAATGCAGTACCATAAAGCCTTTTTTTTCGCGCAGCTTTCCACCTCAGGTTATGGTCTGTGAAGGGTTGGCGGAGCTGATGCATGCGGAACTGATGCGTCCTAAGGAAAAAAAGAACATGCTCATTCTCTCCGGCGATGCTCAGCCCCTGGATGTAGTAGGCATGTATGAGCTGGCAGGAAATATCCTGCAGGCCTTAAAGGAACAGGGAGTCACGGATGTGATCACCCTCGCAGCATATGTGGGAGAAACGAACGAGACGGTACAGGGCACTGCCACAGATCTTGATTCTGTTACGGCACTGGGCGAGTGCAAAATACCATTGCTGCGAAGCGGTGCTATCGGCGGATTAAACGGTCTTCTGGCAGGGCTTGCGCCTCTGTATGATCTGCGCGGCTTCTGCTTGCTGGCAACGAGCTCTGGAGCCGACCCCGTGGACATCCAGGCGGCAACCAACTTGCTGGGTGCATTAAATGAGCTTCTTCACCTCGACATTGACATAACTCTCATGGAGCCAGCCATTGAGGAGCTGGAAGAGGCTCCAACTCAAGAAGTAGATATGAACTACCGGTAAATAATATTTGATATATGCCAGAATGCACTATATAGATTTTGCAACTAGAGTTCCTCTGGGCACGCCAATCACATTGGCCACCGGCTCGCATTTGGCTCTCAATATGTAGATAAGCCGGCCCGTCAGACTCTCTTCGAACTCCGTGATGGTCTCGAAGTTGCCCATGCCTTTGGACAGTATCAGCCATCCGGGATCAAATAATAGGGCGCGGGCCTTGCACTCCAGGTGCTCCAGGGCCGTTCCCACCACATTTCCGGTGGCAATGACCTCGACCTTCATATCGGTCATGGCCAGAAGCTCCCTCATGGTAACATCATTGAGGACCGGCTCAGACTTTGATCCGACTACCACGCGCTTGCCCATTTTCACAAGCTTTTCAATTACGAAGAGATCGAATACGACTTCACCGCTATTGTCAGTAAGATAAAAGATCTTGTCAAAGCTGCATAGACGCCTTTTAACCTCGCCAATATCGCCATGCAGCTTTTCACAAAGTGTATTTAAAAAAACCCCGGCAAAGGTCTTGTTATCGAAATCGTGGCCCTTGACGCCAAACTCCATGGAATTGGCAGCCGCCGCAATGCGAACCAAAGCTTCAATCTTGTCATCGGCTTTTTCGTAGAATTCTTCGGCCAGGGGCAAAAGATCCGCAGCCACACGATTGCTCTCCTCTTTCAGTCTCTGGTAAGGATCAGGAATCCCGCTGCGCCTTTTAATGATGTTCTCTCGCGTTGTCCCTACCAGCGCCGGCACTCCGCCTTTGTGGCAGGCCATGTAGTCCAGCAGTTCCTCCACCGCCGCTTTCTTCTCCAACTCTTGGGAAAAGACGAGATCGCACTCGAATTTGGCCCGGTCCAGGATACATGGATAGCAGTTGGAGGCCATCCTCAAGACGGCCACCTTCCCGCTAAGACCCGAATAACATCAGGAATTACTTGTTCTGCTACATGCACACACGAGCCGCCGCTCAGCACAAAGACCAGTCCCCTATCGCCCACCGCATCCATTATCAATTGCGTCATCTTGGGATAGGCTTCGAAGGTGAGATCGAAGCCACCATAATCGTCCTGGTGGGAGTCGTGGCCGAAGATGACAAAAGCCATCTGAACGTCGAAATCCCTGGCCAGTTCCAGGGCGCTCTTGAGAGTGGAAAGGAAACGCTCATTATTGCACCCAAAGGTGAGGCCGATGTCGTAGTTGTTTTTTATTGGATCATGCTCCTCGCCGATGCTGCTGTGCATGTTAATATGAAATACATCGGCATCGTCTTTGAAGAAGTCGCGCGTGCCGTCGCCAAAATGAGGATCTACATCCACGATAAGAAAGCGCTGCAATCCCATCTGCCGCAGACGAAGTATGGTGATAGCTACATCGTTGAAGTAGCAAAAACCCCAGCAACTGCCCCGCGAGGCATGGTGTCCGGCCGTCCCTGTATATGCGAAGGCCCGGCGGGCTTTGCCGCTGGCCACCATTTCTGCCGCCATCATCACGCTACCTGCTGAAAGCATTGCCACCTCGCGATATGGATCATTCTCCATATTGGCCATATGAGATGCGGTGTGAGCCTGCGCCACCAGCTCACGGGGGGCAGGCCTTGCCTTGAAGACCTGCACATCAGTGCCATCCACCAGCCCCAACTCCATCAGCTTCTCGAATGATGGTCGGATTCGCTCTTTCAGTACGCTAAATCCCCTTTTTCCGAAATCCTCGTGATAGGTAATTGCGACCAACATTTCCCGCGCCTCTACAGCTCAGTGATTCTGGGGTATCTCTCCAGCAGCATACCCTCGACTACGATTGGCATCTGCCGGTTGGCTTCTTTTACTGCGCAATCCAGTTGCCAATTCGAAGAGGAGCAGATGGTGAGCAAAGGCTCTCCCTTCTTCACCATCTCGCCCATCTTCCGGTGGATTATAACGCCTGCCTTCTTGTCCGCGGGTGCCCCTGCCAGTCGGGCCAGCTCCACCAGCCGCTTATTGAAGAAGGCCACGATGTAGCCTCCCGCCGGAGCGAGAATATCTCCACAGTTCTCGCCGATAACGATCTCTTCGCTCTTCACCAGTGGATTGCCGCCCTGAATCTCGATGATCTCCATGAGCTTTTTATGGGCTTTTCCGCTGGTGAGAATATCCTCGGCCGCCTTGTAGCCGTCTCCGCGGCTAGCGACACCTCCCATCTCCAGCAAGATGCCGGCCAAAGATAGGCTCTTTTCCTTCAGGCTGTTCGGTCCGCCCTTATTCTCCAGGACAGTGAGCGCCTCGCGTACCTCCACGGCCGGACCGATGGTTCGGCCTACCGGCGATCCGCCGAAGGTCATGGCGCACTCCACGCGAATGCCCAGGCGTCCTCCCAGATCGATGAGATCTTTGGCTAAAGTGCGGCCTGCTTCAGAAGTGGCCAGCTTGGTGCCGGGACCCACAGGCATGTCCACCACAACAGCATCTGCGCCTACAGCTCCCTTTTTGGCCATGATGGAGGCGAGCATCTGGCTGTAGGGATCGACGGAAAGAGCGTATTCAGCTCTAATCAGCTTGTCGTCGGCAGGAGCAATGTTGGTAGCTCCGCCCCAGACGATGACCCCGCCCACCTTTTCGGTCAGTTCCTTGATCTCATCCGCACTAAACTCTACCGGTGCCAAAATTTCCATAAGATCCGCCGTACCGCCGGCGCCGGTAATGGCGCGAGAACTGGTCTTGGGAATAAGAAGACCAGCGGCCGCGACTATCGGCACCACCAGCAAAGAGACCTTGTTGCCGGGAACGCCTCCAATGCTGTGCTTATCCATGACGGGATGGGTGTCGAAGTGAATTCGATCACCTGTATCTATCATGGCTCGAGTGAGCCACTCAACTTCCTGACTGTCCATGTTATGGATGTAAGAAGCAGTAACGTACGCAGAAATCTCAATCTCACTGAGGTTGTTATCCACAATATCCTGTACGATGGTGCGGATCTGGTCCTCTGTGAGCTTTTTCTTATCCATGATGTTCTTTATATAGCTGAGAGAGGCGGGCTTGGGTGCAGGCAGAACATCCACGCTGGTGGGATTCTTCAGGTCTTTTAGAGCCTCTGTGAAGATGCCGATCTCTCCTGTCTTGACCATCTCCAAAGTTACGTCGAGTAAAGCCGTAGTCGCGGCACCCTTTGTTCTGACCCTGACCCTGTCACCGGCATTAAGGCCCCTTTCTCTGGCATCCACAACGTTGAGCATGACTTTATGCTGACCTATCTCGATATCAAAGGGACGAACTTGCAACATGCAAAAGACCTCTTTTTAATATATTTTAGCTTTCCAGCAAGGTTAGCGATCTGATCCATTCGCCGCGAGCCTCGCGGGTAGTTCCCACCACCAGCCTCAGGCCCTGTGGTGTCTCTTCCAGCACACCTTTTGCCTCTATCGTCTCGCCGGGCAGCGCCTGGCCGGCATAGGTGTGCGAATAGCAGAATATCTCCTTTACCTCTGGGTGATCCAGACGGTAGATGGCAGGACTGTCGAAGGCGAAATCGGCGTTAGTTACTCGGGCCTCAATGCGCCGCTCCCCGGCCGGTTTGCCGGAAGGTTGCGGATGTATCTGGTTCCACTCGCGAGTGAAGAGAAGGTCAAAGTAGGTGCCTTCTATCATGCCTCGATTTCCTTTGCGCGTCTCATGCCGCATGAAGTCATCGAAGCTGATCTCCGGCTTTCGCTTGGAGTAGATCTTCCTCCAGGTGGACTCGTCCAGATCCCCGATTTTTCCGTCCGCCTTGGACCGAGCCACGATGTCCCTGGCTTTCCACCAGATGGGCCCGTAAACCACGAAATCTATATCTGAGCTGGGACTGTGCAGACCTACCAGCATAGATCCGGTGATGCCCATCTGCTCCCATGGCACTCCAGCTTCGGCCAGTAAGCCGGCAATCTTTCCGACTCTCGGGTCGCTCTTCGCCACGGCCAAAAGGCCTTCGGACGGCCGATAAATCCTGAGCACATCATTCTCAGGAACCACGTGCAGGTCGCGGGCCCAGTCCGGTCGCTCTCGTCTGAGAAATTCGAATGCCGGGTCGAAGTCCATCTTGCGATAGCGCTTGCCACCGGCCTCGCGCTCTCCGGCTGCATCGGGAACATAGCGTAGCATTGAGCGAAGACCATCAGGGTGGCTGTAGTCCGCGACAGCGAAGATCCATCCTTCTTTGGTCTCAAAGAAGTCTCTGATTCTGGCCTTCACGATATCGCCTTCATTACCTTATCCAGGCCGGCGCCGGGCCGAATGATCACCCGTTTCTGCAGATCCAGCAGGGTCGAGGGCTCCGCGTATCTGCATTTTCCACCGTCCACGACGGCGTCCACTCGATCCCGGATTTCCGGGGAGACGGAGGCAGCGCTTGTGGGTGGCAGGGCGCCTGTGCGGTTGGCGCTGGTGGAGGTGATCGGTCCGGCCAGATCGATGATCCTTAAAGCAGTTTCGTGATCCGGGTACCTGATGCCGAGCAATGGCGAGCCGGCTGTGAGTATGTCGGGAACTATGGGCTTTTTCCTGACAAGAACTGAAACCGGCCCTGGCAAGAGCTGCTCGAGAAGATCCAGGTCATCTCGGCTCACCTCTGCAACATTCCTGAGCATATCAAAGTTGGAGACGGCCAAAAAGATGGGCTTGGAGAGGGGCCTTTTTTTAATCTGAAAAACCCTCATCACCGCTTGCTCATCCAGAGCATTTGCACCCAAGCCGTAAACGGTCTCGGTAGGGTATACTATCATACCGCCACCAATGACATATCGAGCTGCGCTGGCGATCATTTCTCAGTTTTCCGTTTGATGCTGGCAATATCTCCTAAAGTCAATCCACGGCCAGAGCTGCCGGATTTGACACGAGTCTCGCTCGCCTGGTCGGACAGTTTGATCTTCAGCTCCTTTTCGAGCTTATTTCTAATTCCATCTTCAGGAGAGATCTCCTCTCGCTCGATCTTCTTTAATAAGGTCACCTTCTCTTTGATCCGCCCTCCAAGCTCCTCTGGAGAGAGGCCCATGCTCTCTCGTGCCTCCCGTATCTTGCGCCCGAAATCCGGAACCAACTCTACCAGGTCCTTGAAATGGTCGCGTGGTTTGGGCTTACTTGCCGTGAAGGCCCTCGCTACAGGAACCATCTTCTTGGGAACCAAAGACCATTTGTCTTCCGGTTTTCCGAAGCGCGCACAGCTCTTGCATACCTCCATCGTTGAGCGGTCGACCACGATCCTCTGGGGTACTCCTGAGATCTCAGCGCCGCAAATCTCGCATTGCTTCTCGGTCATTTCGGAAACCTTTATAGGGGTCGGAGTTTAATAATCTTTGTAATTATGGATAGTGGAGACGGCATGAATGAGTCACAGGCCGGCGCGGACTTTTCGCGCTACATCCTGGACCGCATGCGCCAGCTTGAAGAGCGCAACCTGGCGCTGCGAGAGCAGAAGGACCGCGTGGAAGGAGAGAAGCGGCTCATTGAGAACCAGAAGCTCAAGTTCGAGCGAGAAGCCCGCAAGCTGAGAAGCGAGCTGGAGCGCCTGCGCGTGGGTCCAATGATTGTGGGCACCATTGTAGATGTCCTGGACGAGAACAGGGTAATCGTCAAGAGCAGCACCGGTCCCAGGTTCGTGGTGAATCTCTCCCAGTTCATCGAGGAAGAGATCAAGCCCGGTGCACAGGTCGGATTGAATCAGCAGTCTTTTGCTGTGATGTGCGTGCTGCCATCCCCACGCGACCCGGCAGTCTTCGGCATGGAGATTGAGGAGGCTCCCGATGTGCATTTCTCACAGATTGGCGGCCTGGATACTCAAATCTCCGAGATCCGGGAGATTGTGGAGCTGCCACTCAAGCGTCCGGACCTTTTCACTGCTGTAGGTATTGAGCCGCCCAAGGGAGTCTTGCTGCACGGTCCTCCGGGAACCGGAAAGACCATTTTGGCCAAGGCGGTTGCCCAGAGCACCGATGCTACATTCCTTCGCGTGGTGGGCTCGGAGTTCGTGCAAAAGTACATCGGAGAGGGCGCGCGCCTGGTGCGCGAGCTCTTCGAGCTGGCCAAGAGCAAGTCGCCCGCCATCATATTCATAGATGAACTGGACGCCATCGGTGCGCGGCGCATGGATGGAGCCACCAGCGGAGACCGTGAGGTGCAAAGGACTCTCATGCAGATCCTGGCTGAGATGGACGGCTTTGATGCGCGAGGCGAGGTCAAGCTCATCGCCGCCACCAATCGCCTGGATATGCTAGATCCTGCTCTGCTTCGGCCGGGCCGATTCGACAGGATCATCGAGATTCCCATGCCCAGCCGAGAGGCACGTGAGGCCATTTTGAAGATCCATACTTCTGGCATGAGCCTGGATCAAGATGTGAACCTCAAGTTGATCTCAGATATGGCAGAGGGCTCGAGCGGTGCAGATCTAAAGTCGCTGTCCACCGAGGCGGGCATGTATGCCATTCGCGAGGAGAGGACGATAGTATACCAGAGCGACTTTGAGGGCGCAGCGGTAAAGATACTGCATAAAGAGAGAAACCAGGTAAGCGAGCCCGAGGGGCTGGTGCAGCAGTACATTTGAAAATTGGGAAACGGGCCCGAAAATGGGGCCCTGTCATCTCTTTTTCACATCAAAACTCTCTTTATTCTTATCTATAATCCCGGGCAAAATGACGACATTTCTCCAGCGTAGGAATTATATCCTGGAATAGAAATAATGGAGGTGGGGAGAGGATGGAGGAGTACCATGGGCAAATTTTATAGAATCAGAGCAGTTATCGTCCTGTTCATCGGCATGTCCATTCTTTTAACATCGCTAGCAACGCCCGGCTTTAGCCAGGAGACCAAGACTGCGTATACCAGGGATGGTGTTCAATTTATCAGCAAGGAGCGGGCGGACGAAAACATAAGATACGAGTACGCAAAGCCTGGGGATTACAGGGAGGTGCAGGTCCCCCTCAATACGATAGTAGTAGGCGCATCCGCCATTCCGGAAAATTTATCTCCGTCGGAGGAAAAAGAGGAGACTGCAATAGAGGAAAATTCGTCATTACCGTCCAACCAGACCGCCTCTGCATCCGCTTCAAAAAATAAATATCCTTATGCGTCACTCTTTATCGGGCTGCTGGTAATTGGCGGGCTGGTTTTCTTTGTCGCATCCGTTTTCTCCGGGCGGGGGAGACAATGAATAATCGGCTTGCTGCTATTTGGTGAGGGCAGGCTACGATTCGGCCTGCAAAGGTCTGCAAGCCGCAGCACCCGGCTTGCAGGTGCGCTTGTGGCCGCAGACGGCAGGCCGGCCCGTCCGGATAGCGGCGTAGTCATGGATATTCAAAACATCTTGCTGGTAATTCACGTTGCGAAGGGTTATTTTACGAATCATATCCTTCATCAATAATGGCGCTATGTAGATTTAATTAAATTTTATCATCAATATATAGGAGCCTCCGAGAGGCCTCAAATCGTGCAGGTCAGATGCATCCGGAAGGCTCTCCCATACATTCTTTGCTTTCTCTGATCCGGTTTTTTCGCATCGTTTCTTTTGCGTCCCTTAATCCGCTCCGGTATGCGTGCCTCAGCCACTGCGTTCCCCCGCTCTCTGCAGCAGGGCGGCCTTTGGCCCGCGCGGCCTCTCGCGCATGGGCGGGCGGGGACAGGAAGGCCAATGAAAGCAGATCCGGAGGAATGGCCATCAAGAGCTCGCCCGAGCTACGCCCTCGCCGAAAACAGGTAAAACCTCCCCTCCCCGTTATTGACCAGCCGCCGGGTGAAGCCCGGCAACTGCGCCACCTCGTCCATCAGCGGCCGGACCAGTACATCCGCACCCAGCTTTGCTGCCAGCAGGCCCATAGCCAGTTGCAACTCCAGAGGCGGTCGGATGGAGTAGATCAGGCTTGCCCCCCGGTACAGCTCCAGGCGGGGCGAGAATATGTCATCCTTCTCCACCCGCAAGCTGCCTAAAAGCCGCTCCTCTTTATCGGTGAGCACGACATCCAGGCCGCGAGCTTGCAGGCCCAGGGCCACTTCTGGGAAATGGCCCACCCCCACCTCGACCACGCGGCCTTTGTAGTTCCCGGCGATGAACTGCGCCAGATCATCTGCGCCTCGTAGTAATGACATGTAATCCTAGACAACTGCCTCAACCCTGCTGAGGGTAGCGTACTTTCTTTTCTGTAAAATGATATTAAGGCCCTATATCCAATACGTCTTTGGAAAGAAGGAGGATACAGAGCCATGGAG
>JBATEC010000170.1:0-6087 GCA_049663825.1 Methanothrix sp. | reverse complement strand
CCTATATATTCAAGGATCCTCAAGCCGCACTGGAGAATGCCAATACATATAAAGCACTTCAAAAATACAATGGCGTTTATTCCAACTCACGCATTGAAGATAACTGGCACTATTGGACAAACATGTGGCTGAATGGACCCCAAGAAGCAACGGGAACTGGTGTGGCAAATATTTATGGGACATTGTCTAATCCCTATGCATACACAGATCCTCAAGCTGCACTGGAGACGGCCAATACGTATAAAGCGCTTCAAAAGTACAATGGAATTTACACCAGCTCTCGCGCTGAAGATAACTGGTATTACTGGACTAATATGTGGCTGAACGAACCCTCAACTTAAGTAGCTAGTACAGCTGGGCCTAAATAAGCCCATTTTTAGGCGGTGAGCGCCTTTCCTTGGTAGGTCCATTTGAATGGTTTCGCCATTGTCTGGTTGAAGTACTCGATAAAGGCCGAAACCTTCGTTTTCAAGTCTTTAACCGAGGCAAAGCTACCTCGCCCCAGCACCTTTCGGACAAGTATACTATGAGTTGGATTCTCTTGCTATATATCGTACCATAGATTCGGATTTATGAATATTGAGGTTGTCGGCAACAAAGTGGCATCGATTTGGGAATGATAAGGCCTCAAACGTCTGTTGGATATGCGCTGCGAAATCTTCTTCGTTGCGTGTAGATCCACACGAAACTGCTGAAATCAGGCCACTTGCTACTGAAAATCTGACGATGAACGATAAAGTTCCATGTGGGATATATTCAAACTCCCTTCTTTCGACTTTTCCAGGTGACATTTGCAATCCAGGATATTTGCGTTCAAGGGCCTGAAATCGAATGCAAATCCAGCCAACGTTGCCACCATAAACGAGCCGTATCCACAGACACGTTCAGTTCTTTTACTATTTCTCGATTGTTTTTTCCATCTGCAGCCAGCAGAATAATTTGGCCGCGAATAGCTTTTTGCTGCCAGTGCTGTGCCGACGGACAAGCAACTCAAGGCGTTGGCGCTGATAATCAGTCAAATGGATTGCTGGTGGTTTGCGAGCTGGCATAATTTCCAGTGCTGCCGCAAATCATCAGCTTGTGATCTCGCGCAATGCTCGCATAGAAGTCAGGCGGCCTGACCGGCAAAGCTCGCCGCGGAGTAGCCGCCCGCCAGAGGCCATCAAAAAAGACCACCGGCATGAATCAAAAAACGCAATAACAAGGTTGCAGGAGATTCATGTGACCTTAAGCCGAGATCTACATAAAAATAATCCTCTTATATGCACAAAGATTGCATGTAATAGGTGAGCTTAAAATGAGCAAACTCAAACTTGTTATGGCCATCCTGGCCTTTGGCCTGCTCTGTTTCATGAGCACCGCATCGGCAATTCCACATAACGACGGGCATTCACTTCATGGAATTGGAAATATACACCATTCCGGCTGGTGGCAACCGGTAACCTACCACTGGTACACCCCTTCGTACTACTACAATGCCTTCGATCCGTGGTGGAATGCCAACATCTATGGCCCGCTGAGAACCACGTATTACTGGTACGGTTGGAGATGAAAAGGCTATACTGTCCATTCCGATCAAAACTCCATCAGGCTCCTTTGCACCGGCGCGGCCAAGAGCCTTGCCTCCTTGCGCCACTGCCCCGTCGGAGTCTTGATCCTTTTTTCTATTTCAGCCAGTGCCTCAGTAAGGCTTGCGAAACGCGCCGGAGGCGAGCGCATAGCCTTTCTTGCTACATCCCGCACCACCCATACACCCAGGGGTGCCCAGTAGCTCTCAGAGATTTCGCGCACTGCCAGCACGCCAGCCTGGCGGCCCCGGCTAGCGAGGTGTTCCAGGACTGCCAGACGTGCAGCGTAGTAGCCGCCTGCCAGAGAGCTGTACTCCTTTTTGGCACGCGCGTCCTCTCTGTCCCCGCCGATGAAACCCTCCTCCGCCCACACGGAACGGGCCATCCAGATCTCCACAAGTTCGAAGCTGAAGGGCCGTGGCAAAAGCAGGATCTCGAAGTGATTTCCCAGGTCTTCGCCCGAGAATAGATAGTAATCGTTAACCTGGCGGCAGTCCAAAACCGTCTCCTTGAGCAGCTTGCCGATCATGTCGTCCGATGCAGTGATAGACCAGCGCGTCGGAACGAGCTTTCTCTTCTTGCCCAAAAGTCCCAGGCTGAGCATGCGGGAGATGTGATCGGTGCCGATGCCAGAGGTGTAAAGCTCGGCGACCGCTGCAACGGCGCCCGCATCCCTGTCCTCGACCATCTGGTCGACCTTCCTGGGAATAAGGGGATTGGTGGTGATCTGCATACCCTTCATTTCACCAGAAGGCCCAGAGGGGGAGAGCACCCCATCAAACTGCAGCCTGCCCTGGGGCGGCCGGTAAAATGAGACCTCTGTGCCCACCGGAGCCGAAGACAGGGCAATCTGCTGCATGGCCTCCAGCAGCCTTCCCGGTGCCTCTGCCTCTTTTACTACTATCTTGCTCTCGGAGCGCACCAGCGCTGAGCGCGCAGCTATGATCTCGCCGATGTCCATGCCAATACCAAGCGGCTCCGCGAGCTGTCCGGGGCTGCCGCCCGCGGGCACCATGGGCCCGGCCCTCACCAGCGGATAGCCGTGCCTGCCCACGAAGACCTCGGGCGGGGACATGCCCTCCAGGCTGCGGCCGATGGGGGGCAGGGCAGCCGTCTCCTCCAGCCGGCGCAGTATGGGGCAGACGGGCCGGCCGCACAGCCCCCGGCCTTTGCAGGTGATGCATTTCATTAATGCAGCAAGGCCCTTATAGGTTATATCACTATTATCCTCTTGATGACTGACAGGTTGATCCCGGCTATTGCTCAGGACGCCAAGACCGGCGAGGTGCTCATGCTGGCCTACATGAACGACGAGGCTCTGGCCAAGACCCGCGAGACCGGCAAGGCCCACTACTGGTCCCGCTCGCGAAAGAAGCTCTGGCTGAAGGGCGAGTCCTCCGGGCATTTTCAGCGGGTGTTGGAGATCAGAATCGACTGCGACGAGGATGCAGTTCTCCTGCTAATCGAACAGGAGGGCGGGGCGTGCCATACAGGCTATAGATCCTGCTTCTACCGCACCCTGGACGGAAAGGTGGTTGGCGAGAAGGTCTTTGATCCAGAGGATGTCTATTGATGGCCGGGTCGGATGTTAGAGGTGGAGAAAGAGATGGAGACGGAAATAGTGGCGCAAAGTTCAGCTGCAAATCCTACCCGCTCTACAAAAGCCCCCTGCTCAGCGCGGTGGCCATGGTACGGGAGGGCCAGGCGCAGGGTGCCAGGGTGTTGGTCGATGCCCATGGCCCTCTGGCTCATCTGCCCCTCGTCAAGTCTGCCCTGCAGATGTTTGACGGGCAGGTTGCTGCCTATGCAAACTGTGAAAAGCTCTGCCTCTCTACCTGGATTCCGCCCATTCCCAGCCGGGCTTTTTCCCGGTTGGCCGACAGCCGGCTGCGGGCACTTTTGGGCCAGCGCACCCCCGACCAGGTGACCATCTCCATCACCGAGGAGTGCCCCAACCGCTGCGCTCACTGCGCTCTGCCCAATTCCGGAAACAAGCTAAGCCTCGCTACCCATACCGTCAAAGACATCATCGGCCAGATTCTGGACATGGGAACCACGCTGGTCATATTCGATGGTGGAGAGCCGGCCCTCTACAGGGAGATGCCGGAGCTGGTAGCATCTGTGGACGATCGGGCCATCTCCACACTCTTCACTTCCGGGGCGGGCTTTACGGCCGCGCTGGCGCGCCAGCTGAAGGACGCGGGGCTTTATGCCGTAAACGTCAGCCTGGACAGTCCCATCGAGGCTGAGCATGATGCCATGCGCGGCCGGGAGGGCGTCTTTTCCGATGCCATGACTGCCATTGAAAATGCCCTTGCTGCAGGCCTGCTGGTGGACCTCTACGTGGTCTTGCGCCGGGAGAACATGACTCATCTATGTCGCTTCCATGAGCTTGCTTTTCGCATGGGCGTGCACGAGCTGACGTTCTTTGAGGTGGTCAGTACGGGCCGCTGGTCGGAGCGGCAAGACATCGCCCTTCTGCCTGCCGATCACGCCCTTCTGGCCGACTTTGTCCGGGGAAACGTTGCGCCGCCCAGGATATTTTCCGTTCCCGAGGCGTACAAGAGATTTGGCTGCTTTGCTGCCACCAGCTGGATGCACGTGACGCCTGGCGGGCAGGTTTATCCCTGTTCCTGCTATCCTCAGTCCTGGGGCAGCATCTTCGATGAGCCCATCAAAAAAATCTGGCGGCGCATGGGGTCTTTTCCCTACAAAAAGAGCAAAGTATGTCCTATGAGAAAATAAGGCGTTTTTATTGCTATTTTAAGCCGAATTGCTCTACAATGAAGCGTCTAAAATCCTATTAGAGTTAAACCAAATTTCGATCAATAAATCTATATAGGACATTAATCATGAACAATATTGATCGAATTATGGATTTGACACCTGTTCAAAGAGACATCTTAACCGCATTGATCAACATTCATCGTGTTGAAGGGCGAGCAGTGAAGGGCGAGGAGATTGCCGAGCTGATAGACCGAAATCCCGGCACCATCAGAAATCAGATGCAGTCCCTAAAAGCCTTGAACCTGGTGGAAGGCGTGCCCGGTCCCAAGGGTGGGTACAGGGCCACGGGCGCTGCCTTCGATGCGCTCAATATTGAGGCCACGGGAGATGTGGTAACCGTTCCCGTAATCCGGAATGGTGTGATGATGGACGGCACCACCGCCAGCGAGATAATCTTCAACAAGGTCATGCACTCGCAGCTATGCGACGGCGTGGTGCGCATCATCGGCAACATCAGGGAATTCAACGTGGGAGACAGCATTGAGGTAGGTCCCACGCCTGTGAACAAGCTCTACATTCGGGGCACAGTGACAGGCAGGGACGACACCATGAGCCGCCTCATCTTCCATATCGAGGAGATGATATCCGTGCCCAAGGTGGCCGTCAAAGGGATCGCGCGGCGCGCCGTACACATACCGGCAAACGCCTCTTTGCAGGAGGCATCGCGCATACTGGTGCATAATGGCGTCTCCGAGGCTCTGGTGGACGACAGCTCACCGGGATTGATCAATATGGCCGACATCACTCGCGCCGTGGCGGACGGCAAGATGAGCCAGGAAGCCAGAGAGATCATGAACCGCGGCTTTTTGACCATCGACTCAGAGGAGCCCATCTACGAAGCCATCAAGATGCTGGGCCGGACAGGCGCCGGTCAGTTGGTGGTCACCGAGCAGGGAGCCATGTGGGGCATCGTCTCCGCCGGCGACCTGGTCAAGACGCTTACTCCGATCTGATCTCAGTTCCCGTGTGCCCTCCCAGGGCACCTTTTCTCAAATTTTCTATTTTGCTGCCTAAAACGATAGCCGTGGGAATCGAGCTTCTCTCGATGATCTTGGCGGCCAGAGGATCGACGGGCGAGCGCGAGCCGGCCTTCATCTCCGTCTGGGCGGCCATCCGGGCCAGCTCCCGGTGGGTCATGCTTGCCAGCTTTTTGGCAGCCGGGTCCTTCTCCGGGTCGGCGGTGTAGACGCCGTCCACCGAGGTGGCGACGATGATCTTGTCGGCGTGCACGTACTCTGCTAAAAGAGCCGAAACGGCGTCAGTTGTCTGGCCGACGGCCACGCCGCCCATTACAACGATCCTGCCCTTCTGCGCCAGCCGGACCGCGCCGGCGTAGCTATCCGGAATCTCCTGAGGTGCTGCGTCGCCTAGAGCTGCGACGAGCAGCGCAGAGTTGAGCTTGGTGGCACCAATGCCGATCTGGTCGCAAAACATCTCGCTGGCGCCCAGGGCGCGCGCTTTCTCGATATACTCGCGGGCGATCCTGCCGCCGCCTACTACTACAAAGATCTGGTGCTCTTGAGCGAGTTCCTTGAGGGCCCGGGCGTACTCACGCAGGCTCGCTGCGTCACGGCCTGCCAGGACGGAGCCGCCTAAAGAATAAACGAATATCATGCAGGTCAGTCTGAAGCCAGGGTGGAATAAATAGGTTCCTCGATATTCGGGTCGTGAATCTTTAATAGGTTTTAATTATGTGATATGGAAATGTCAATAATTCATGCAAGCTCCAGAT
>JBATEC010000169.1:0-5853 GCA_049663825.1 Methanothrix sp. | reverse complement strand
CATAAGTTCCTTGAGCGGGCCGTTTTCCAGCCTTGTTATGATGTGAGGGCCTGTATCGACACGATAGCCGCTTACATCATAAGAACGGCAGACTCCGCCAATGTAACCCTCTTTCTCCAAAATCAATACCTTTTTGCCCTCTCTAGAAAGCACTAGGGCGGACAATAAGCCACTGATTCCTGAACCAATCACAATGACATCATTCTTTTTCATGATCTAGAAAGCACCTCAACCAGATATAAATATTGCTGATAGTATAATTATCGCCTTTCTTAAATCCCTATCCCCAATCATTTCGCGTATTCATTCGCTAGAATTATTAAGCCTTTTGGCTTTGCTGAGCTATATTTCAATTTAGCAGATTGGCAGGCATGCACGGGAAGCACAATACCAAAAACACCCACCTGCTAAAAAAACCTGCGCTCGATCAGATCGCCCGAGAGTTTAGCCGAAAAGAGCCTTTATATCTGATAAGGTGATCCTTGCGCCTTGCATATTTATATTAAGGAATCGAGCATGCAGATGGTTTAATGCGTGGGATGACATGATCACCAGGGAAGATGTGGAGCACATCAGCTGGCTTGCCAGCATCAAGATCGAGGATGAGGAGAAAGATGCGCTAGTGGAGCATTTCAACACTATTCTGGAATACTTCCAACAGCTGGATGAAGTGGATACGGAGGGGGTAAAGCCCACATATCGTGTGGTAGACCTGGCCAATATCTTTCGGGAGGATACAGCCTATGAATCCCTCACCCAGGATCAAGCGCTCAAGAATGCGCCGCGCACAGAAAATGGCTACATTAAGAGCCCCAGGATTGTGTGATCATGCTCTCGGAATTAAAATCCAAGCTATTAGCCGAATCTTGCGAGGAATATCTTTGCCAGCTCTTTGAGAGAATCGAGAAGAGTTCGCTCAATGCCTTTACCACTTTAGCCAAAGAGAGCGCATTAAAAGAGGCAAGGCTGTTCGATAAGAATCCCGGACGGGGCCTTTTGGCTGGAGTGCCCATCGCCATCAAAGAATGCATCTCAACCAAGGGAATTGAGACCAACTGCAGCTCACGAATATTGCGCGGATATATCCCGCCCTACGATGCCCACGTTATCGAGCGCCTCAAGGCGGAGGGGGCCATCATCATGGGCAAGACCAACATGGATGAGTTTGCCATGGGCACATCCACGGAGACGAGCTGCTTTGGGCCGACAAAAAATCCCTGGGATCAGGCTTGCGTTCCGGGCGGCTCCAGCGGCGGCAGCGCGGCTGTTGTAGCCGGAGAGATCGCGCCCTGCTCTTTGGGCTCTGATACGGGTGGATCAGTGCGCTGTCCTGCATCCTTTTGCGGCATTGTAGGACTCAAGCCCACCTACGGCCTGGTTTCTCGCTATGGCCTGGTGGCCTATGCCAACTCCTTAGAGCAGATCGGCCCGCTTACCCATACTGTCGAAGATACAGCCCTTCTCATGGAGGTCATATCTGGACACGACGAACGGGATTCCACCTCGGCTAATGGCGAGAGCCGCAGTTATTTGCCAGGCCTGCAGGAAGGCGTCGCCGGCCTGAAGATAGGCATTCCCAAGGAGTACTTCGGCGAGGGGGTGGACGAAGATGTGGAAAAGGCTGTTTGGAAGGCCATCCACACACTGGAATCACTGGGTGCATCCTGGCAGAAGATCAGCTTGCCCCACACCCGCTACGCTCTGGCCGCCTACTACGTCATCGCCATGAGTGAGGCCTCATCCAACTTAGCCCGCTTCGACGGCCTGCGCTATGGCTCCCGCCAAGGAGAAGACAAGGACTGGCATACTACTTTTTCAGAAATCCGCGCCAAGGGCTTTGGGCCTGAGGTGAAGAGGCGCATAATGCTGGGGACCTATGCCCTCTCCGCCGGCTATTACGGTCGCTACTACCTCAAAGCTCTCCAGGTGAGAACGCTCATCAAAGAGGACTTCCTGCGCGCCTTCAAGGAGGTGGATCTTCTGGCTTCGCCAACGATGCCTATTCCCGCTTTCAAGATCGGCGAGCGCATCAACGATCCGCTCTCCCTTTACATGGCCGATGTCTTCACAGTGCCCATCAATCTGGCAGGCGTGCCCGCCATCTCTGTACCATGCGGATTTACCGGACGGCTGCCCGTTGGCTTGCAGCTCATAGGCCCGCACTTCGACGAGGCGGCGGTGCTGCGTGCCGCCCAGGCCTTCGAGGCGGCGACACCCTTCCATGAGGCAAAACCGGAGGTGGTCTAGAAATGGAAAACGTCATCATTGGTCTCGAGATTCACGTACAGCTCAACCGCCTGCAGTCTAAGATGTTCTGCGGCTGCTCCACTGCCTACCACGACTCTCCTCCCAACAGCCACACCTGTCCCGTCTGCCTGGGACTGCCCGGCTCTCTGCCCGTGATCAACAAGAAAGCAGTGGAGTATGGCATAAAGGTGGGCCTGGCCTTGAACTGCAAGATTGAGGAGGAGACGCTCTTCTACAGGAAGAACTACTACTACCCGGACCTTCCCAAGGGCTTTCAGATCAGCCAGTATGACTATCCTCTGGCCACCCAGGGTCACATCATGATCCTGGGCGACGACGGAACGGAACGAAATATTCGCATCAACCGGGCGCATATGGAAGAGGATCCAGGCAGGCTGGTGCATGCCGGCACCATTGACAAGGCCAAGTACACCATGGTGGACTACAACCGCTGCGGCATGCCCCTGCTGGAGGTGGTAACCGAGCCGGACCTCAGCTCGCCCAAAGAGGCGCGCGTCTTCCTGGACAAGCTCAAAAGCATTCTCGATTATCTGGATGTCTTCGACGGCTCACAGGAAGGGTCCATGCGCATAGATGCCAACATCTCCCTTAAAGGGGGAGACCGATCTGAGGTCAAGAACATCACCGGCTTCAAGGGCGTGGAAAAGGCCCTCTCCTACGAGATCACCCGGCAGAAGAATATGCAGCGCAGGAACATCAAAGTAGTGCAGGAGACGCGCCACTTCGATGAGCTGCGAAACATCACCGTATCCATCCGAAGCAAGGTGGGCGCTCACGACTACCGCTACTTCCCTGAGTGCGATCTGGCCGTCTTGCGCATCGCTACCTGGGTTCCGACCATCCGGGCGGCCTTGCCGGAGCTGCCAGATGTCAAGCGGGAGAGGTTCGTCAAGCAGTACGGCCTCGCTGATGATCATGCTAAATCCTTAACCTCGGAGATCAAGCTGGCCAACTTCTACGAAGCTGTCGCCGCGCGGGCCGCGCCCAAGCTGGCCGCGGTCTGGATTGCAGATGTGCTCAAGGGCGAGCTGAACTACCGCGATCTGACCATTGATTGCTTCCGAGAGGAGCACATGGCCGAGATTGTGCAAATGCTGGAGAAGGGCAAGATCAGCGAGGATGGGGCGGTGCAGATCATACGCGAGCTGCTCGACAAGAAGGGCGGATCGCCTCAGGAGATCGTCCTGGCCCTGGGTCTTGGCAGAGCGGAGGACGATGCCGTGCAAAAAGCCGTGCGTGAGGCTGTGGCGGAGAGCGCGGCGGCTGTAGCCGACTACCGGGCAGGCAGCGAGCGCGCCCTGAACTTCATCGTGGGCGTTGTCATGAAGAAGACACGCGGCAAGGCCGATGCCGGCGAGGTGCACCGGCTGGTGAAGGCTGAGGTGGAGAAGGTCTGAGCTGACGGGTCAACTTCATTGCAATACCATCATGCAGTCAATAAAGCGAGATGGTGAGTTTGTCGGCCCGTAAATCTTCGGGCCGAATGGCCACTTTTGTCCCAACTGATAGTATAAATGCCATAAGTTATTTATGGATAACTAACGTAAATAACTGCATGTCAGCAGTCAGGTTGCTTTTGTCGCTATGTTTATTGTTTGTGATTTTTTCTCCCTGCTTTGGGTGCACGACGTTTGGCGTCACCAAGTCTGCCTCGGCAGACGGATCTGTACTGGTCGGCCATACCAATGATGGCTTTGGTCCAGGCTATGTTGCAGGAATTATCAGAGAAGATATGGTAGTCTTCGAATATATCCCCGCTCAAAACCACACCATCGGGTCGAAACGTCCTATCCCCTACGATCCCAACAGCGGAGGGGAATTCAGGGATGGTTCCGCGGATCCATCTAGCGATGAAATCATAATCGGGTCCATCGATCAGGTAAACCATACCTACAGCTACCTCACCGGCACCTATGGTATGGTTAATGAACATCAACTGATGTCTGGAGAATGCACTGATTTTGCAAAGATTCATCCTGATGCTGAGATAGGAAAGCGGATCTTCTACAGTTCAGAGCTTTCTAACATTGCTATGGAGAGATGCAAAACTGCCAGGGAGGCCGTAAACCTCACAGGACAGCTCATTGATGATTATGGATATTATGGAACCGGTGAGACACTGATATACGGAGATCCTGAAGAGGTCTGGGTCATGGAGATGTGCGGAGGGACGCCGTCTGGCAAAGGTGGATACTGGATTGCACAGAAGGTCCCGGATGGCGAGTTTTTTGTGGCTGCAAACCAGTTCCGAATCAGGGAAATTGATCCTGAAAACCCTGATCAGATCTACTGCCAAAATCTCTTCACCGATGCAGAGACTATGAAATGGTGGGATCCTGCCAGTGGGTCGCTTGACTGGACAGTTGCATTTGGCGCGGGAGAGTATTCGCATCCATATTACTCACTCAGTCGCGTCTGGCGGATTTTCGACAGAGTTGCACCGTCTCTGAACCTCTCACCTTATGTTGAAGGGCCGTTTACAAAGAAATATCCCTTCTCAGTCGTCCCGGACGAGCCCATAAATCTGACCGAGGCTTTTGACCTCTACCGGGATCACTACGAGGGCACGGTCTTCGATCAGACTGCGTCCCCTGCGGGCGGTCCATTTGGGGATCCCTATCGATTTTGGGGTCCGTTCGACACACATGATAGGCTGTATCCGGATGAGCTGAAGCCCGGCGCATGGGCGAGGCCCATCTCGACAGACGCGTGTGGCTACTCGTATGTGGCCCAGGCCAGAAGCAATCTGCCTGATCCCATAGGCTGTGTCTGCTGGCTGGGGATGTCTTCGCCATCTGAGACCTGCTATGCTCCGTTTTATGCCGGTATTCTCGGCATTCCTGCTGCATACCAGAATGGATCCCACTGGGATTTCGACATGAACGTGGCCTTCTGGCCTTTTGAAATGGTAGAAAACTGGGCCCGGCTCATGTATTCTGAGATGATTCCAAGCATCAAGGCCGAGCAGACCCGCCTGGAGGCAGCAGCCTTGTCCCGGCAGTCCGAGGTAGAAGTGCAGGCCCTGAATCTGTATGAGAAGAATGAAACGGCAGCCAGGCTATTCCTGACGAACTACACCAATTCGACATCAATGGAGAACCTGAAAAGCTGGACAGAGCTGTTGGGGCGATTGATAGTCACCTACAGAAATGGGCAGTATAACGATATAGAGAATAAGACCGTTTCGAATATCGGATATCCCAACTGGTGGCTGGAGGATAACGGATATCAGTATGGTCCGAGGGTGTACGATGTCGAGTCGCTGCAGGAGATTCCTGATGTACATTATGTGGACGAGACGGTAAATGTCACATCCGGAGACATGATCGAGTATATCAGGGAGAATCAGTCCGGGTAATCTGTCCAATGGGTCGCATCTCTCCTGATGCTGAGTCGGGTCTTCTGAGATGGTGCGCTTCGGCAAACCATCCCGGATCATCCGGGGGCGGTCACTTCGTCGTCTGCCAGTGGCCGCCCTTGTCCGGGCCGATGCGCTGGATGCGACCTTGCGCCTTTAGTTTCTCTATCTGCATCTTGATGGCTCTTTCAGTGATGCCGATGTGTAGCGCAAGGTCTGCGATGGTG
>JBATEC010000168.1:0-4772 GCA_049663825.1 Methanothrix sp. | reverse complement strand
TCCAAATGCTAACTACAATGCTGGCCAGCTAAACACATACGAATATCTAACACCAGATGTCTTTTCAATACAGATTGATAAAAACGAAAATAATCCAAATAATGAAATAATAAATCAATTAAATATGTATCGTGCTCTTCTTTCGGCGCTATTTTTGGCTAATTATGTTAAAGCAGATATAGGTGAGTATAGAATTGAATTTATGGGGCATGGCAAGGCGTCGTTAATTATCAAGCGTTCTATGCTATTAGAATATGAGCCCTATATCTTCGACCTTTATCAACTATACATATATGCCTACGATAGTTTTTCCGTCGATAAATTAGAACTTGCACGACAATTCTTATCATTGAGTGCAGACAATGTTGCATCATTATGTAAGCATGCAACAAGGGTCCGCGAAGCCACCAAAGCTGCATATGATAATGTCCTAATCGGAAAAGTTAGCGATTACTTTGAAGCACGTCAAAATATACAAGAGATGATTAAGACATCTATTGAAGAAACCTCGGTTCGTGTTATAGGCTTAAGCCAAGACGTAAGCAAAGATCTATACACAATCGCCGGTGTTATTGCGGTAGCTATCGCAGGAATCTTACTCAAGCCTGATTTTGATGTGCAAAAAGCGATTCTTGCAGCATCCATCATAATTGCCGTTTATATGATCTTGGTCATCCTTTATCAATTAAACACTTTAAGACAAGCATACAATTTGCAGATAGCACAAAGAAATGCTTATATTCAGTCGTTTGAAGAAGTGCTTGGACATGATGAAATTAACAAATATTTAGAAAACAAACAGCTTAATGATACAAATATTTTGTTTAATAACACACTTAATACGGCATATTTAATATATTCATTAATTCTAGCGGTTTCATCGGTAGTTGCCCTTGTACTTATTTAATATAAACGAATAATTGATTGAGAAATAGCGTCACGGAATGACATACACATACTATCTTAGTCCGTTGGTACCTTCGATGCCCACTTGCGCCACCTATCGCTGCCAACTACGTCCCAGACGAAGCCTCCTGCCACCGCTCCCGCCCGCGGGCCTGTTGCCGCCTGGCCGAGAGGCTGCCCCGGACGCCACGCGCACGCGAGCGGGCCCAGCCGGGCGTGCTGGAGGTGCCGATCCCGTGATTGATGGCCCTTCATCATCCTATGCTGGGAGCCTCTGACTACCCAGAGGATCTTGGTCGCCTCCTTTGTCATTTCGTTTTTCCAATGGACTTCACGAAGTGGATGTATTCTTCGGCCTCTATCCCGGAGCTTTCCAGGGCTTCTATAGTCCTGGGATCGCAAAGTAGCCTATCCAGTATCTGAGGAGTTGACTCATATGCCTTATCATGATCATCGAAGTTTATTAATAATATTACATCTTTAATAATAGCATAGATAATAACAAATGGATCAATATGTTCACTGCGAAGCCCCCTGAGGGCATGACGTTTGGGCTCTCCGATTTCCGGATTGATGCTGATCTCCTGGAGCTTCCTGATAACTCGCTCTTTTAATAATCCATCTTTTTTAGTCAGCTTTTTAAATTTTTTATCAAAATAGTACGTTGTTATGGTCTGGAAAGCCATGGCAATCTAAAGGTTTCGGAAATGCTCTGCCAGCTCATCAGCATTCTTGAGGCGGGTAAATCTTCCTTCTTTAAAGTCCCTGAGTCCTTTGATAATACCCGTGGCAATGTCATCTTCTTCGAGATTGGCCCAAGTGGATTTCCTCTCAGGAGCTTTCACAACAGCAGGCATAGTATCCAATCTTACGCCTTAGGCTATAAGGATTTCGAAAAGATGACGACCTGTTACCGGCACATGTGACCTAAATCCCGCCGACCTTGCCGCAAAGGTGACCGGCGCCCGCCCGCGGGCCTGGGGCCGCCTGGCATGAGGCTGCCCCGTGCGCATGCGCGAGCGAGCGGGCCCGGTCGGGCGTGTGGACCGGAGCCAGGTCTCGTGGTTGGTAATTTGTCATGACCAGAAACAAGAGTTAAATCCTTTCCGTGCACATCATTAGTTACATGAGCATTAAGGAGACCCCCGATGCCAAAAAGCGTGACTGGAGAGAAAAAGGAGATGCTCTCCTAGCCAAGGGTAAGTACAATGATGCGATCAAGGCATATGATAAGGCAATCAAGATAAATCCTAGGCTTTCCGATGTATGGTACAATAAAGGCTATGCTCTCGATATTCTAGGCAAACTGGAGAATGCTATCAAAGCATTTGATAAGGCTATTGAGATCAATCCACAATTTAAAGATGCATGGCTCAACAAAGGCAACGCTCTTGTAAAGCTAGGCAAGTTTGAGGATGCTATTAACGCATTAGATAAAGCCATTGATATTAAACCGGACTCCGCAGATGCATGGCACAACAAAGGCGTTGCTCTTGTTGGGTTGGGCAAACCGGAGGATGCTATTAAGGCATACTCTAAAGCTATTGAGCTAAATCCAAAAGATCCCGATGCATGGCTCAATATGGGTGCAGCTCTGGGTATTCTGGGCAAACTGGAGGATGCTATTAAGGCATTAGACAAAGCCATTGAGATCAATCCACAAGATCCCGATGTATGGTACAATAAAAGCAATGCTCTCAGGTTGCTGGGTCACACAAAAGAAGCCTATGAAGCCCTCGTCAAGGCTAAAGAGCTGAAACATAATATCAGCCGGAGAAAAAAGCGCACTCTCTGAGAAGATGCTTCAGAGACAGAATCGAGATAGATTCGGAAGTGCAGTATGTCACGGCATGTTGGAGATAGAACTGATCGTCAGGGTGCTTGAGAAAAAGATCCAGAAATGCGATTAAAGTAGATCAAGCAACTCTTCGAGGCTTATATCGGCATCCTTCAAAATTGCATGCAATGTGCCTTTGCGAAGGTCTTTGCTATGAAATGGAACAACTGCAATATTTTCCGTTCGCTGATTATAGTAATAGTAATGGCTCCCTCTGATTCGTATCAGCTCAAATCCAGCGTTCTCCAAAGCCCTGGCAAGCTTTTGGGGTGTTAATACAGGGAGTTTAGGCATGGGCTTCAACGGAAACTGTGTACTCCAAAACATCGTTATCTGTTGGCACTTCTTTCCCCAAATCGATCAAAGTTTCAATATAGCCCTCTATCGCCTCTTTGGCCATATCAATGGCTTCCTCGACAGTCTCACCAAAGGTAACACATCCAGCCAAAGCAGGCACTATCACAGTATAGCCGCCTTCCTCTTCTTTTTCGAGCCTGATTCGGTAATTCAGAGTCTTCATTACAATATCATAGGCCGTTTTGCTTATTCAACTTTTAGGTTCCTTTGCCCACAGTTCGTCTTCGTCTTTCGATGCTGAGAGGCTGCCAGGTCAGGCGCCCTCCCGCGCCCCCTGAGCGCGAGCACCCTTGGGCTGGAGCGAGTGCCGTGATTAGCGGTTCGTCATCGTTCTTCGATGCAAGGGGGCAGTGTCGCCCGACGGATCAAGATCACCCCATCTAAATTCCGGCGAGGCTGCGGCGGGCGATTGGCTTCTTCCAGCGGGCCTGGGGCCACATGCCACGGGGCTGCCCAGGGCCGGCTGCCACGCGCGAGCGAGCAGGCCCGGCCGGAGGGGCAGCTGCGGCCCAAATACTCCGCCCGGAGGAGATGGGGCTGATCATCAGGGTGCTTGAGAACAAGATCCAGAAAATACTGCCTGAACTTCGCCAGCTAGTGATCCTAAATCTCCCGCAAAAGAATTCTTCCCGGTTCCACAACAGCGAAATGGCCGGGCCAATCGCATCTGGAATCCAATACCTCGACAATCATCTTGGCAATGTAGTCGGCAGATCGCAGTGGTATGCGAAACAAGATGATGCCGCAGGACGGGCGAGGCTTGGAACTGTAAGCTAGCTCTCCGAAGTCTTTGTCAAAGGTAAGCAGAATGCGCCCTTCATTCTCCGCAATAAGCATGACATCTTCGTCGCAAATACTGGGCGTACTTTCGGCGATGGCCAGAACATCATGCCCCTTTCTGCGCAACAGTTCGATGGCCAGTAAGGGTATATTTTCGTCAGCTAGAAGCCGCATTAAGGCCATCCTGCAAGATGGTGTTGGGATAGACACGTTCCGATTTCATCAAGGAGCTGGCGTAGCAGAGACAGGCCTGAATGTCTTCAGGAGTTAATTTGGGGTAGTTCTGGAGTATCTCGGACTCTGTCCAGCCATTGGCCAAAAGGTCGATAACAAATTCCACCGCCAGGCGCGTGCCTTTGATCACGGGTTTTCCCACAAGGATTTTTGGGTCCAGAGAGATGCGGTCTTGCCAATTGATCATAGATCACATTATGCGGACTATTAAGATATATTTTCTGCGGGCAGAGGGCAAGAGAGAGGTGCGGCAGGCGACCGACTCGGTCGGGCGTGCGGACCGGAGCTAGGTCTCGTGGTTGATAATTTGTCATGACCCGAAACAAGAGTTAAATGCTTTCCGTGCACATAATTAGTTGCATGAGCGTTCAGGAGACCCCCGATGCTAAAAAGCGTGACTGGAGAGAAAAAGGAGATGCTCTCCTGGCCAAGGGTAAGTACAATGATGCTATCAAAGCATATGATAAGGCAATCAAGATAAATCCTCAGCTTTCCGATGTATGGTACAACAAAGGCTATGCTCTCGATATTCTAGTGTTCAGCTTCCAAAATAACATGGCAATATTTTAATACCTGGTACTCAATCTAATATCATGCCATTTGTTAGTGAGCGCCCCGCTTTGAAGTTAACTGAAGATGAGCTTGAGTACCTTAATAG
>JBATEC010000167.1:0-6994 GCA_049663825.1 Methanothrix sp. | reverse complement strand
GCCTATTTCCCAAGAATCCTACAGTGACACGCGACCTTTCGATCTATTATAGTACAGCGTCAGGCGTTTATGGAACGATTTTTGCCTTGGTAGTAACGCTATCTGGCCAAATTCCGAAAAATATTTTTTCAATTCCTGCGCATTTTGACCCAACTCCTGATCACAAGAAAGCACGATGCTCTCCAGGTGCACGACTGCCGCCAGGAGAACATCTCCTCTATCCAAGAAGGCTCAGATACTTTGTAGCATTATATGGGACCTCGTTGGGTTTATCCCTATTGGGATTGATCCTGGGAACAAATATACGATTCGATACATTGATTACAGGATCACTGCAAGAAAATGCAATCTTACTGATCCAAGTTGCGCTTTTTGAGACTACATTTCTGCTTATTCCCCCCACAATTATCAGCATGTATCATTTGATGCAAGTGGCATCATTCCGGGGGAAGGTTACGATTAAAAGTGAACCGCAAGGTGCAAAGGTTTGTCTGAGTAGATGTCACCACCCACAGGAATCGTCGTCTACTGGACGTTTTGAGCAGTCTCTGGCAAAACTTAAGCAGTATATGGCAAAATTTTTCCCGATACTTAAACCCGAGCCCACTAAAGACAAAAAGGACATGTACGATCTTGGCCTGACAACACCATGTACACTGATGTTGACAAAGGGAGAATATAAAATCTGCCTTAGCCGCAAAGATTACAGGCTTGACGAGCCTGCCACCATTACCAGCGCAGATGGCATTGAGAAAGAATACACATTCAATCTTACCCCCATTCTCACACCAATCAAATCCAAGAAAGAAGGCAAGACTTCTACTGGCAAAAAAGATAATTGACAACATTAAATCGAAAAAATCGTTTTGGGCCTTTAATTAAAAAAGTTGAGTTACCTTATCACCTTAGCGCTCTCTATCTTCACCTCTTTTACCGGCTTGTCATTGGCTCCCGTCTTGACCTTGCCCATGGCGTCCACCACATCCATGCCCTCGATCACTTTGCCGAAGACCGGATGCTTGCCGTCCAGGAAGTTGTTGTTCACCAGATTGATGAAGAACTGGCTGCCGCCCGTGTTGGGCCCGGCGTTGGCCATGCTGATTGTGCCGCGATCGTTCTTGTTCTTGCGGGTGAGCTCATCCTTGATGGCATAGCCAGGTCCTCCACAGCCCGTGCCGGTAGGGTCTCCGCCCTGAATCATGAAGCCGGATATGATGCGGTGGAATACGACCCCGTCATAAAATCCCTTCTCCACCAGCTTTTTGAAGTTTCCCGATGTGATGGGCGTTTCCTCGTAAAGCTGCAGTGTGATGTCGCCCATGCTAGTTTTGAGCAGTACTTTAACTCCGCCTGCGTTTGATGTACCTTCTGACATTTTTATCAGTCCTCGTTATTTGATATTATCAATAAAAATACTTATTAAATAATCGTGGCCTCGATTATCTTTACGTCGGTGAGCGGTCGGTCATTGGCGTCTTTGTCAACCTTGCCGATGGCATCTACCACATCCATGCCGGCGATGACCTTTCCAAAGGCGGGATGCTTGTCGTCCAGGAAGCTGTTATCCACCAGGTTGATGAAGAACTGGCTGCCGCCCGTGTTCGCCCCGGCATTGGCCATGGCGATTGTGCCGCGATCGTTTCGGTTGTGATCGGTGAACTCATCTTTGATGGTGTAGCCCGGTCCGCCCATGCCTGTGCCCTCCGGGTCTCCGCCCTGAATCATGAAGCCGTCGATGACTCTGTGGAAGATTACCCCGTTATAGAATCCCTGCTCGACGAGCTTTTGGAAGTTTCCAGTGGTGATGGGCATGTCGTCGTTAAGCTGGATTGTGATGTCGCCCATGCTGGTCTTCAAAAGAACTTTGGTCGCGCTATCCTCTCCTGCCGCAGGCGCAGAGCATGCGGCCACGGCCAGCACCAGAATGCTGACGGCTAAATAGAATGTAAATCTCTTCATCTAGATTCGCTTTATCGATAATAAATTAAAGGCTTTCCCAAGAAGGCCCATGAGTCTAAAGCAGATCAGATTCATCAGTTTGAACCTCTTCACCATCTGGTCTTCTCACATTACGTCTTCATGGCCCGGCTCTCGTCGATCACGATGTAGTCCTTGATGGCCACCACAGAGCCGAAGGGGATGAGCACAAACCTTCCGTCTTCCCTGTACTTCATGCGGTTCAGCTCCTTGTCCGGCTTGACCAATAGATCCACCAGCTTTCCGGTCTGCACCTCAAAGATCACATCCTCCAGCTCGCCTAACACCATGCCGTCGATGTTTACGATCTCTTTTCCCGCAATGCTTCCCGAGAACACCTTTGCCATACCCCTCGCCTGATCCCTTTAATTTGATTAATGTATTCTGTATTATCTGTAGCCGATGAGCGAAGCGGGCTCAACCTTAATTCCGCCCTTGAACCTCTCGCTGATCCTCTCGTAGTAGCTGACCATATTCTCCTCAACGCTCGGCCTGACCTTCTTCAAAGACTCGCGAAAGTGGTTCATCTCCACCTTTGCCCCATCCTCACGCAGTGCCAGCATGGCCGCCTCGCGACAGAGCGAGTCCAGGTCCGAGCCCACGTAGCCTTCCGTCAGCTCCGCCAGCTCCTCTAAGTTTACATCCTCGCCTTTGGGCATCTTCGCAGTTTGAATCTTGAGAATTTCATGCCGCCCTAATTTATCGGGCGGCCCCACCAGGAGCATGCGATCAAACCTTCCCGACCGGAGAAGCGCCGGGTCCAGGATATCCGGCCGGTTCGTGGCACCTATGACCACCACATCTTTGAGCGTCTCCAGGCCGTCTAATTCTGCCAGGAGCTGATTTACTACCCGCTCCATGACGTGGCTGCCTTCATCTGTGCCCCGTATGGGTGCAATGGAATCCAGCTCATCGAAGAATATGATGGCAGGAGAGACTTGCCTCGCTTTTCTGAAGATCTCCCGGATGGCTTTCTCAGACTCACCAACCCACTTGGAGAGCATCTGCGGCCCGCGCACGCTGATGAAGTTGGCTGCAGTCTCGTTGGCCACCGCCTGGGCGATCATGGTCTTTCCAGTGCCAGGCGGACCGTAGAGCAGAACGCCCTTGGGCGGACGTATGCCCATCTGGCGGAACTTCTCCGGCTGCTTAAGGGGCCATTCGATGGCCTCGATCAGCTCCTGCTTGATCGATCCCAGGCCGCCCAGGTCACTCCAGTGCACGCGCGGCACCTCCACCAGGACTTCTCGCATGCTGGAAGGCTCGATCTCCTTTAGAGCTTCCTCGAAGTCCTCTCTCATAACGAGCATCTTTTCCACGATCTCGGGAGGTATCTCGTCCTCAGTGGTCAGATCAGGCAGGTAGCGGCGCAGCGCCCTCATGGCCGCCTCCTTGCAGAGCGCATTTATGTCTGCCCCCACAAAGCCGTGCATTCTGTCCGCCAGGCTCTCCAGGCTCACGTCTTCAGAGATGGGCATGCTACGCATGTGGATCTGCAGGATCTCGATTCTTCCGGATCGATCCGGAACTCCGATCTCTATCTCACGGTCGAACCGGCCCGGCCGGCGAAGTGCCGGATCGATGGCCTCTTCTCTATTTGTGGCACCGATCACCACAACCTGGCCGCGCTCTTTTAAGCCGTCCATCATGGCCAACAGCTGCGCCACCACGCGCCTCTCCACCTCACCTGTGACCTCACCTCGCTTGGGTGCGATGGAGTCGATCTCGTCGATGAAGATGATAGAAGGTGCTGCCTTCTGGGCATCATCAAAGATCTCTCTGAGCCGCTGCTCGCTCTCGCCGTAATACTTGGACATTATCTCCGGCCCGGCTATGGAGAAGAAATTGGCTCCACACTCATTGGCCACCGCCTTGGCTATCAGAGTCTTGCCCGTGCCCGGCGGACCGTAGAGCAGAACGCCCTTGGGCGGCTCAATGCCCAGTTTTTGAAATACCTCGGGATGCTTTATGGGCAGCTCAATTACCTCTCGCACGCGCTGCACCTCGGAATGCAGGCCGCCCACGTTCTCGTAGGTGGTTCCGGTGGCTTTGACGGAGCGAACGCTCTTGGCCGGCTTTTCCAGCAAAAGGATCTCGGTTCGCTCGCATATGATCACCACACCATCTGGATGGGTCTCGGTGACCACCAGCGGCACAGCCTCCATGCGCCCCACAAAAGGATGGGCTGCAGAGCTCATGATGGGGAGAATATCGCCTGCGACTACCGGTCGCTTCAGGGTCTGGCGGCGGATCATATCTGCCGCTTCATCTCCATAATGCATGTGCGAGCCGGATGGCGGAGCCAGGATGACCCGCTGGGCGTCGGCGAACTTGGCCTTGCGAATCTTCACTTTATCTCCAATGCCCACTCCCGCATTCTGGCGAATGAATCCGTCTATCCTGATGTAATCCTGAGACCAGTCCTGCCGGTCGGCGCGCCAGACCTTGGCTGCCGTAAGTCTCTTTCCCTCTATCTCAATGATGTCTCCGGGAGAAAGCCGCAGCGTAAGCAGAGCATTGGGGTCCAGGCGAGCTATGCCCCGGGCTGAGTCATTTGGATAGGCTTTGGCCACCTTGAGAAGAATATCCTTCACTTCCCGCACACCTCTTCTTTATTTTAACCCAAGCGATATAAGTTTATCCGAGGGCAAGTGCAATCGAAGACCTCTTTCGCACTGGCTCTAAAGCCCTTCAGATCGAAGTATCTTATGTCGTTCCAATCGCCATTACAGCACGGTAACCAACTATCAACCTCTTCATCGGTATCATTATATTTTTCGTACACAGATCGCATCTCGATTTTTCGTGAAAGATCATATGTACCGTAATACCGTTCTTCTCTCTCACTGACTGCAGGATAGTTCTGGTGTTTGACATCGTACCGAGAATCTCTAAGTCTAAAGCTTAAATCCGCTATGCCCGTCATGTTTGCTTTGATTTGATAGCCCAAATATTTCGTGGGCTTGAACTCGGCGAGTAGAATAGAATCATTGGTAGCTAGTACTGTGGCATTCAGCCTCTGCAGCCAAATAACAGACCTTTGCTCCTTAGATAACTCACGGTTGTATAGGAAGCTTGCACCTACAAAGTCTCCGTTATTTCCCTCAAAATCTCGATCATTTATCTGTTGGCCTGAGTAATCTATAGTTCTACTGGCCTTTAGAAAAACCGGCCATTTCTCATTTTTGTACTCGATCGTGTATATATCAGTTCCAACTGGCTTATCAACCAGGATATCGATTTCATCTGGATGAACAGTAGATTGCATCTTTATCTCATCTATGGATTTGTAGCTACCTTCCATAGCGCTTGTTCTCTCTCTTAACCGAACGTCGTTAGATGCAACTTCTGCATAATAGGCTTGATATGGATGCAGGATTCTTCCATTTGACTCTACTGGCGATATTTTGCCTTCCACGGAGCCAGTCAGGCTAAAGCTAATATTGCCGCTCTCTCGGAAGATGGACCAATGAGACGAGTTGGTCGCAATGCTGCTTGACCAGTATACTCCACAGACGTTTGAGATGAGTGCAAATACTACTATCAGAAGAATCAACAAAGGCCTATGCATCATCTAGAGCACTATAGCCGGGACTGTAATAAAGTTTATCATCATCAAGAGTATAATAATCCATTGGAAATCGACCCGGTATAATTGTATATGGGAGGGAAAATATGAAAATAATCAAAGGGGCCGTTTTATTAACACTTTTTCTAATTAGTGTAGCTCTTACATCTGTTCTGGAGCTCTCAGCTTCGACAGGAGGCAATGACGGTAGCTCTTCAACAAATGTCGTATATGGGGCTACAGTAGATGACTATGCAAACGAGCATATAGGACTTAATCCTGAAGAGAGCACGCTGTCCAACGCTTTTTCGGGCTCGGGTAGCTTGCCGTCTAGTTGGACTGCACCCCTGATCAGGATGTTATGCTCTTTGAGACAATCTACATAATCGTGGGATGCATACTGAACGCCCTGATCCGAATGATGAACAAGTTCATGAGTAGATTTTGACCAGCGATTTTCTATTGCCTTGTCCAGAGCATTCATGGCCAGTTGGCTGTCTATGTTTCTGCTCAGCTCCCAGCCGATGCATTTTCTGCTGTAAAGATCCAGGATCACCGCGAGATAGATGTTCTCATGTAGCAACTGGACGTATGCGATATCTGAAGCCCAAACATGATTCAGTCCATTGATCTCGGCGTTTTTCAGAAGGTTTGAATATACTGGTAATCCATGACTGGAATCAGTTGTTATTGGCTTGAATCTCTTCTTTTTGCACAGAAGGTTATCTTGTCGCATCAGTCTCAGAACCCGCTTGTGGTTAACCTCAAAGCCGCGATATTGGAGTCTGCCGTAATCCTCCTGTAACCGTAGCCAGTAAATTCCAGAGCGATCTCTTGGATCTGGTTTCTTAGATCTATATTCACAGATGGGACCATTTCCGGAGGCATCTGCCATTTGTAGTAGCCGCTGCGACTTACATCAAGTGCCTGGCAGGATTGAGATATTGACAACACAAGGCCGTCTGAAAGGACATCTTGGATAGTCATATACCGTCCATCAGCGTCGGTTTTATTCTCTCCTCTCGAACCTTCTTTTGGGTCATGGCGAAGGCTTTTTTTAAAAAGCTCAATCTCGGCATGAGCCTGGCCGAGCAGTCGCTCAAGTTCTGCAATCCTTGCCTGGTCCTTATACTGATTTCCATTACCGCTAAACGCTTTTTCGGGATTCTCGGCCAGCTCTTCTCTCCATCGAGGGGGCAGGGCAGGATGGATGCTATGCTCGCGGGCGATCTGAGCAAGAGGTTTGCCACTCTCAAGTTCAGCTACTACTGATATCTTGAATGCTCGGTCGTAACGCCGCCTCGTCTTTTTCATATACTTCCCTCCATGAGTTGATGTTGCTTAACTCATTGTACACTCGGAGGGGTTCACTCCATTGGATCCCTTTATGGCCATCTGAAACGACCAATTTAACATCTTTTAAACCACGATCAATTAGCTCATCAAAGA
>JBATEC010000166.1:0-9171 GCA_049663825.1 Methanothrix sp. | reverse complement strand
ATGGATGTGTGCGGCCTCTCTTTCTCCCCAAAAAATTTTAAAATAGAGTGCTCTTCGGCTCACTGACCAGAGCCACAGGCCTTCCCGATAGCTGGGCCAGCAGCCACGGATCTACGTTTAAGCTATTCTGGGATGATAATTTGCTTGAATCCGTTTGATTTATGATGATCGGAGTAAAGTCCGAATAGCTATCGGGATAGAACCATTGAGGTTCAGTTCCCGGTGGGTAGAGTGTGCCGTTATGAAGCGCGAATCCCTTGGGTGCATTGCCCCAGTTCCATAGGTTGTTGGCAATTTCCAGGGTACTTACCGGCCTTGTCCCGTAATTCTCCAGCCATGAAGTCCCAAAGTCTTCGCCGACACTTTGAAATCCACAGGATAATGGTATGCATATCAAGCTAACGCATATGCAGATAATTGCGACCAATGAAGCTCTCATATTATTTCCTCAAAATCCATGATTCGCTCTGAGGACCGCGACGGTCTTTTCCAACTTAGGATCATAATTGGGAGGCAATGGTGCCTTAGGGGGCTCAGAGCCCCATTCGGAGAGATTTTTTGAGGAATTTGCCAAATCCAGCAGCATTGAGCTTCCTTCCTCTCCGCTGAGATTCAGGGTAGAAGCGTTCTGCGAGAGATTGATCGAGGAATTGGTGGTCGTATTATTTGTCAATCCGCTTAAGATCTGATTTCCTTCCCCGCCCCCCAGATTGATTAATGGTTTGCTTTGCGCTAATAGGACTACCGCGATCAGCACTACGATGATCAATATCATTCGCTTCATTCCATTCTCCGTATCAGTTATCTGTGCAGTGGCATAAATACGCTGCGCTGAAGGAAAACAAAAATTTCGGCAGACATTTTGTCTGCTTTACAGCCTGGCTATCTCTAATAAACCTCGCCAAAGACCTCAAAGTATGCCTGCTCATGTTTGCAGGCTGGGCACTCTTCAGGTGCAGCATTGCCCTCATGCAGATATCCGCAATTGCGGCATCTCCAGACTACCTTTCCGTCTCTCTTGAATATAACGCCCTCATCGAGATTCTTTTTCAGAGAGAGGTACCTTCTCTCATGCCCTTTTTCGGCTACGGCTATGTTGAGGAAGGTTGCAGCAATCTCAGCAAAGCCCTCAGACCTGGCGATCTGTGCAAAAGAGGGATACATTTCTGCATATTCATATCGCTCGCCTTCTGCTGCACCCTTTAGATTTGCAGTAGTATCTGCAATGACTCCTGCAGGAAAACGTGCGGAAACTTCTGCTTCTCCGCCCTCCAGAAGCTTGAAGAGTACTTTTGCATGCTCCTTTTCATTGTCGGCAGTGTCCAGGAATATGGCAGCAATCTGCTCGTAGCCCTCTTTTTTTGCCTGAGAGGCAAAAAATGAATATCTATTTCGGGCCTGTGATTCCCCGGCAAATGCCGTCATCAGATTTTTCTCGGTCTTTGTGCCTTTAAGGCTCTTCATTCTTGCATCACCTGAATTTTTATATCTCGCTTTCATTTAGATAAACCTTGGGTACAGAACTTAGGCTCCGGTACCTTTAGCTCAAGATGGTTGCTGCGGGCCGTAATCTTTTTAATCGTTTCAGTGGCTCAGATTGCCAGGCCGAAGGCGAGGTTGAGAACAACAGCATCAGCAGGCCCATGAGCAGGTTTTCCATGTTAGACGGATGGATTAGAAGAAGGATTGTCTGGTACCTAAAGAATAAGCAAGTTTTAGCGTGGCAGGCTAAGAGGTACGGAGAGTGTGCTCGATGCGGCAAATGCTGCGAGCTGTGCCTCGCCCATGACGCCAAAAACAAGCGCTGCAGGATATACTGTATTCGGCCCAGCATATGCAAGGCCTTCCCGCTGACGCCAGAGGATATAAATAAAATTAGCACATGTGGATTTTATTTTAAAAAATAGATTTATTTATATATTTTTAAACGATTCGATCGTCTCTAAGGAGTTGACTGAAAATAATTTACTTCATAATTCTCGGTGTTTTTGAGTTTGTACGCGGTTCAATAGAATAATTCCACAATGGATATACTTCCTGTAAGATAATTTTTAATTGTGCCATATTTTCATCTGAGATCTTCTTCCAAGTTTCATAGTCTCTTTCGTCTAAACGAGCCTGTACTCTAAGTCCTTTCTTTGTCTTATTTAATACCAACCGTATAGTTTTTCACGACACAAGGATACTGAATGAATGCAAAAGGCTTTTATCGCTTTGCTTCATACTGTTAAGGGTAGGGGAAGGTCTGAAATGAAAGCTGCATTTGCAGTTATCGTATCACTAACGATATGTCTATTAGCCATAGGCTGCTACGGCCAAAGTACGAGTTCTGCGTTAAGCGTAAGTGGAGATTTCGGCAAGAATTGGATAAGCAGCTTTAAAGCCCAAAATCTCAAACCAGCCGAGCAGAATCTCAAAAAGGATCTCTGGTCATGGGGTGGTTCGCCTAAAGGCAGCATAGTCGTCAATGGAAAGTTATTAGCAGACCCCTATTACATTTGGAAGTCGCTCAACTATACCAGCGGTTGGTTAGGAAAAATATACGTTGATCCAACTACAGGATATCCTATCTATGCCTATATCGATCCTTACACAGGCATGCAAATCAATTATTATATGGACCCTAAAACTGGAAAGCCGGTCTACACCAATACGTATCCCTACTATGGATTCCCGTATTATGGCAATGTTCCTTCCTACTACTCATCGGATTACTTGCCAATTGGCTACGGCTATTAAGTTACCGGGAGTGAACCGAATTTGCTCAGGTATACGAGGATAATGTGTTCAAAAAGAACACGCTCCGAGAGGTAGATTTCCTGGGACCCTCACGTTAATAGATTTTAGTGCCGAGGGTAAGCAACTCGATATCCACATAGATTTCGAGGATGCTTGAAAAAATACCTAATCTTTAAAAAAGCAAAAAGAGAAACGCAAAGGGCGACTCTAACTATCGCCCTTGCATCATCTTCTTAACCTGCTTTTGCAGATTGTCCAGCTCTCCGGTCGTGTACAGGTAGTACCCTGCTCCTATGGCTATGAGCAGCACCAGGATCAGGGCAACGAGCCAGTTTTTGCTCTCTGCCTTCTCCACGTTCACGGTCTTTTTCTGCTCATCCAGGCTGATTCTGGTCAATCCAGTATCCTTAGGCTTGTAAGTGAATCCTAAGGTGGAGTTCTCGCCGGCTTTTACTGTGGCATTCTTGGAGCCCACAACCGTGTCGTTGGCCTTCAGCTCCAGCAGACGGGTGTCTTCATTGCTGCCAATGTTCTCTACAATGGCAGAGATTTTAATCTCGCTGCCAACGTTGGCCTTATCCGGCACCGTCAGATTAACGACCCTCAGGGCTGAGGATATCATGATTTGTTTGGTGGCGGAATTGAAGCCCTCCTTCTCTGCCTTCAAGGTATGCTCGCCGGTGACATTGGCGGAGTAAGTCCTCATTCCCTGGGCGGAAGTGCTGCCGATGCTCTCATCGTCCAGGAATAATGCTGCCGCATCCACAGGCGTCTGGTTGATGCCTTCTACAACGGTTATGAGGAAGTTTTCTCCTTTGATGACCTCTGCCGGCGCATTGATGGTGAGCTGATTTGTCAATGTGGCATTGGCCTGCTCGAATGCAGATACTTGAGATGCCTCTGCCGCGGTCCTTACCACCAAATCGGCCTTGGCGTCATTGTATCCGGTCTTCTTGGCAACAATCGGGAAGGTTCCGACTGTGGATGGTGTGTAGGTGAATGAACCCGTAGCATCCGCAGTTCCTATGCTGCTGCCATTCATCAAGAACTGCACTCCGGAGATGACTGAGGTGCCCGATTTAACGCTGATGGTTACCGGTGTGCCCACGATAGCCGCGGGAACGCTCAGTGTCATATCGCTCCCTTCTCCCGGCTTGATGGCAATAGGCGCCATCAGCCTCTCATCGCTGTCGGCAATTCTGAACTTCAGGTTTTCCATGATCTCAATGGTCTTGTCCCTGCCCAAGCTGATTGAGCCGTCATTTTGCATGGTGATGCCGTCATCGCCCAGCGTCTCAACCTTCATCCTGCCGTGTATCTCGCCCTCTTCCACAGACTCCGGGCTATCGGATACCTGGAAGATGCCGTCCACAGTGGCCAGATCCGACTCAGTGCTCCTGAAGACGCTTTCGACATGTGCGGTGATGATAGGCACATCCTTCTCAGAGCCTATGTCCACCTTGTACATGTAGTTGGAGGCCTTGTCCCCCGGATCTGATGAGGGCGTTACCACCTTGCTGTCCACCTCTTCTCCGTCTCTGGCCAGAGCGAGATAGACCTTGTTTCCATTGAGGTCCACCTGCTTGATGCGCAGTTCATATCCATCTTCCAGAGATAGAACCGATCCGCTGGCTATGGTCTGGCTGTCGTCGTTATCAATCAGGATCTTTCTGAGCTGTCCTTCATTGATGGCGCTGACCTCGTCTGTGAATTCGGTTTTGTTATTGTATCCTGCGAAGTACTTGTCAGCCATAAAGCCGACGACATCGTACTCGCCCCAGGACTCAAATTCGAATTCAACCGATGCCGGGCTTGTGGAATAGAGAAGATCACCCTCCTCGATCTTATTGCCACCGGTTATCTTGGCGGTGAGTACCTCAGTTCCCACATCATCATCTATATCGTAGTAGAAGCCCTCGAAGTTGTAAACCGTCCAGGTAAACTCATTTTCTTCGGACGGATTTATCACTGTGCCCCTCACTTCCTGAGGTCCCGACCTCTCGACTATTGGGGCAAAGCGCAGCTCATTAGAATCTGCAACAACAAATCCAACATCACCGAAGATCTCGGCTGTGCCGCCCTTTCTCAGAGAGATGGTATTGTCGTTATCCATCTCAAAGCCCGTATCCGAGAGAGATGACACTTGCATCTTGCCATACTCATCGCCGCTCTCAACAGAATCGTATGTATCGGATATCTGGAAGAGGCCGTCTACGGTTACCAGGTCGGATTCGGTGCTGGCAAAGACATTGGATATGTGAGCCATGATGATCGGCTGGTCCTCTCCGGAGATATCCACTTTATACTCATAAGTGGCGCTCTTCAGACTGCCTGACGGAGAGACGACCTTGCTGTCTATCTCCTCTCCATCCTTGGCCAGACCAAGATATACTTTATTCCCGTCGATATCGATCTGCTTGATGCGCAGCTCATATCCCTCTTCCATTGTGAGGACCGATCCGGTGGTAATGGTGCTCTCATCATCACTATCTAAGAGCACCCTCCGGAGCTGGCCGTCATTGATGAGGCTGACATCATTGTCGAAGATCTCGCCGTCTCCCTGCAGATATCCGGCAAAGTACTTTTCAGCCATAAAGCCGATGACCTGGTATTCTCCCCATTCTCCAAATTGATAATCCATTTTCTCGGCAGTTGTACTGTATATCAGATTGCCGGAATCAATGGATCTGTCGTTGCCCTGCAATTTGACGGTTAGCCTCTCTGTGCCGACATTGTTTTCCATGTCGTAGAAGAAGCCGGAGAAGCTCCTGTAATCCCAGGTGTACTCATCTGAGCTGATTCCTTCCCGCCAGATACGATCAACCGGTTCACCAGCTTCATCAGTTTCTTCCAAAGCCTTGGCAGCTTCATCTGCAGTGGCATTTTCCGATTCAGTCTCAGAAACGTTATCTGATACAGTTTCCGTTTCGCTCAGAGATGCATTTTGTGAGTCGGTAATGTTGGCAGCGGTTGCATCGGCCGAGACTGCCGTTCCCAAAGCTACGTTCTCAGGAGGAGCAACAGTCGTTTCTGCAGCAGCCTCTGCGGGTTGATCCGATACAGCCACGTCATTTGATGTCGCTGGTGGTTCCGCGGATGCCTCAGTTTGGATCATATCCGGTGTTGTAGTCGCATCCTGGGCCGGCTCCTGGCTGGCGGCGGCCTGTCCTGCAATGCTTTCCGGGGCAGAGGCGGCGGTACTTGCTGCCACTTCCGGGGCCGCAGATTCTTCAGATTTTGCGACCTGTCCGGCAGATGTCAGCGGCTTAAGACCAGTGTTTCGCTTGGCCAGCTTATCTGCCGATATCGTCTCTTCCTGTGTGCTCTTAGAAAGCAAGCTCTGACTTATGATTGGGGCCGCCCCGTTTGCTGCATTATCGATACCAGAATCCGAGCTGGTTGCAGTCCGAGGGGGTTGCGCCAATACATTAATTGGCAGAGCCGCAGCTATTATTATGAGAAGCAGACAGACTCCACCGACCCTGACATGATCCATAGATCTCCTCCAATACATGACGGTTTTAAGTTAATTAATCATATTTTATTTATATTTTTCTGTACTGCTAAATTCCTTTTCAGGTCAATTCAAATTTCATTTCTCATTTTTTCTTATACTGCCAGGCAGCTCTCAATATGCAATTCTTGCACCACCATATCCAGCGCTGCCCTACATTGCATGGATGTACTTTTCATTTATAAATGTGATTGCACTATCTCGATAGAATGACGAAAATGCATAATATTTAAGTGCTAAGCTGCCTATAGAATTAGGGGGGATTTCAGCATGGAGAAGATTAGATTTATTATTGCAGGGCTGATGATCGCCCTGCTTTCAGCAGATCCATCCGTATCACAGGGCATGGGCGGCTCAAAAGCCTATGATCAGAGCGGTACTGAATGGATGGGAACGCCTGTATCAAGCAGCAATCAGTTCAGCACCGTAGTACCGGACTACCTCAGCACTTATAGTACAGGAAGAGCGGATTTAGATTCCACTGGTACGGACCTTAGCGCTTTCAGCTTGCTGCTTGCGCCTGCCGACCCGGCAAGTGAAGAACTGGTTGTAGGAGGCGGCGAGAAGCTGGCCAATCAGCTTTACCTGCAAAGCGGCAAACACCTCATAACAGAGGGTGCAGTTTCACTCGGCGAGCCGTATGTGCTCTGGGCAAGAGTAAACGGAAAGGGCAGCTTCCTGCTTAACGATTATAACCGCCAAATCCTAAACCAGGGCTATGTCACACCTGGCTGGTACAGGATAAGCGGCGCTTATGCGGATTATCTTGGTGCGCACATCTATCGCTTCGTCTCTGCTGGTCTGCCCAGCAATAATCTCGCCATCACAGTAGGTCCAGGAAGCTATCCCATCTCCTTTAGTCTGACTGGAAAAGTGCAGGATCAAAGCGGCCAGGGCATGTCCGACGTTAAGGTGATTGTGTCCAATAATGAGGGCGGGAAATTCTCTACAATGACGAATTCTGCCGGGTACTATGCCATCGATGTTGCGGCGGGAATGTACCTCGTCAATGCCGAATTAGCTGGTTATGTCTTCACCCAGACATCCGTTCAAGCGATGGCGGGCCTGGTATCGGCAGCAAGGCCGATTGTCGGGACACAGGAAAGCAGCACACCTCCTTCGATCTGGACGTGAAGCTGGAATTCTCAATTTTTTTTATGAAATCTATATCATAGGCTCAAACCGCCAGCTTTCACCTCAAAATTAAAAATAAAACAGATGATAGACCATCTTATCTGGTAGACCTTCTTATGCCAAAGGATCTATCTGGGCGGCGTTGCGTAGTTCCAGCGCCAGACCTTGAAGCTTGCGGCCATTATTCCCAGGAATATTGCCAATATCAGCAGGGCCTGAAGCCACTCGACGATAGTAATCGCATCCATTTCCTACACCAGCCCAAGGCTGTCTTTTATATCTGATAAAGGTTTTGGTTTTGCCTTTTTTCTTTTTCATAGATCATCCTCGCATGATCTCGATGCAAAAGATGATATGGGAGAACATTATCTCTGCTCCGAGAACTTTAACGAGGCCGAAAGATGCTAAATGTGACTTTCCTGGGAACAGCCGGATCGCTTCCAACGCCGGAGAGAAATCCCTCCGCGATCCTGATCAACCGCGAGGGAGAGATGATGCTCTTCGACTGCGGAGAGGGCACGCAAAGGCAGATGATGCGAGCGAGAACGGGCATGATGCGCTTAAACTACATTTTTTTAACTCATCTGCACGCCGACCACATATTAGGCATTCCCGGCCTCTTGGAAACTCTTGCCTTCCAGGGAAGAAAAAATCCAATTACAATCGTCGGTCCCATTCATACTGCGCATCTGGTGGAGAGCTTCAAGTCCGTCTGCTACTTCTCTCGCAACTTCGATGTCCAGGCGATCGAACTCGTGCCGGGAGACGTGCTGAAGCTGAAAGGATGCCAGGTAAGGGCCATCTCAACCAATCACAGCGTTCCCAGCCTTGGCTACTCTTTAGAAGAAGATGCACGTCTTGGTCGATTCAACCGCGATGCAGCTGTCTCCTTGGGCATACCGCCCGGACCGCTCTTCGGAAAGCTGCAGCATGGCCAGGAAATAGAGGTGGACGGCAAAAAGATAGAGCCCAATCAGGTTATAGGCCCCGCCCGTCCGGGAAGAAGGGTCGTCTACACTGGAGACACAAGACCCTGCAAATCCGTGCAGCTTGCCAGCATGGGTGCGGATCTGCTCATCCACGACTGCGCTTTGGCTAATGATATGGCAGAGTGGGCAAAAGAGACGAAGCATAGCACTGCGGCAGAGGCAGCTGATGTCGCCAAAAGCGCCGATGTGGGACAGCTCGTCTTGACTCATATAAGCTCCCGGTATTCTGAGGATACCTCCCGGCTTTTAAAAGAGGCAAAATCCATCTTTGAGAGGACTATTGTGGCAGAGGATCTGATGTCTCTGGAAATCCGTCTCAAGGATGAGTAAGAAATTTGCAGTGGATGCTCGTGCGCGAATCACTGTCTTACCCTTTTTTCTCGCTCCTCATGCAATGCCTGCATAACTTGCAGGGATAGCTCATCGTCCTTACCAATGAGGGATATATCAAGTGATTGCATGGTGCAATCTATCATATCTCTGCTGTGAGCGAGGTCGACATCCCGGCTCTCTCTGACAACGCCCCTCTGATAGAGATCATCGATCACATCTGGTGATAGGCCCAGAGCATTTGCAGCAGATATGGCTCTCCCAAACATCTCCATCTCGATGTAATACTTCAGGCCGTCCCTGTAGAGCTTCTCGGAAAGAGCATCCTGGCCCTCGTTCTTGGCAATTAAAGCTGCCCAAAGAAAGTCTCCCGCATCAACCAGAATAGCGATGGCCTCGTCGATCATTCCTTTGTCTCTGGCTAAAACGACGGCATACTCCGTCTCACCTGCTTTTGCCAGTACC
>JBATEC010000165.1:0-6683 GCA_049663825.1 Methanothrix sp. | reverse complement strand
ATTTCTCCCACAATGAATCACATATTAACTATATCTATTTATAATTATTGTTCTGGCAAATTGGTAACTCTATTGAGCATGTACATATTTTCGCTTTGAATATTGTATGACCCATCATTCTTTGCATGTTTTTGCTATATTCATTTCATTTCTTCACTCTTTTTTGCATTTTCTCCATGGCTACCGCTAGGCCACTTTTCGGTTGACTATACCGAGCAGGTTGAATAAGTTATAACCGATAGCATTGAACATCATTTTAACCGCAGCTCTTTCAACTGTTGTAACCATCACATGCCCCCTATTTGAAGACTATTTTTATGACGCTAAAGCATCTTTCCACGAGAGATCGTTTGCAGCTCTTTTCATCGATGCATCGTAGCCCTTTGTTTTAGCGCCATGGTAGCCCTTATCACCATATCTGACCTCTCCCCCATTCGCCAAATCCACCTGGCTATATCGGCAAAAACGCATCCAAGTCAACAAGTGAGGATAAGGCGGACAGCTTATCACCACGCGTCAGAACCTTTTCATTATATTAATTTATGATGCTGTTTGACGGAGATTTAGTGAATGACTTTGCATATACCGGACCAAAACCGGATATACCATATACTGGTACGTCTGGTTTTGAATAGTCAAACGTGCTTCCCAATGGGAGATATGAAAGTTTTAATACCGGATGAAGCGGACTATGCAGAAGAAAACGTGCGGCAGCCGTTGCTCCGGGTCGCTGATTTTCTGGAAGGCTTTGAAGCCTCGCATTTAGCGCTCTTGGAGCAGTGGTTTTGATATCGAGAGCACATCCTGCAGGCGGGAGAATCGGGCGAGTCCCGCATCGCCTCCCGCACCATTTTCGCCGCCGAGCATCTCTCCGCCAGCCCGCCTATCATCCAGGAGACATGCCCGTACTCGTACTTCTTCCCTAATGCTCGAAGTGCATGAGCAGCTCAGTTTTCCCGTCTTTAGTTGAGAAGCTTATCTTATCCACGTACCTGCTCATGGTAAACGCAGAGAGAGCAAGCGCGCTTGCCTCTGCATCGTGCATGGAGTCGATCCGGGGCATAGCAGCGGGAATATCAAAGGGCATGCCCTCATAGACCGCTCGAACATCCAGGTTGAACTCATCGAACTGAACGCTCAAGGCAATCTTCTTTTCCAACAGACCCAGGAAGGGAGATGCGTCCAGCAGTTCGTTCATGGCCGCGATGGCATTGAATATGACCTCTCGCCGTGCACCCCAGATCCCTCCTTGCTTCTCCATTGTCTGAAATATCTTATCAGACGTATCGACAGCAGGATCTATCTCAAACTCCATCTTCTGGCTGATTCCCATGCGGAAGAAGACGTTGAGCATCACGGCGCAGATCGTTGCCACTGCCAGAGACGACGACAGCAGGGGCTGCAACATCGGATCGATGCCTGCATAAATTCCAGGCACTGCATCAAAAGAGAGCCCGAATATGATTGAGAGTCCAACCACGAAGGTCTTTCTTGAATCGATCATGCGGGACATGATGATCTGAATTCCTGCCATGATCATGAAGCAAACCGTAAAGATCAGAGACGCGCCCATTACCGGTGTAGGCATTATCACGAAGATGGCGGCCAGTTTGGGAAAGAAGGCCAGCAACACGAGAATGCCGCCTGCCGCATAGCCAATGCGCCTGCTGGTCGCGCCTGTGGCGATGGACAGGCCGATATTGCTCGACGAGACCGACTGGCCCAAGGCCCCCAAAAGCCCGGAGGTTATGTTTCCTGCTGCGCAGGCCAGCATCCCGCGGCTTATGGACGGCATCTCGATTCTCCTCCAATCGGCATCGTTGATCTTCTGACAGGTAGTGAGATCGCCCATGGTCTTCAGCGCTGAGGAGAAGGCTGCCACAAGGAAGGGCACGAGCATGACAGCGCTAAACGACATTCCGAATCTGCCCATCTCTGGGAGCTGGAAAAAGGCAGAGTCGATTATCAGTCTGGCGGTGTCTAAGGTCAAGATGCCAGTAGCAAAGGAGACCGCATAGCCTGCTATCATGCCGATTAAAAGAGAGTAGAGGCGCATCTTGCCCTTGCCCCAGACGTTGAATCCGGCCGTGACGGCCAGAGTGATCAACGCCACCAGAAAAGGCAGCGCTGCAACCCCCGGATGTGCACTGTCCACCCCAAAGAACTTGGGAATGGCGATGGGTATCACCTCCACCCCAACCATGAGCACCACCGTTCCAGTTACCTCAGGCGGGAAGAACTTGCGCATCCTGCCCACCACCTGGGAGAACAGGGCTTCGAAGATGCCTGCAACTACCGTCATTCCGAAGATGAGAGCCAGGCCACCCGCCTTGCCCGCTAAAAGCGATGCCGGCACAAATGCAGGACCGTTTAGTAGGGGACAGAGGTAGCCGGAGCCGACCGGACCTTTTTTCAAGGCCTGTAGAGCTGTGGAGAATCCCGTGGCCAGCATGGCCATACAGATGAGGTTTTGCGCATCCTCAGGAGAGCCTCCAATTTCAGTTACTATCACTACAGGAAAGATGAAGGCAATGGATAAAATAAAAATGTGCTGAAAACCCAGTAGCAGCGTAGTCGTAAGAGGCGGTTCATCGTCAACGCCGTAAATAAGATTGGTGGGTTTTCTGGGCATTTTGGATTTCCATCCAGGGGGCTGTCTTACTCAAATATAATTTTATTGGTTTAAGCTGCCGGATTGTCCCCTCACCTTGATCACCATGGCGGTTATGTCATCCGATTGCTCCGCACCATCAGAAAACTGGCTCAAATCACGCAAAATGCTATCCAGTATCCTCTGGGCAGATAGCTCTGCTACCGCGGCCAGGGAGGATCTGAGTCTATTCTCGCCGAAGAACTCCTCCTTGCCGTTCATGGCCTCCACAATGCCATCTGTGTACAAAAGCAAGATGTCACCGTATTCAAGGACGATCTCCCTCTGCTCGTATTCCATATCCTCCATCATTCCCAGGGCAACGCCGGTCACATCCATTCTCTCTATGCAGTTCGAAGCTTCCCGGAATAGCAGAGGAGGATTATGGCCGGCATTAGCATAAACCAGACTTCGCTCTCTCTGGTTAAGCCCGGCAAGAAACAGAGTTACAAACATCCCAGAAGTCGCAGAACCGGAATCATCCACGATCATCTTGTTGGCACATCTCAGTTTTTCAGCCGCCCTCTTCTGAGGTAGTGCGCACGCTCTCATAATGATCCGGGAGAGGGCCATGAACAATGCTGCAGGAACACCTTTTCCGGACACGTCTGCGATCACAAACTGCAGATTGTCGTCCTGCTCGATGAAATCGTAAAAGTCTCCACCCACCTCCTTGGCAGGAATGGTAGTAGCTGCTATTTCGAATCCATAGAGAGAAGGAATTTTCTTAGGTAGAAAACTCTTCTGGATATCTGCGGCGACCACCAGCTCAGCTTGCTTTATCTGCAGCTGAAGCTGGTAGCTGTCTCTTTCCTTCTTTGTCTCTCTCTCCCTGGTGACATTGGATATGATAGACGCGAATATGAGCATGCCTACTCCATTGGCTAGGACCATGGGTCCAAGTGCCTGCGATACTACACCCCATGCATGATCAAAGGGCCGGGAGAGGGCCAGCGTTAGCACCATATGCAATAGCTCGAAGAGAACGGCAAATATAGTGGAGAAGACAACAGTTGGAAACCTGCCTTTGCGAAGATAGACGAGGCCGCCCAAAAGGCCTGCTAAAGTTACTACAAAGCTGCAGGCAGGAGCCGTGAAGCCTCCTTGCGAGAAGCGAAAAGCTGCGCCGATAAGTCCGCTTCCCAGTCCTACCACCGGCCCGCAGGCGAGACCCGCCACAAGCGGACCCAGATCGCGAACGTTTATGATGCCCCCAAAAACATTAATGCCGATAACAGAGCCGTAAATTGAGACAAAACCGAAGACGAGAATGAGGGCCAACTGATTTTTCCATGCAGTTCGCCCGTCCATTATCTCTGCGAAATATCTGCTGCGAGAGATCAAAAGAGCCGCAACTACGATAACGCTTACTGCCTGGAGCAGTACTATGGAATAGTTGATGAGAGAATCTAACATGGGGATTATCGGCACTGCGCTTGAAGGCTCTCGATTGCCTCTCCCCGGCTAGAAAAGATGGGGAAAAATGTACTGGCTCCGGTTAAAAAGAAGACATCTTTTACAAACGGCTGCAAGGCCGCCAGCAACAGATCTCCATCTCTATGTTTGAGCTTGTTCAAGGATGCCATGAGCACTCGCAGTCCGGTGCTGCTGAGAAACTCTACCTTTTCCATGTCAATTATTAAAAATTTTTTGTTTTGATCGATTAATCCAATCAAAGCAGTTTCAAGGTCCTTGGAAGTCACAGCATCGATCTTGCCGGACACGGAGAGGACGGGTATATTCTCGATAAGAAATGAGATGATCTCCATTTTGCTCATGGACATGAATCAGGGCCTTCTGACTTATATTCCTTATGCGATCCCAGGACAAATTCTCAGCCATACCAAAAAAGATAATACCATCGAGACTAAATTTGAGGCTTAGGAGGAATCTCGTCGCTAAATGTTCCTTTGCAGGGGGTAATCGATGCTCATTGCCACCTTGACTTCAAGCAGTTCAATAAAGATCGCGAGGCTGTACTGGAAAGTGCCCGAAAATCCGGCGTAGTCCGCATGATCAACTCGGGTGTGGACTATTCCACCAATGCCAAGTCCCTGGAGCTGGCCATGAAGTACGATTTCATCTCAGTCACTCTGGGGCTTTCCCCCAATACGTTGGAGAGCATAAAAGAGCCGGAACTCGAAATGCTTTTTGAGCAGATAGAAAGCAATGCCGGCCAGGCGGTGGGCATCGGCGAGGCAGGGCTGGACTACTATCACTGCAAAGATGCTCCAACCAGGGAGCGCCAGGCTAAGGTATTTAGCAGGGTCATAGAGCTGGCCAGGTCCCTCGATTTGCCTCTGGTCATTCATTCCCGCGATGCCGAGCAGCATGCTCTGGAAATGGTAAAGCATCTGGACAAAGTTGTGTTCCACTGCTACAGCGGCACAATCGGGACTATGAAAGAGGCCATTGATAGGGGTTTTTACATCTCTTTCGCTACAAATATCTGTCGATCCGGACATCATCAGATCCTGGCCAAAAATATATCACTGGATCGGATGCTGGTGGAGACCGACAGTCCCTTCCTTTCGCCTCGAAGAGGCAGAAATGAACCATCGTTTGTTACGGACTCTGTCCGGCTCATCGCCAGGATAAGAGGTATGGAGCCGCAAGAGATTGCCCGGATAACTGCGGATAATACCAAACGAATTTATAACATCTAATCCAAATCTATCAAGAAAGGGTCAACATGAATCGGATGCCAATACAGTTCGAGCATATCTTGAGTTACCTGGGCTCCAAGAAGGAGAAGGGGAGAAAGAAGATCGGACTGCTCGTAGATGGGCCCAATATGCTCAGAAAGGAGTTCCAGATGGATCTGGAAGAGATCCGGGACATCCTCAAGGATTACGGCGACATCAAGATGGGTAAGGTTTTCTTAAATCAGTACGCCTCGGAGAAGCTGGTCGAAGCGGTGGAAAATCAGGGCTTTGATCCGGTGATATGCACCAGCGACGTTGATGTGAGAATGGCCGTAGAGGGTGTAGATATGATCTATAATCCTAATATAGACACCCTGGCACTCGTCACCCGCGATGCCGATTTAAAACCAGTGCTCATGAAAGCTATGGAGCACGGCAAGGAGACCATCATCTTCGGAGCGGAGCCCGGCTTCTCAGTGGCGCTGCGCAACTCCGCAGATTATGTCATAGTTCTAAGAAACGGCCAGTATGTGCCGGAATGATTACAGTAAGCAGAATGTAAGTAGAATTGTACTATAGCAGGGAGTTAAATTGAAACCATTTCAGGCCATGACAGATCGATGGGATGACAATAGGCGCCGGAATGAATGGGGTGAGATGCAAATTCCAGTCAATGGCTGGAGAGGGCGCATTCCTTCCGGGCTGCCCGTAACCTATTCGGGTCTTGTATTGTTAGCATGCATAGCGATATTCTTCATCGGCATCATTTTTCCGTCTTTCGTATACAACTACCTGGCTTTAAATCCAGACTATGTAATGCAAAGGCCCTGGACGCTCATAACGCACATGTTCGTGCATGCAAACTTTAGCCATCTCTTCTGGAATATGCTCTTTCTCTTCTTCTTTGGCATGGAGCTGGAAAGGCGCGTGGGAGAGAATAAATTCCTGCAGATCTACATTTTCTCAGGGATAGTGGCGGCACTGGGCCAGATGATGATATCCAGCGGCTCCATGGTTGGAGCGAGCGGAGCTCTATTCGGTGTGATGGGCTGTCTGGCTATAATTGCACCCGAGATTCGCATACTGCTCTTCTTCGTGATACCGATGAGCATTCGTGGTGCAGTCGTGCTATTCGCCCTGATCGATTTCCTGACATTGGGTTCTGCGGACAACATCGCACATATGGCTCATATCGTGGGGCTATTAGTTGGATTAGCCTATGGGCAGGCGATGGTGAGAACGTCGAAATATTAATTTGAGCTGTTGTTCTATCGTATAATTAATATCATTGTACATGCTCAATAGAGTTACCAATTTGCCAGAACAATAATTATAAATAGATATAGTTAATATGTGATTCATTGTGGGAGAAATTATTCAAAAGGATC
>JBATEC010000164.1:0-7863 GCA_049663825.1 Methanothrix sp. | reverse complement strand
ATGTGCTTCTAGATGCTGATTATGATGAGCTAAACACATACTTGAAGTCATACTCACTCATAAAACGATTAATGCCGCTTTTTAGCCTTATAAAAGAGTCTTCTATAATTACCTCCTCATTCTGCCTGGTTTCGAAGTTGCGACCTGATAACAGCGCAACGAGATCTTTAAGAGGACCACGCCTAAACTCTGTTGTGAATGCCACACGCAACATATCTTTGTATAAAGGATTATAAATGTCTAAATTCTTACCATTTTCGTGAAGCCAAGACATATTTTGGAAGAATTCGCTTTCTACAAATTCAGAGTCTCTCTTGAGGTCTGAATAGAACATTGGAGTCACCTTGAGATGGCAGAAATAATCGATAGCTTTACGCAGCATATTTCCACCATAGGTCTCATTGACGGCTATCTTTGACATGGCGAAGTCTGCCTGGCTTAATGGCACTTGTTTCGAGTTGACACGAATGAAAATTTCAGTAACTGTATCTATATCAAGTTTTGAATTCAATTCTATTAGACCGACTGGATTGAATGTGATATTTCCTAATCGTTGTATGCTTTCAAAAACATCTTTCATCGCTGTACCAGGATTATGTTCGCAATAATTCGATGCCAAAGCCCAAAAGTCTGCAAACGGACGAAAAACTACGGAAATATCTTCAATCCATTTTGTATCCATAGATGCATTTCTCACTTCAAACTTTTTCTCGATTGGATTAAACGCTATGCAAATCCTTTTCTTCTTATAATCCTTATCTACCACGTCACGTCCGAGTAGAGCTGCCATGAGAGCTATTGCTCGCTGTTGACCATCAATGATAATATATTTTCCTGAAGCTGAAGTGCCATCTTTTAGCTTTACATCAGGATTTTGCCAGGTAATCAGGTATCCGACGGGCCAACCCTTAAAAAGAGAATCTAAAAAGTCACGTACATTCTTCGCATCCCATACAAATGGTCGCTGAATCTCTGGGATAGCAATCTTCCCATCCTTGATCCAGTCAAGAAGAAATCCTATGGGTGCATCTCTGATCGCAAAAGACATTTCAGTCATAGCAAGAACCTCTCAATATCCCAGAGTTAGAGAATATAAGCACGGATTCCTAGGCATTAAGCTTACCGATCTTATTGGATGGAAACGCATTGCACATCATGATCCTGCCTTTAATTCACTCCTTACTTTGTTGAAACAGGCAAAGAAGTACCGAGCCTTTGGCTTTCTATCCCGAATGTACCTCATGAAGCCGGCATCTCTTCTGCTTCAGAGACATTCAAAGAACTAGTTCTGACTTATTCCTGCCTCTTTCAAAATCACACACATTCAAGAGGTCTTTGGAAACACCCCTATCATGAAAAGGTACTGGCACTGATTTGTATATAATTACAATTTTATAAAATATTATATGGACGTGCCTAATTCGGATCTTGAGAAGAATTTTGTAACGAAGTGCAGCCATTGCCGCTACACCTTCCGCCCTTTCCGCACGCCCTTTCTCACAATCCTGTAAATCGACTGCACAGTATTCCCGACAAAAAACCTCGGCGGCGTCCTCTTGCCAACCACCCTTGTGTGCCCGGCCCGGATGGCCGCCACCGCCTCCTCTGCGTCCGCAGCCTCGATCTCCGTGACTCCGAGCCCCACCGTGGCGGCAAAGTGCGAGTCGCTTCCTGCCACCATGGGCAGTTGGCGCTTCTTTGCCACCATGCGAGCGCGGGCGTTGGCTATGCCGAAGAGGTGCTTGGAGTTATAGACCTCCACTGCATCGCAGTCCGGTATGCGCCCGATGGCGTGCCGGAAGGGATGGTAAGGATGGGGGACGATGGTGATGCCCCCCTGCTCACGGGCCATCTCCGCCGTCTCCTCCGGGCTATGCCCCCGGGGCGGCAGCTCCTCCACCCCCAAAACCAGCAGATGGCCCTCGGCGGTGGTGACCTCTCCGCCAGGAATGAGAATCATGTCCAACTTCTCATCGCGGATGATCTTCATGGCTTTGAGCGAGCCCTGCAGTGTATCGTGATCGGTAATGGACAGGCCTGCTAATTCGCGCCTTTCTGCGGCGCGCAGGATGGTCCTGACCTCATCGCGGCCGTCGGAACAATTGGAATGCACATGCAGATCAAATCTCATAAATCTCCGGCACAGTCAGATAGCCTTTCAGGGCCGAGGCCGCCGCTGTGGCAGGGCTCGCCAGATAAACCAGCCCACCTTTGCCCATCCGCCCTGGAAAATTACGGTTGGATGTGGAGACGCAGACCTCGCCCTCCGCCAGGACGCCCATGTGCGCCCCCAGGCAGGGCCCGCATCCCGGCGGACCGATCATCGCTCCCGCTTCCACCAGCGCCTGGATTATGCCGCAATGCAATGCCACCAGCAGAACCTCTCGCGAGGCGGGGATGACCAGGGTTCTCGATATAACCCGCTTTCCCCTCAAAATGCGTGCTGCCACAGCCAGGTCCTCCAACCTTCCGTTGGTGCAGGTGCCTATGAAGACCTGATCGACCTCCAGGCCCTCCAGCTCCGAGACGGGCCGAACATTGTCCACCCGGTAGGGCACCGCCACCTGCGGCTCTAAATCGGTTATGTCATATTCGTATTCACAATCGTATGAACCGGGATCAGTGTGCACCGGCTTGTAAGCTTGCCTAGCCCGGCCCTCCAGCCACGCATCCGTCTTTTTGTCGGGCGGAACTATGGCCGCCTTGGCGCCCATCTCCACGCCCAAATTGCACAGCGTCATCCTGCCGGATATGCTCAAGCCCTCAATGGCCGGCCCGATGTATTCCACTGCTTTATAGGTCGCCCCATCTGCGCCCTGCTTGCCGATTATCATGAGCGCAATGTCCTTGGCGGAGACGTTGGGCTTAAGCGTGCCGGATACCCGCACGGCTATGGTCTCTGGCACCTTGAACCACAAACGCCCCCGTGAATAGATCTCGGCCATATCCGTCGCCCCCACACCCGTGCCAAACGCCCCCAGGGCTCCGTAGGTGCATGAATGCGAATCGGCCCCTACCAGCAACAGTCCTGGCAAGGCGAACCCATGCTCGGGAAAGACCTGATGGCAGACTCCGCTGCCGCAGTCAAAAAAGTTGGTGATATTCTGCTCTTTCGCCCAGTCCCGCACATCCTTTTGCAGCTCTGCTGCCGTCTCATTGTTGGCAGGAACGATATGGTCGAAGGGTATGACAATCCTTTCCGGGTCCCACACCTTCTCCGAGCCCATCTCCTGGAAGGCCTTGATGGCCAGGACACTTGTCCCGTCATGAGACATGACATAGTCCACGCCGGCCTCAACAATCTCCCCCGGCTCCACCATTTTAGTGGAACCGGAGGCCCGCGAAAAAATTTTTTGGCTTATCGTTGCTGTCGCCATTCTCGCCCGCCTCAGGGCTTAAACGGCGATCCTATCACTTAAGCTCAACGCCTGCATTTTATGTCCTCAGTGGAAGGCATCATGTAAGCGATATCCTCCGCAGGATGGCGGTAAAGCCGCGAGCCCAGTCGCTTTTGATCCAGGATATGGCCGATCAGGCCGATGCTTCTGCCCAGGGCAAACAGCCCGTTGAGATAGCCCAGACGCACCACCTCATCGATCTCCGCCTTGCTGAAAGCTCCGCAGGAGGTCATCAGGTCCAGGAAGAGAATGCCTATGCATCCATCCACATTCAAGATCAGGTTCCCTTTCTTAGCCGTGGTAAGCTCCTCCACCTTCAAGGCGTAATTGAGCAGTTCAGTGCTCGGAAAGTTCGCCCTGGCGAAGCTTATGAGCAGCTGCACGCGCTTGTCCGGATTCTTGACGCTCTTGATCTTGTGGCCGATGCCCGGGATGTTGACGCCCTTCCTCTTCATGTCGCTGACAAACTGCTCGGGCGTCATTGCCATATCCTTAGCGTGCCTGAATTCGCGAGCAGCATCGTCGATGGCTCCACCAAAGCGCGGGCCGATGGTCAAGAGACCGCTGCATAGTGATGAGATGAGGTCTTTTCCGGCGCATGAGGCCACAATGGCGTTGTGGGCCCCTGATACGGCCGGTCCGTGGTCGGCCACGATCTGCAAGACAAGCTCAATGAACCTGGCGGCATATTCAGGCAGCTCCTTCTTGAACCAGAGCAGGCCGATGACACCACCGATGCCCATCTGATCTTCCATGACGGAAGAGAGCTTCTTGCCGGCGTAGAGCACCTCTTCTCCGCGGTCATCGGATATGGTGCAGATGAACGTAGTCGGCTTTCTGATATCACCGGAAGCCAGCGCTTTGCTGTAGTCCGCCGGAATTTTAGGTGCCTCTGGCTCAATGAGTGGCAGTACCTTGCCCTGACTGAGCAGCATCTCGAATACCTGTCGCACCGAATCGCCATAGCCGTCGAATGATGTGGGAACATAGGCACCCGCCTCGCGAAAGGCGTCATTCTTGGCCTGAGCTGTCTCCTTATGGGTATCGGCCTTAGCTCCGGCATGGCCGAATTGAACGCTGGCTGGAAGCACCGGCGAGCAGGTTCCCGTCACCCAGGCCACCAGCGGCTTTTTGATCTTGCCCTCATTTAGGGCGGAGATGATCCTGTACTCGTCCTCACCGCCCAGTTCTCCCAGGCAGGCAATCATCTTGATGGCGGGATTTTCCTCATAGCGCAGAATGTGATCGAGCATGGTCGAGCCTGGATAGCGATCTCCGCCAATGGCCACGCCCTCGTAAATGCCGTCTGAGTTTCTGGATATGATGTTGAAGGCCTCGTTGAGCATGCCTCCCGACTTGGAGACGAAGCCCACAGATCCCGGCCGGTAGAGCTTGGAGGCTATGATGTTCTCAATGGTTCCGGCGGTATTGCCGATGCGAAAAGCTCCCGCAGTCATGCCTCCTACCGTAGCTGGACCTAGGACTATCTTACCCTGCTTTTTGGCCGTGGCACTCATGATCCGCGACTTCCTCTCCGGCACGCCCTCGGCTATGACGGCCACAACGCGAATGCTCTCCTCAGCCAGTGCCTCCATGGTGGTATCGAAGGCGGACCGGTGAGAGGCAAAGTTGACCATCACATCAGCCTCAGGATAGGCTTTGGCCGCCAGGGAGATGCTCTTGTACATGGGCAGGATGATCTCTTTGCTTCCCCAAAAGGCCTTGTGAATGCCAGCCCGGCTCGGGTTGATGATCGCAGAGATGCTGGGTGCGGAGCGGTTGCAGATGTAATCAAAATCCAGCATGCGCTGGATGGCATTGGTCTGATAGCCGTAGACGAAGGCTTTCGTGTTTCTATCAAAGAGAACGTAATTCTTGCTCAATGTTTGGCTCATAAAGATACACCACCCAGGGCCATGGGAACAATTCTGGTCATATGCGTCTCGGGTCCGTATACTTCAATGGGCACGCCCAGCCGTGTGCCTAAACTGCGCATGAGCTTCAGGCCCTGCTCATAATTGGGGCCACCTCTTCTCACATAAATCTTGACGCCCGCATCCTGCAGCTTTTGCTGGTACTCCTCTAAGGCCATGACCAAGCCCTTGAAGGTCTTGGCCACATCTGTGAAGTTGGCAATAGCGCCCCCGATGAGCAGCATCTTTCCGCGCGGGTCAATGCGGCGCGTCATCAGGTCCAAAATGGTCCTGGTGTAGTAGTAAGTCTCCTCGGTATTGGGATCGCCGCTGTATTCGCCGTAATTGGCCATCTCCTTGGCAAAGCCCAGATCGCAGATGGTATCGGCATAGATCACGCTCGCCCCGCCTCCGGCCACCATCGTCCAGATCCTTCCTTCCGGATTCAAAATGGTCAGCTTCAAAGAGGCTCCCGTCTTGGAATCAAGATCCTTGATGAACTGCTCCTCCTTGGATAGGCTTCTGCCGAAGGGCTCCGGGAAAGCGATACCTGACCATTTTTTCCTCTGCCAGTACTCCTCGGCATCATCAAGCTTGGCCACCATATCCAGAGGCATAATTGAGCCGTTATGGAAGGTAAAGGGATTGATCTCCATATAAGAAAAGCCCATTTCTGCATAAAATCGCCACAAAGCCTTGACGAAATTCTCAATGGCGGTGCTCTTTTCCCCAAGATCCTCAGGCAACCTGGATTTGATATCAATACCGTCCATTCCGTCCAGCACATCCACATGAAAACGAATTACCTTGTCCCAATTCTCCTCCACAAAGACGCCGCCTTGCATAGAGAAGAATATGTTGTCGCCGTCATTGTCGGAACTGATGGCTACATAAAGCTCCTCTTCGTGTGGAATGAAGGGTTCGATTAAGAAATGAGATAGCCTGCCGGTTATGCCTCCAACCGCTACCTGTGCACCCATGTTCTCCTGAAGGAATTTCTTCGCCCGGTCCCAATCTGCATCCAGAAGAACCAGCCCGTGCTTGCCCCTCTTTCCAAAGAGCTGATCCGGTTTGACGACAAGCCTGGCCGTCTTCAGCCAGGGATGAGTTGATACCAGCTCTTCCAGATCGGTCTCTGGTCCCACAAGGGCGAGATCGCCTTCATAGGAGAATTCATTGAGGTACTCGGGGAGAAATCTGGCCAACAAACGTTTTGCATCGTACTCCCTAATGCCTCTCTGTGCCATATCCAAAACCACCTTCGCCGCCTCAATGATTTTCTTATTTACAAACCTTTCTAAAGGAAAAAGCCAGAATATCTCTAGAATGGCGAAATACTCTAGGGAGACCGGCATACTATGAAGTGTCCTGTTTGCGGAAAAGGCTGCATTCAGCCTGCAAAAGAGGTTCTGGCAAAGATAGAGCAAAAGTACCTGGCCTGCCCGGCTTGCGCACCGCAGCCCAATTTAGACAAGACCGCATGGGCAAAGTTTCTTCCGGAAAGGGTGGAACGGTGCCAATCCTGCAAAAGAGCCACGCTTGACGGCGTAATGCTCGATGCCCTGCGCCTGCTGCAAGAGTTTGGTCTGCGCGACGAAGATGAGACGCTGCGAAGTGTGGGCTCGCCGCTCATTGAAGTCGGCTATCCTTTGGCGTACTCGCCCCGGCTTGGGCCCGGGAGCCTGATAATTTCCGGTGACAGGTACAGCAAAGAGGCTGCAGAAGCGATGCTAAAGCAAATTCCGGAGATCAAGGGAGTGATTCTGAGCCGAGGCGTTGCCGGTTTGGTCGACCCGGCGGCCAGGCCGCAAGAGAACGTGCTAATGGCTGGCTGCGACATGCGCGCCGACATCTCTCAGAGCCTATTTGGGGAAACGGTGATATACAAGAGCCAGTCGCGAATACACATTGAATTTTCTAGGCAGAGCGCCCCCAAGATGAGAATTTTAGATCAGCTATATTTGCAAGGAAAGCTTCGCGATGTGGTGGACGGGCTCTGTGGCCCGGGAACACTGGGGCTGATGTGCGTTTTAGCCGGGGCCAGGCGGGTGGTGCTCAATGATGCCTGGCTTGCCAGCGTGCAAAATGTGCTGCTCAATCTGGAAGCTAATAGAAGCTTGCTTGGAATCGATGAGATAGAGTATCTGCAGTCGCCCAAGGACGCAGTGGGAAAAGAGCCGGTGCTCGTCGTTCGCGCCCATGGGGCCTGTGAGATCGAGGTCTATCATGGCGACCTGGCGAGGCTCTTTTCCAGAGCGCGGCCAGCCGACGTTTGCCTGATCGATCACTTTCCCGGCGCGAATACTGCAGAGCTTGAGAGGGCCTGCCGCTGCTGCAAAGAGATAGTAATCGTATGATTGAAAAATAAAGATTAGTGGGACAGCGCGGATTCGAACCGCGGTCCAAGAGTCCCAAACCCTCGAGGATAGACCAGGCTACCCCACTGTCCCAAAATACAGTAGGCCCTACTAGTCTGTGGTCTTTAAAAGGCTTTTGCTGAATATTTCCTAATGTAGAGTCCCGAAACTCTTGACTTTATATACCCATCAAAA
>JBATEC010000163.1:0-4177 GCA_049663825.1 Methanothrix sp. | reverse complement strand
TTGCGTTGATGGGAATCCTCTAACTGATGGCTATCATCGAGCTTTTTCTTTAAAGGGATGTAAAGCGTTGGTGGAGGTGTCGCGACGGGAAATGATTTTTGCGAAGCCAACGTCTCATCTTCTATTGCCATCGACTCTTTTTCCGTTCTCCTGGGCGGTATCCGTACACCCATAGCCCGAGTTATAATCTGCTCCGGCTGTAGCATTTGCGTCTTTGAATCCCGAGGCTCCTTTTTCACGAACATGAACTTCTTCCAGCCGCAATTCGGGCAGCCCTTCAGGATATCTTCTCCCGAATCGAAGACGTTGCTACAGCGAGTACAGATATGAGGCATCTAGTCCCCCACAGAGACCTTGGTGCTGATCTGATATTTGTCTTTCTCAATGGTGCGTAGCTGGTTGGCAGGGCCGATGACCGTCATCCTGCCCTTAAGGGCTCTGCCAAATATCTTGTCCAAAAACGATCCTTCCTTTTTGGAAGGGTAGCTCTCGATCTCTATTCCGGAGAACTCGTCCACCCGAATCTCGGTCATGGTCATCTCGATGAGGCGTACCTCCTCATCAGAAGTCAGGCCGCACTCCAAAACCACAATCTTGCCTTTTTTGACCTTGTCCAGTATGAGCCGAATCTTCTCCATTGAGGTCATTTTCTCCAGCTTCTCCCCGGAGATGAGGTCCATCTGCACTTCTCTCATCAAGATCACCCGAAATGAGCTGCTATCGCCTGATAAAGGTTATCTATATTAGATCCTTCCAGGGCGGAAATCGACACCATGGCATGCTGAGGGAAGGCAGCCTTAATTCTAGCAGGCGAGGCATTGGGCAGATCCATCTTATTGGCCACAATAAGGAGTGGGAGCTTCCTAGCTTCCATGTTTCCAATCACTACCACATTGACCTGAGTATAAGGATCCTCGGTTGAGTCCATAACCAATAGCACGCCGTCCAGGTCATCCAGCCATTTGATGGCTTCAATGACGCCTTCTGTAGCCTCCTTGGCCCTCTTCTTAGAATCGGCCTCGTTGAGGCCGAAGGCCATGAACTCCTTGAAATCAACCTTAGTGGCCATGCCTGGTGTATCGACTATGTCCAGCTCGATGCTCGATCCGTTGGCGTTGATCACTACACCTTCTTTTCTCATGGCCCTGCGGGTCTCATGTGGTATAGGGGAAGCCTCTCCCAAGCTTTCACCCTCACACCAGTCATGCAGAATCCTGTTGGCCAGAGTGGTCTTTCCGGCATTAGGTGGGCCGTAAAGTCCGATCTTGGCCCTCTTTTTTTTAAATATCCTGTTTATCCATGTCCCAAGGCTCTCCTTGAGGCCACTAATGATACCCATGTCCTACCTCATATCTGATAAGCGCATATCTCTACTAATAATTTTCCATAACTTTTATTCTAGCAGGGCTCTACCAGAGCTAATGCCATGATTGAACTTTTAAGAGATGATATCGTATAAATCATAATAATATAAAAATAGGGGCCTGAAGAAGCAAACGAAAAAAAGTAAATGCTTTAGCCGAAGGTATCCTGGGCCGGGCAATGGCTGACGAATCCCTCGAACCGTCCACAGCTACGCACAGCCTTCCAGGCATCTTTCAGGGAAGAGTCCTTTATATTTGCATAGCTTTCCTGCAAATAAGGACAGGCTCTGACGCTGCCGTCAACTGCCACATGCAGCCATCTTCTCCCTGCCATGCAGCCCATCAATTGGCCCTCAAAATAGGTATTGGCAAAAAGCCGCGGGCCGCCCTGCGTGGTGTTGATCTTCTTGTATAGGTCGATGATCTTTTCCTTCTCAATCAATGTCAGCTTTTCCTCAGGAGTCCTCGGCATGCCCTCCCAGATGGAAAGCTCCTGCACACCCAATTTGGAAGCCAACTCGTACAGGTCCGAGATCCTGTCCACCTGACCGGCCTTTATATGGCAGGACATGGTTACCATCAATCCCGTTTGCAGAGCGATCTGTATGGCTTCTATTGCCTTGGCGTAAGCTCCGACTACACCTCTCACCAGGTCATGCTCCTCGGGATTGGTGCTGTAAACGCCAATGATAAGATTATAAAGCCCGGCTTCTCTGAGCTTGACCGCCTTCTCTACGGTCATGTCAAGACCAGGCGTGAAGAGATTTACTACCGCCTTCTCAGGATCGACGTGCTTTATCAGTTCGTTGATATCCTCCCGCAAAAGAGGGTCGCCTTCGGTAAAGGTGACGATGCAGGTACCGATATCCAGGGCCTGGTCGATGGTGCACAAAATGTCCTCGCGGGAGAGTTCGCCCTCGCCCTCCTTTATCAGGCAATGGTCGCATTTTGCCCCGCAGCTTCTTGTAACCTCTATGGAGAGTGTCTGAGGCACCGGTCGGCCTATCGCTGCCCGCGCTTCATTGACCAGCAACCTTTTGAAGGGGCCGCTGGGAATGGGCGGAAGCCATGTGCTGGCAACTATATCCTTCAGCCTGATCTGAGCAGGTTTCTCCTCCGCCAGCCTCTGGTTTATCATCTTCAAAACCGGCTGGATCATCCGTGCCAGAGCGCCTGATGCCTGCAGGGCTCGAAGATCCCGATCATAGTCCACGCATAGCGCGGCCGTCTTGATAAGCTGGGTCATTATGCTTCCGTTTTTTCGTGGCAGTTATAGAGTTATCGCTATAGGAAGAGATAAGGTTAAATTGACCCTGTCTCTTGTACGAGAACGGTGAAGCTAAAGTGTCTGAAGTTGTACTGGCCTATTCAGGCGGCCTGGATACATCTGTTTGTATTCCGCTCCTCAAAGAGCGCTATGGATTTGATAGAATAGTCACCGTTCTGGTGGACGTTGGCCAGCCGCGGTCGGATATCGAGCGCGGAAACCGCAGAGCAAAGCAGCTTGCGGACGAGCACTACATCATAGATGCACGAGAAGAGTTCGTAAAAGACTACATCTTTCCGCTCATTAAAGCCAACGGCTCTTACGAGGGATATGTCCTGGGAACGGCCATCGCAAGGCCGCTGATCGCCATAAAAGCTGCTGAGATCGCCAAGCAGAAAGGCATAAAGAACCTTGCGCACGGATGCACCGGTCGCGGCAACGACCAGCTGCGTTTCGAGGCCATCTTCCGGGCTACAGACTGCCGGGTCATCGCACCCATGCGGGAACTGGACTTAGCCCGCGAATGGGAGATAGATTATGCGCGCGAGCACGGCATTGAAGTCGCCGTAACCCGCGACAAGCCCTGGTCGATAGATGAGAACATTTGGTCCCGGTCCATTGAGGGAGGGAAGCTTGAGGACCCCTACTTCGAGCCGCCCGAGGAGATCTACGGCTGGACCAAAAAGCCGGATGCAAGCAAGAGCGCACGGATTGTGGAGATCGGATTTATCCAGGGTGTTCCCGTCTCTTTGGATGGCGTGCAGATGGATGGCGTTGAGCTTATTGAGAAGCTCAACTTGATTGGCGGCGAGCACGGCGTGGGCAGGACGGATATGGTTGAGGACAGAGTGCTGGGCCTGAAGGCGCGCGAGAATTATGAGCATCCTGCGGCAACTATTATCCTCACGGCTCATAAGGACCTGGAGCATCTGATCTTATCACGGGCTGAGCTTCGTTTCAAGGTCATGGTGGATGAGGCCTGGTCGGAGCTGGCCTATATGGGCCTGGTGGAGGACCCGCTATACTCCGATCTGAATGCCTTCGTGGACCAGTCCCAAAAGAGGGTCAACGGCTCGGTCAAGATGAAGCTCTATTGCGGAAACGCCATCCCAGTGGGCCGCCAATCGCCCGACGCACTCTATGCTCAGGACATGGTCTCCTTCGACTCCCAGACCTTGAGCCAGAAGGATGCAGAAGGCTTTGCCAAGTACCACGGATTCCAGGCCAGGCTGCTCAAGAGAAAGGGCCTTATGAGATCATAAAGAAATTGCAAGGGCAGGATTTATTTGACATCGCAGTCCAATACGGTTAGCATGTCCCGACTCGTGATATCTGAGGACGCCAGTTCTGAGGATCTGGCTGCACTTGCCCTTGCCTTAAATGAGATAGTCCGGCTTCCAGTTACAATGAGATCTGTGAGATTTCCTGGCGTGCGGGTCGAGAAAGGAAAGGTTCTGGATGACGAATATAGCGGGCCTGTCCTGGAAGAGGTCATTAAAACCGGCAAGAGCATTCGCACCATTCCGAAAGAGGGTGCTTATCGGGG
>JBATEC010000162.1:0-24297 GCA_049663825.1 Methanothrix sp. | reverse complement strand
GGCGGATTTTTCTTGTGGCCTCGTAACCGTCCATCTCAGGCATTTGGCAGTCCATCAGCACCAGGTCGTAAGTAGTGGTTTGGAGCGCTTTGACGGCCTCCAGGCCATTGGCCACAACATCTGATTGAAGCCCCATCTTTCTCAACAGGGCCTGTGCCACTTTCTGGTTTACGGGATTATCCTCCGCTACCAATATGCGTATATTGCTTGCTGTTTTCAGAAAGGGCAGGCTTTGCAGCGAAGAGCCCATCGCACCATCCGCATCATTTTTTGTAGACATTTTACCGGCTGATCCAGACCCGGCTGGCTGCTTCTCAAACACAGCAGTGAACCAGAAGGTGGACCCTTTGCCCTCCTCGCTTTCCAGGCCGATCGTGCCTCCCATCAGCTCGGCGAGCTGCCGGGAAATGGCCAGACCAAGACCGGTTCCGCCGTATTTGCGTGTTGTCGAGCAGTCCACTTGAGTGAAAGGTGTAAAGAGAATATCCGGCTGATTTGCAGGGATGCCGATGCCTGTATCTCTGACAGAGAAACGAATTGTGGCATTTCGATCGTCTTCATTTTCAAGGTCTGCGCGAATCACTATCTCGCCCTTCTCGGTAAACTTAACGGCATTGCCTCCCAGGTTGACCAGAATCTGGCGCAGCCTTCCTTGGTCGCCTCTAAGCCGCGACGGCACGGAGGGCTCCACAATGCAGACCAGTTCCAGCCCTTTTTCATGAGCCCCTCTGGCCAGGAAATCTGTCGTATTGTCAAGCGTAGAGCGCAGATCGAAGTCCAGCATTTCCAGCTCCAGTTTGTGGGCTTCAATCTTGGAGAAATCCAGAATGTCGTTGATGAGGGACAATAGAATTTCGCCGCTGATACTGGCTATTTTTGCGTATTCGCGCTGCTCGGCATCCAAATTCGTATCCAGCAACAATCCGATCATGCCGATGACGCCGTTCAAGGGCGTGCGAATCTCGTGGCTCATGTTAGCCAAAAATTCGCTCTTGGCTGCATCGGCCTTTCTGGCCAGATCTGCCATCTCGTTGGCTTTAGCGGTCTGCTCATTGAGGTACTTGTTGAGTCTGGTCGCTTCGGTCAAAGTCTCAAGCAACTGCTCATCCGTACGAGCTGTTTGAATGACCTGAGTTACCGTATTGCTCAAGTTATTAAGCTGGGCATCTTCCTCGCCAGTGATAGGTTTTTTGCTGAATAGTGCCAGGACACCCAGGGCATCTCCACCAGGTGGACCCAGCCGGTAACCGGCAAACGAGACAAGGTCGTTCTCCTTTGCCCATGCGCGGTTGTGAATTATGGGGTCGTTCTTAACATCGTTGGTAAGGATTCTACGTTCCTGCCCTGATACAACGCGCCCTATCTTGCAGCATCCAAAAGGCACGCGCCTGTGAACCTCATCGTCTGCATTGGTATACCGTCCCGAACTGGCAAGGAGTCGGAGACATCGATCTTTATGACGGCAAACGTGCGGTCCATCATTCACCGTCGCATGTACGCACCCGGCCTCGCAGAGGTCTCCGGAACCGGTGATCCAAATGCGACAAAAATCGGCCCCGAAGATATCCACCACGCTGTCGGTGATCTTCTTGAGTTTCTGCTCCAATTTGCCGGGGCTTAGCAGAGTCTGTCGAAGCAGATTCAACTTCTCCTGGCGTGCCAAGGAACGCGCACGGCTCAAATCGAACTGCTTTCTTTCGGTGATATCCCGGATGGTTCCTTGATAGCCAATAATCCTCCCCGTGCTGTCTTTTCTGGCAACAGACGTTATGAGAGCGTCGATGATCATGCCATCCTTTTTCCGCAGGGTGACCGGATACTCCCGCGTATACCCCTTTTCGTCGATGACCTGAAGATGTCGTACCCTCTCGTCAGAATTCGCATACAAGTCATTAATATCGGTTTTCAGTAGATCTTCTCGGCTTTCATAGCCAAAAATTTGAACTGCGGCATCATTCAGGTCAATCCAGCGACCGTCAACCGATGTGATAAAGACACAATCTCTTGATGTACGAAAGAAGGCCCGGTACCGCTTTTCACCCTCACGCACCTCCTCCTCAGCGCGCTTGCGCTCGGTGATATCCATATACGTTCCGAGCACGCCGATGATCTCCCCATCAGAACTGCGCAGAGGTATCTTGCTCGTAAGAAGAACGATGGTGTCCCCTTCAGGGGTCGTCTGAGGTTCTTCGATAAGTAACTTGGATTGTCCGCTCTCGATAACTTGTCGGTCATCGCTGCGATATAATTCCGCCTGGTCACGCCACCCCATCTGGTAATCATCTTTGCCGATTATGTCTTTTGAATCGGCATAGCCCGCATCGTGTGCGAATATCGCATTACATCCCAGGTAAACGAGATCTCTATCCTTCCAGAATACCCGCACCGGTATCGCGTTGATAATCCCTTCGATGATTAGATGCGATGCACGCAGCGCCTTCTCCGCCTTTTTCTGGGCAGAAATGTCACGCACCGAGGCTTTGATTACCGTCTCACCCAGCAGCTCCATGCGAGTGAGCAGCACCGTGCACGGGAACGCCTCGCCACTAATCTGCTTGTGTGTCCATTCGAAGAAGTGAGATCCCTCGCGGATTGCCGTCTTGATCATATCCCTGGCTTTATCGACTGAGAGCCTTCCATCGGGCTGCTGTTCAGGAGACACATCCAAGGGACCGAGCGAGGTGAATTCAGCCGGATCTTTTAGACCAAATAGCGCCACGGCTGCCTTGTTACCGGTGGCGAACTTCCACAAGGGCGGAACGAGGATCATCAAGGCGTCCTGAGAACTGTCGAAAAGGGTGCGGAACCGTTCCTCGCTCTCTCGCAGTGCCTCCTCCGCCCGCTTGCGCTCGCTGATATCACTTGTCGTGCCAAAGGCAGTGATTCGTCCGTCCGGCTGGGAATAAGCCGAAAACTTGGAAAAAACCCAAAGTGTGGTGCCGTCAGCCTTTTGCATGCGGTATTCTGCAGTTTTATCCATTCCAAGCTTGCGTATCATTTCGAAAAAGGTCTCCTGCAAGGCCGGCAAGTCGTCGGGATGGACATAGGAAAAGTATTTTTCGAAGCTGTCTCCGATGGTGCCATCCGGCAAGCCCAGCATTCTGTCCGCCACCGGCGAGATGTAGGAGCCTACGTGCTTTCTTTTGGCATTGACATCATAGCGCCAGACGATATCGGATATCATCGAGACGACTTGCTCGTGCAAGACCTTGCGATCTTCTGCAGCTTGCCTGGCTTCTCGCAAATCTTTCTCCGCCTGCATGCGGTCAGTGATGTCGCTGCCCATGATCACTAATGAAGAGTTCTGATTGATACATTTATTGGAAGATTATTCTAATTACGACTGCCTCAGGACAAATTCATCAAATAGTAATAGCAACAGTAATCCTTAGTTATGCTCGTCAATCCCAAAAGGGTAAGAGCCTTGACAAAAGTGGGCCAAGCGAAAGGCCCGGTTATCTATTGGATGAGCCGAGACCAGCGTGTCAACAACAACTGGGCATTACTCTATGCTCGGGAGCTGGCTTGCAAGCAGGCCTCATATCCGGCTGTGGCCTTCTGCCTGGCCCCGCAGTTTCTGGGTGCGACCGACAGGCAGTACCAATTCCTGCTGCAAGGCCTAAAAGAGGTGGAAAAGAACCTGCAATATCAGAATATTCCGTTTTTCCTGCTCCAGGGCGATCCCGGCAAAGAGATGGCGCGATTGCTGAACGAAACCTGTGCAGGGGCTCTGGTCTCAGACTTTTCCCCACTTCGCATAAGCCGGGAATGGAAGGCTTCTGTTGCCGCCGAGATGGAGATTCCCTTTTACGAGGTAGATGCCCACAACATCATTCCTTGCTGGTTTGCCTCACCTAAACAGGAGTGGGCAGCCTACAGCTTCCGTCCCAAAGTGCGCAGTCTCCTCTTTGAATTTCTCGAAGAATTCCCGGTCTTACAGGAGAGAGCGCAAATGAATTCACCCATCGGGAATGGCAATATCGAGAATGATTGGGAAGGCGCAAAAGGCGCTAGAGGAAGCTTGAAGGCGGACGCTGCATCCGAGGCAAAATGGGTCGTGCCGGGAGAGGCAGCTGCCGGGAAGCAGTTGCGCTACTTTCTGGAGCACAAGCTGACCGGTTATGAAAGGGATAGAAACGATCCTAATATTGACGGCCAGTCCGGCCTTTCTCCCTATCTGCACTTCGGCCATATTTCAGCGCAGCAGGTCGCTCTGGAGGTACTGAGGAGCCGCATGGACGCCGGTGCATTTTTGGAGGAGCTGATAGTGCGAAAGGAACTGGCAGACAACTACTGTTACTACAACCAGCATTATGATGATATGCGGGGCTATCCCGCCTGGGCAAAAACGAGCCTCGACGCGCATGAAAAGGACCGAAGAGAATACCTGTACACTCTGCAAGAACTGGAGAAGGCCCGCACCCATGACGAGCTGTGGAATGCCGCCTCGCAGGAGATGCTGCAAACGGGAAAGATGCACGGCTACCTGAGGATGTACTGGGCTAAAAAGATCCTGGAGTGGACGGCGTCGCCCGCGGAGGCCCAGGCGGCAGCCGTCTACCTCAATGACCGGTACGAGCTGGACGGCGGAGACGCAAACGGCTATGCGGGAATTGCCTGGTGCCTGGGCGGCGTTCACGATCGAGCCTGGAAGGAGAGGGCAATCTTCGGCAAGGTGCGCTATATGAGCTACAATGGCGCAAAGGGCAAATTCGATGTGCAGGCTTACGTAGACAAATGGAGTCTCTCTCAATGAATCGCGGCGATATTCAGCCGGGCATCTGGTATTACGGCCTGGCGGTGCTGATAATAGTCATAGGATTTCTCGCATTTGCCGCTTCCATCTACTCCGGCATAACTGACGCAGAAAACGGCCTCTTGCAGATGGCGGCGCCCGGCAGCGCGGACCTGTTTCTCTCAGAGCCCGGCGAATACATCATCTTCTACGAGAACAACAGCTACCTGAACGGCACCTTCTACAGTACGGGCGAGCAAATATCGGGTCTAAGGATCCTGGTAAAAGAAAAAGCTACGGGCCTTTATTCAGCTACCTACCCGGCTAAGAGCAGCTTCACCTACAGCCTGGGCAGTCGCAGCGGCCGGTCCGTCATGGCCTTTACAGCTCCGCGAGCAGGCGTCTATCAGCTCAATGCATCATATTCGGGAAGATCCGGGCAGAACGTGGTATTGGCGGTAGGAAAAGGGATGGTCGAAGGCATATTATCATCAATTATGATCTCTTTCTTGGCCCTCTTCGGCTCCATCGCGATTGCCGCCGCAATTTCCTTTGTTACTTACCGCAGACGAAAAAAAGCATTTCATAAGCTGGAAGAGGATGAGCTGCTGATGAGAGGCATTCATTGATACACAACTACAGGATTGATTCTGATCATAGCCTGGGCCAGAGCAATGTATGGCGGAACGTTACTCAGACAATTCCACCTGGCAGCCACTCGCTTGCTTCGGCCTCAACTTCACTGAACAGGGCACAGCCGGAGAGTGAATATATGGAGACGACATGCCATGAAAGAAGATGGAAAGCTTCGATCTTTTCATTGAGAATTCTTTAACAATCGTTATCGGCAAGACGCATTCAAGCTTCGGATAAACTTAAGTAGCATTATGCCAGGATTGATAGCGGATCAACATTACATTACAGTGAGATTTATGGGGCATGATAGATTTGGCACCTTTTATAGAGATACGGGATCTGACAGTTCGATTCGGTGATGTTGTAGCTCTTCGCAATATAAATCTGGTTATCGAGGAGGGCGAATCGGTAGGAATCTTAGGTAGAAGCGGCTGCGGCAAGAGCGTACTGATGCATGTCTTGCGCGGGGTGGAGTCATTTCCCGGCATGAGCGGAAGCGTGATATTCCATGTGGCCAGATGCGAGAAATGCCGTCACGTAGAGCTACCCGGCCGTGCCGGGGAAAAGTGCAGATGCGGCGGAATTCTGAAGCCGATTGATGCGGATTTTGTTACACTGGATATAAACGATCCTCTTCGGCGTGACATTGTGAACCGAATCGCTATCATGCTACAGAGGACTTTTGCCCTTTATGGCGATGAGCGTGTGATAACAAACGTCATGCGGGCCGTGGAGGAGAAGGGCGACTCCATGAGCGTTCACCGCGCCGCAGACCTTTTGGATGAGGTAAACCTGTCCCACAGGCTTATGCATGTGGCCAGAGAGCTGTCCGGCGGAGAAAAGCAACGCGTCGTTTTGGCCCGCCAGCTCGCCAAGTCGCCTATGATCCTCCTGGCGGACGAGCCGACGGGAACACTCGATCCTGCTACGGCCAAAGTTGTGCACGAATCCATCAAACGTGCCGTCAGGGACTTCAATATGACCCTGATCATCACCAGCCACTGGGAAGATGTCATGGTCGAGCTGACCGATAGAGCCATATTGCTTGATGGCGGAGAGATCAAGGCAGAAGGCAAGCCGAAAGATATCGCTGCTGTGTTCCTGGCCATGGCCGGAACTCTTGGTAAGCGTGAAGATGTCGAAATGGGGGCGCCCATAATCAAGGCCAACGGCCTGGCAAAGAGATATATCAGCATCGACCGGGGCGTGGTGAAGGCCGTGGACAATGTCAGTCTGGATGTAAAAGAGGGTGAGATCTTCGGCCTGGTTGGTGTTTCCGGTGGCGGCAAGACCACTCTTTCCAAGATGATAAGCGGCATTATCACACCTACCGACGGAAGCATATCCGTGCGGGTAGGAGACGACTGGGTGGACATGACCGTACTCGGGTCAAATGGTCGCGGGCGGGCCACCAAATACATCGGCATTCTTCACCAGGAGTATACCCTTTACCCCTCCAGAAGCGTCATCGAGAACCTGACAGAGGCCATCGGCCTCTCTCTGCCCTTCGAGCTGGCGGAGAGAAAGGCCATTCACACCCTGGAGACTGTGGGATTCACGGAGGATCAGGCAGAGGCTGTCTTGGCCAAGATGCCGGACGAGCTTTCTGAGGGCGAGAGGCATCGCGTGGCCATGGCGCAGGTATTGATAAAAGAGCCGAGAATAGTAATCCTGGATGAGCCCACGGGCACTATGGATGCAATAACCAAGATTGAGGTTACGAGGTCTATCCTCAATGCCCGTCAGGAGCTGGGAGAGACATTCGTCATCGTCAGCCACGACATGGACTTCGTGAAAAATATTTGCGACCGTGCCATGCTTATGCGCGACGGTCAGGCGATTTTCACAGGCCTTCCCAGCGAAGTCTTAGCCAAGATCACAGAAGTGGAAGAGAAGGAGCTGCTGGGGAGTTAATTTGAGAGTCTTCGTCGATGGCAGAGAGATCGAGCTATTGCCAGGAGCGCGGCTTGTCGATGCTCTGGACAAAGCCTGCGCCTATCCTGCGAATGGCGCAATAGTAGGTGTGGTCAAAGGTCGAGGCGAGAAGAGTCGCATGACCAACTCCTATTGGATTAACACCACCAAGGGTAAGCTGAGGATTGAGCTAATTGATAGCGATCTGCAGAGGATCTGGCACGAGAACGTAGACAAAATATCTGGATCAACAGTTAGATGGGCCTCGGCTGATGGCATAGCCTTCGGGCCGTTTGCTTCTACCATCTCATTTGGACGTGATGCCACGGAATACAGCCGCTGGGAGGTCGTGCTTGGTGCAGCCGGATTTGACGCAGAGAATACTCAGATCATATTCATAAGGAGAAGGCATACGGCGGCCTACGGCACACCTAAGGAAGGCGGGGTGATCGGCCACATTGTGGGCGGCAAAAATACCCTCGACCGGCTCCAATCAGGAGACGAAATACAGGGCATTGAGCCAATTGTGGAATGGCAGGACATAACCTCGAAGCTGGCCACAACGGATCTTACTTTGCCATTAGAAGAGGACAATGAGATATTCACCAGGGTTGAGGCGCAGTTGATAGAGGATGCGCCGCTGGGAGCGGAATTTTTCCTGGCCCTGACTCGAGACGGCACATTCAAGGTAGATTCCGTCTCCAGCTCATATATCTCGTCCGATCAGCTGCTCACCGTGCCCATAGTCTTCGAGCATCGTGAGCCTCGTCTGGAAGGGCTGGTGACGGTAAGGACGAGCGGGCGAGGTCTAGGCAGGATATTCGTCTACAAGCAGGACAGAACCTCGAATCCAGGCCACTCTGCGGTGGCAAGGATCATCTCCGGAATGGATATGATAAAGCTGGCTGCTCCCGGCCAGTTGATCACATTTGATGTGCTGCCGCTGCGTATCATGCTCATGGGAAGCAGCCTCAAAGACGCCCTGATGCAGATGCAAGAACGAGGCATCGAGGCCGGAGTGGAAGGCTACCTGGGCGAGGATGCAGTAGTGGTGAAGCAGGAGCCGGGAGCGACGATGGCGATCTTAAAGCACAAAAAGGTACACCTTTTGTCTATTCCCTCTGCTCGTCTGGTCTCTGTCCAGCTTTACGATGATCTGGCACCCAAGACTCTGGACTACTTCAGGCATGTGACCGGCCTTAAGGAGAGGCCTGTGGGGCCCTTGCCGGTCTTTTTTGTCTATGAGAATACTCTGCTCTTCAAGCCGGAGATTGATGCAGTCAACCTAAAGGAATTGCTGCCCGAAAACAAGCCTGCCGGACCCGTTCCTGCCGGTTCGATTGCCGTTTCCAACCAGGTTTCCAAGAAGATCGGCCTGGTGGGAATGAAGCTTGTGGATGATAAGCGCTATGGTCCCTCGGGCGAGAAATTCGAGGCGACGAACATCATCGGCCGGGTGCTGGAGCCCGAGAAGCTAAAAGATGTGTCGGAAGGGGAGACGATTTACATTAAGGAGGTGCGATGATGTTGGTCACCAAATATGTGATAACATCCTCTGAGTCGAACATTCTTCCTTCAGATATCGCCATGAAGATCTACGGTTCGAAATATGAAGTCCTCGTCAAGGAGACCTGTTTTGGAGTCGTCATAAATGGCGAAGAAGAAGTGATAAATGCGCTCGTAAAAGAGATACGGGCTCTTGACCCAGCCGGCATATTCATCAAGGACCGGGGATTTCCGCCGGGCGATCCCAGGCGCTGCCGAGGTCGCAGAGGTGGAGGCGCGAGGCCTGGCTTTTATATGATCGAGTCCGAGTCCAAGATGTTGCCCATGATCTCCAGAGCACTGGCCTCTCAGGGCGATATCCCGGACATTCCTGAAAAGAAGAAACCTCTTCCTATCAAGAGGCTGGAAGAGATATTAAAAGAGGGTTTATCCTGAGGTAGATCAATGGCAAAAGTTATAGTTTATCCTCCCACCAGCATGATACTCTCCGACCTTGTGGAGAGGATGGGCCACAAGGCGCTTGTGGTTCCGGAAGCGGTGCGCAGGCTCGTTACTGCGAGCGGGATTGAGTCGCCGCCTTTGAATATGACGCCCGAGGAGCCCAAGAAGGGGCTGCGTTATGCGGCTGTGGATGTCCCTTCCGGCGTGCGGGGCCGGATGTCTCTGATCGGACCGATCATTGAGGAGGCACAGGCAGCGATCATAGTAGAAGATCCGGGATGGCTGACAGGCTGCGCAGGATGCTCTCGAACCAATGAGCTGGTAAGGCTGCTCATCAGGACAAAAGGCGTTCCCGTGCTCGACTTATCCTATCCCACAAACGATGCCGAGGCCAAGGTCTTTGTCAGCAAGATCAGGACCTTTTTGGAGGGCTTAAAGTGATTCGCATCGCTCAGCTCTCCTGCGGTTCGGAGTACAGCGGCATTCAAAAAGAGATCGATCGCGCCGCGGAAACAGTCGGAGCGAAGATCATCTATCCAGAGGTATCTTTGGAGGATATTCTCAACGTTGAGAAAACTTTTGGCGTTTCCGTCTCCTCGGGCGACCTGAATTTAGCCATGGCTCGTGCGGTTCGGATCGTGCAAAATCCGGACCTCGCCGACGCCGTAATCGTCATGACCTGCTTCCGTTGCGCTGAGGCGGCCATCATCCGATCGGAGATCAGAAAATACATTCATGAGCACTCCAAGATTCCCGTCTTGAGCTACTCCTTCACAGAGAGGACGACGGCAGAGACGCTCCTCACCCGGATGGAAGCGCTGGTTACAACCGTCAAGTACCGGGGCCTTTTGGCCCGTGAGAAGCAGAAGGGCCTTACCGCAGGAATCGATTCCGGGTCCACTACTACCAAAGCGGTAGTGATGAGGGACAATGTTGTGATAGGCACCGGCTGGGTTCCCACCAATGAGGTCTTGAAGAGTGCCGAGGATGCCCTGCAGGCTGCCCTGAAGACGGCGGGCGTGGCGAAAGAAGATATCGCCGCCACTGGCGTGACCGGATACGGACGCTTTTTGGTGGGCAAGCACATCAACGCCAGGCTGATCCAGGAGGAGATAACGGTCAACTCCAAGGGAGCTGTCTTTTTAGCTGACGCCCAGAAGGGCACCGCCACAGTTATTGATATCGGCGGTATGGACAACAAGGCCATATCCGTGCAGGACGGCATTCCGGGCGGCTTTACCATGGGCGGAATCTGTGCGGGAGCCTCGGGAAGGTTCCTGGAGCTGACCGCGAAGCGGCTTGGTGTCGACATCACAGAGCTGGGAAAGCTGGCACTTAAGGGCGACTATAGAAATGTAGCCATGAACAGCTACTGCATAGTCTTCGGCACGCAAAGCCTGGTCAACAGTCTCGCCCTGGGCTGCAAACCGGAAGACGTGGCCATGGCTGCTTGCCATTCCGTGGCTGAGCAGGTCTTCGAGCAGCAGCTTCAGGAAGTGGAGGTTAAAGAGCCGGTGATAATGGTCGGCGGAACCTCTCTCATAGAAGGACTGCCCAAAGCCATGGAAGAGCTTCTACATGTTAAGGTGACGGTTCCCAAGAACGCCCAGTACATTGGAGCGGTAGGCGCTGCTCTGCTCGTTTCGGGGCTGCTGGAGGACTGAAAATGGACCCAATGGAGGTCTTCAAGATAAAGGTCACTGGCCAAGAGGAGTTCGGGACAAAAAAGTACCGTGAGCTCATCATGGACATTTTGCAGGACCTCGGCCTCATCCGGTCCATCGGAAGGCTTTATGTTTACGTGGACATACTTAAGCCGTACTTTGCGGTTTACGGGCTTCTTCGCTCTGGAATTCCGCCGCTCACCGTCAAAGATGTGGGCGATGTGCTCCGAGTTGCCGGAGGCTATCAGATAAAGATCAATGATGAGGAGCATATGGCTAATCTGCTCCGGGTGCTATGGGAGCGCTATGGAAGAGAGAGGGTTGAGCAACCGGCAAGGGACATTGTTATCATAGCCTCGGATACGTCACCTTCCGAGCTGATGGTTGCGGACCTGGAGGCGGAGTTCCTGCAGGATCTGACCGATGCTCTGGTGAGAGTGGCACCGGAAGGTTTTCGCAACCGGCGCAACGTAATGACCAAAGACAGCTTCTTTTTTATCGCCGCCGAAGAGAGCTTAACGCCTGATATGGAATCTGAGATCAAAGGAAAGATCCGGGAGATGGAGAATGCTTGAGCCTGTGATGTTCACGGGAGGGTTGTACAAGCACGACCTGGTCGTGGAGCTGGTAGAGGACCTGGGAGGCTACGTCCTGCAAAAGAATGTGACGCAGACCGAGATCATCCTTCTGATATTGGTTCCAACGGAAGATTTGGCTATGCTTCAGGCACTCGCCAAGGAGCTGCGAGGTGAATTAGTGCGAGCGCCGCTGGCCGGAACGGAGGTGGCGGTGGTAACGCCGACACTGGCCATTCACCATCTGCCCCATTCTGCCTGCGACATAGCCGAGTACCTGCGCCGCCATGGCTCCAAGACCAACATGATGGGACTGGCCAGAGGCGTCGGTCGCGAGATCGCCCAGATCAATGAATATGAAACCGCTCTGATAAACGAGCACGACGCCGCCGTATTCATCTTCGGCAACTTCCGAGAGTGCATCATGAAGAAGGAGAGCCTATACAGGAACATCAGCGTGCCTGTGGTGGTCACGGGCGGGCCGCAGATCGAGGCCAAAGACCTGCCCTATGCCTTTGAGTATGTTTCGTCCATAGGAAGAGTGGCTCACCGGGCCCGCAAGGCTACGGAGATTGGATCCTTGGACCGGATCGTTGAATCCGTAGGCAGGGCCCTGGACAAGACGCGAGCCTCCATTGCCAAGGACCCGCTCACCACCTCGCCGCCCCGGGTCATGGATGCCGTGCGTGAGCAGGTGCCGGATATCGAGTTCTCCTATTCGCCGCTTCCCATAGCCCTCAATCTCACTGGTGTGCGAGTGAAGCTGCCCTACGATGCTTACAAGGATGCAGTAAAAGCTGTGACCTTCGACGAGGGAGTGAAGCTTGGCGAGATTGCCACCATCAAGCCGTCGCGGATGAAAGACTATATACTTGTGAGGATACTGTCCGCTTCTGAGACCGGGTTCGTCTTCTAAGGCTTTAGATGCACAAAGCTGACCGCCCGGCGAGGAGAAGTCATGAGCTTCGAGGATGATCTGGACACCATTTTGGTCAAGGGGAAGGAGAAAGCAGCCGAGGACATCTTAAAAGCGGTGGAGGGCACTTACGGCGAGATACCCTATGTTTTTCAGTTCATGCAGGACAGACCCGAGATTCTCATCACCAAGGTGCTGCATAACAACGCCATCCAAAGAAGCTCTACTTTGGATGCCAAGACCATCGAGTTGATCTCGGTTGCCGTGTCGGCAGCCATGCGATGCAGCCACTGCCTGAAACTGCACATTCGCATCGCCACCAATCTGGGCATTCCGGATGACCAGATTGCAGCCGCCGTATTTCTGGCAGGAAACCTGGCCTCAGCCAGCGTCTTGGCCACGGCCACCCGCCATCTGGACGAGGAGCGGGAACTTTGCCGGGTCTGCGGGATCGAAAGCGGGGCCTGTGAGATACATGGGGAGAAAACGGATTGAGACTATTGCTCTTTTGCTTTCTTCTAACGAGAAAAATGAGGCCAAGTGGTGGGAGGGCGCCGAAGATCATCGCTTCGCCCTTGAGGTCTTGCAGCTTGGACTCCGGCGAAAGATGCTCCGTTTCATAGTCGGCGGCATGAAGAGCAACGATCAGATCGCAATAAAGCTGGATCTTAGCGCTGCTCTGGCAGAGTATCACCTTCTCATGCTGGAAAAAGCTCTGGTGATCGAGCAGACGGAAGACGGCTGGAGAGCCACGGCCACTGGCCTGCTCTACATGAAGAACGTGGAGGAGAGACACTGATTCTTCGCATCATCGCCGTTGGAAGGCTGCGGGAGAAATACTGGCAGGATGCGGCTGCAGATTTCGCTCTACGCCTTCGTCCCTATGCCCGCCTGGAGATGGTAGAGGTATCCGAGGCGCATATCAAAGAGGCGGCCTCTCCGGCCGAGGAGAAGAAAGCCATGCAAGAGGAAGCACTGGCCATTCTCGATAAGTTGAAGAAGCACAGCGGCCCGGTGATTGCGCTGGACAGAATGGGAAATGCACCCGATTCACCTGAACTGGCAGCCAGGTTGAACAAGATGATTTTGGAAGGGAAAACGGAGGCGGCCTTCCTGATTGGAGGCCCCCTCGGCCTCGCGCCGGAGGCTATGCAGAGAGCGGACATTCTTCTCTCCTTTTCTAAAATGACCTTTCCCCATCAGATGATGAGAATAATTCTTTTGGAACAGATCTATAGAAGCTTTCGGATAATGCATGGTGAGCCGTATCATAAGTAAGGGCAAAAATATTAAGATCATGAAAGAGCAGACCGATATGATGGCAAAAAAACCAGTGGAAGAGACACTTGACCCGAAGGACTGGGAGTCCATGCGCGCTTTAGGGCACCGCATCCTTGACGACATGATGGACTATCTGGAGACATTGGGGGATCGTCCTGTTTGGCAGCATGCGCCCCATCATGTAAAGGCACATTTCGAGGGACCACCTCCGCTTGCTCCCCAACCATCGGAAGCGGTTTACCAAGAGTACATCCAGTACATCCTTCCATACCAAATAGGCAATAACCATCCCCGCTTTTGGGGTTGGGTAGCTGGAACCGGAACCGTGATGGGGATGTTTGCAGAGCTGCTGGCGGCGGCAACGGATGCAGTCAGTGGCTCTTTTTCCTACTTCAGCAACAACTACGTCGAGATGCAGCTTCTTGACTGGTGCAAGACCATGCTTGGCTACCCTTCCACGGCCAGCGGTCTGCTTACCAGCGGATGCTCAGCTTCAAACCTCATCGCATTGGCAGTGGCGCGTAATGCCAAAGCCGGATTCGACCTGCGCAGCAAGGGAATGCAGGGCGCAGTGCAGCAAATGACCGTCTATTGCTCGGAAGAGGCTCACTCCTCGATCCAGAAAGCCGTTGAGTTGCTCGGCTTTGGGAGCAATGCCCTGCGCCGGGTGCCTGTAAATGAGTCCATGCAAATTGACCTTAGAGCTCTGAAAGAATTGATCAAGAAAGATCGAGAGAAGGGGCTTTTGCCTATCTGTGTTGTAGGCGCCGCCGGAACGACCAACTCAGGCGCCATTGACGATCTCGGGGGTCTTGCAGATATCTGCGATGAAGAGAAATTGTGGTTGCACGTCGATGGTGCATTTGGTGCATGGGCCGCCATTGCTCCCTTGTCCAAACACCTGGTCGCCGGCATGGATAGAGCTGATTCTCTGGCCTTTGATCTGCATAAGTGGATGTACCTGTCTTACCCCATCGGTTGTGTCCTCATCAGAAGCGCCGACGAGCACCGCCGCGCGTTTTCGCTGACACCGACGTATCTCGCGCACGGTGAAGGAGAGCGCGGCTTGACCGGGATCGATGTGCCCTGGCTCTCGGACTACGGTTTTGAACTGTCACGCGGCTTTCAGGCTCTCAAGGCATGGATGACTCTCAAAGAACAGGGCACTGAGAAGTATGGGCGTCTTATCCAGCAGAATATCGATCAGGCTCATTATTTGGCTCGATTGGTAGAGAGGTCTCCAAGGCTTGAGATGGCGTTGCCGGTTTCGCTGAACGTAGTCTGTTTCCGCTATATCCGGCCAAACCTGAGCGATGCCATGCTCGACATGCTGAACAAGCAGATAGAGATAGAGCTGCAAGAGCAGGGGATAGCCGTGCCCTCAATCGTCAGCATCAGGAGCAGGAAGTATCTGCATGTCGCAATTACAAATCATCGCAGCTGCCGGGACGACTTTGAAGTACTGGTGCGAGAGGTGGTTCGGATCGGAAATGAGCTGGCCTGAATTGCCAAATGCAAATTAATTTGCCCACACAGTGATAGCTCAGGAATTGGATCGGCTGGCTGTTGCGTTGCCGTTTTCCGCCAGCTTCTCCATCTCATAGAGCTCATAGCTGCCTTCCAGCTCGCTCTCGACGAGAGCCATATCCAGCCTGTAATCCTTCTTCTGCTGAATCAATTTTACATCCAGGCTTATGCCCTCATCGGATACGGAGCCTGTGGCGGTGGCTGGAATATCGGAACCCCCTTCGAGAAGGGTGCCGTAACCCTGCAACCGATCGCCGGTCTGGATCAATATCAAATCAATTGTATCCTGCTCTGCCGTGCTCTTTTCCAGCATAACCCTCCACTTTCCCGCCAGGTCAATCGTGGGGGCCTTTTTCTCAGCGATGACTGTGTTGGTTGCCTCTTTTTCGCTGTTCTCTACCGTCTCGTTCTTCGCTATAGCCGTGCCGTCGGCATTTACAGTGGCACTGTCCCCTGTGGAGGACGCTACAGCATCATCAAAGATCGGGTCTTCCAGAAAATCGGTATTATCTCGGATTACCCATTTTCCGCAGCCTGCATAGGCTGGACTTGCGAGTATGGATAAGATCAATACCATGCATACAATTAACTGGCTCTTCAATTATGGCCCTCCGACAACATTTCTCTTTTCATCATATTTTTCTCGCGAAAAAATTATTAAGACGCAAATCTGCTGGCCGTGGCATTTCCTTTGCCGATCAGATCTTCGCCCGAGTACATTTCATAGCTTCCTGAGATTACTCTGTCCGCCTTGACTAGTTCGAGCTCGATATGCTTGTCTATCTTGTTCCCGAAATTGCTCACGATGGTCCATACATCAAGAGTCATGGTGTTCTTGGTAACAGAACCTTTGACGCTGACCTGAAGCTTCGTGTTCTGCTCATTGAGAGTCCCCATGCCCATGACGCTTTCATCGGTCTGAATGATTGTGAGAGGGTTTAAGGTAGCGCCCCCATTCTCCAGCTTTACCGTCCACTTGCCTTCCACTTCCATAAACTCGGGCTCCTGGGGCTCAACCTCGGTCTGCACAGGCTCAATCTCAGAGGCTTCTACTACCGCCTGTGTCAGGGGCTTAGGTTGTGTATCGGGCATTTGCATATTGGGTCCGCTGGCCGTTGTGGCAGTGAGCATCCTCTCGTCGGGCGCAACTCTCGGCCTGTTCGAAAGGGGGTCGGACGTTTTTGATCCAGGATGAGCATCCACCGCTGAGGTTTCTGTACCGGAAACCGAGGTTGATGAAGCATCTGACGACGTAACAGCGGCTGCTGCAGGTGGGGCAATAGGAGTCACATCAAGTGAATTTGCGGCAATGACGTAGCTTTGCACTTTGCTGTCTTCAATTCCAGCGGATCCGGCACGCATTACCTGGACTTCAATCTGGTTTTCTCCTGCATCTGCGTCGGTAGTATTCCATGTCCAGGAGCTTTTGGATATCCAGCCGGTTTCATCTGTAAACTGTCCGCCGGTTGCAGGTCCCATAAGCCGAAAATCGTAGAGCATATTTTCATTGTCGGGATTGGACGCCACAACCATCCAGACTATGGCAGTTCCCGGGCTTTGAGGACTGGCCTTGTCCGGATTTATGCTCTGGATCGTGGCATTTTTGTTCGCCTTGGCGACGGCTCCCAGAGTTACAGCGGCCTTCGCAGGAGTGGATTGTGCAGTCGACGATAAGCCGGACGCGCCCTGATTTTGGTTCTTGCTTACATAAAAGTCAGTGTCCCCGGATGTGTCGCCCAGGGGATTTGTGCCGCATCCTACCCCTAAAGCCGGAGAGCTGAGCAAAAAGGGCATAGTCATCAGGCACAAGAGCGATGCTATGGAAATAGACAATATCTTGCACTTCATCTATCCTAAACCTCCACCATTCTCAAAGAAGCATCTGATTGCAACGGTTTAAAGCTTCCCCTTGGAACGTCATTCGACGAAATATCTTCTCATGCCTGTCCCCAGTTACCTGTCCCTCGTTAGCTTTATCAATCATTAAAGACCTCAGAGCCAGAACGGCCCGAGGGGCCGAGGGTGATTGAGCATGAATGCGTGGGATCGATTTATTTGGTAAAATACGATTTCTAGACACTACCTTACGTGACGGTGAACAGACACCAGGTGTATCGCTTTGCATGGATGAGAAGCTCGCCATCGCCCAGGGGCTTGATTCTCTGGGTGTGGATGTGATTGAAGCCGGCTCGGCCATGACCTCAGAGGGAGAACGCCTATCGATAAAAGCAATTGCTGATTTTGGCCTTAAAGCGGAGATATGCAGCTACGTTCGAGCTTTGACCGCAGATATTGATACGGCATTAGCTTGCGATGTAGATTCCGTCCATCTTGTGGTACCGGTATCGGATCTTCACATCGAGTGCAAGCTCAAATCCGACCGAAAATCGGTGATAAATAAGGCTGTGCAGGTAACAGAGTATGCCAAAGATCACGGCCTCATTGTGGAGCTCTCTGGAGAGGACGCCAGCCGCGCCGATCAGGATTATCTGGTCAGCCTTTACATGGCGGGAATTGAGGCAGGAGCCGATAGGCTGGCTTTTTGTGATACAGTAGGCGTGCTGGTTCCCGAGGTGACTGGGGATATATTTTTCCGGCTGTCCCAATTGGATGTGCCGATCAGCATACACTGCCACAACGATTTCGGCATGGCTACCGCCAACACCGTGGCGGCTCTTCGCGCCGGAGCGGCCCAGGCGCACGTAACTGTGAACGGCATAGGCGAGCGGTCGGGCAATGCCAGCCTGGAAGAGGTGGTCATGACCCTGGAATCCCTATATAAAATCAATACCGGTATCAAATGCCAGGATATATACCAGCTATCTCGCCTGGTCTCGCGAATGACCGGCCTTCCTATGGCTCCAAACAAGGCCATAGTAGGAGAAAATGCCTTTACGCATGAGGCGGGAATCCATGTGCACGGGCTTCTGGCTGACACAAGCACCTACGAGCCGATACATCCGGAGACTGTGGGCAGGAAGAGGCGCATAGTCCTCGGCAAGCATGCCGGTCGGGCCTCGGTCGAATTAGCCTTGCGCGAGTTCGGAATCTCAGCTTCCGAGCAGCAATTAGCTCAGATTGTGGTCAGGGTAAAGGAGCTGGGCGACAAAGGCAAGCGCGTCTCGGACGCCGATTTGCAGACCATAGCCGACACCGTGCTCTCCATCCAGATGGAGCCGAAGGTTAAGCTGCAAGAGGTGACGGTGGTAGCCGGCAATACGGTGACGCCCACCGCCTCGGTGAAGATACTGCTTAACGGGGCCATAAAACTGGAAGCTGGGACCGGCGTAGGTCCTGTAGATGCGGCCATAAATGCCATAAAGCGGGCCATATCAGGCGTGGCGGATGTGCGACTAGAGGAGTATCATGTGGACGCCATAACAGGCGGAACGAATGCAGTAGTGGAAGTATGGGTGACAATGGCAATGGCAGACAGAAAGATAACTGCTCGAGGAGCTGATGCTGACATAATCATGGCATCGGTCGAGGCGGTACTGGAGGGCATCAACCGGTTGATGCGGCTGGAAGAGGAGGACAAAGCCAAATGTCTCAGAAGATGACTGGAGCTCAGGCGGTACTGGAGAGCCTGAAGAGAGAGGGCGTAGATGTAGTATTCGGGCTTCCCGGCGGTGTGCTGCTACCTCTATACGACGCCATCTATAAGTCCGATATTCATCATATTCTGGTGCGCCATGAGCAGGGAGCAGCGCATATGGCGGACGGATATGCCCGAGCCACGGGAAAGGTAGGTGTGTGCATTGCCACCTCCGGGCCCGGGGCCACCAACCTGGTCACCGGCATTGCCAATGCCTACATGGACTCAGTGCCCATGGTTGCCATCACCGGGCAGGTGAACACCTGGCTGATTGGAAAGGACGCGTTTCAAGAGGCGGACATAACCGGGATAACTCTGCCCATTACCAAGCACAACTATTTGCTGCGAAGCGCCAAGGATATCACGCGTGTCTTCCGGGAGGCTTTCTACATCGCCCGCTCCGGTCGCCCCGGACCGGTGCTGATCGATCTGCCCAGAGATGTGACTGTGGATGAGGTTGAGTTTTCCTGGCCAGAGGTAGATCTGCCAGGCTATCGCCCTTCCGTTAAGGCACATGAGATGCAGATCAAAAAAGCAGCCAAAGCGCTCATGGAGGCGGAAAGCCCCGTCATTTACGTGGGCGGCGGAGTGAGGTATGCCAGCGCGCACCGTGAGCTTATTGAACTCGCGACAAAGATCAACGCTCCGGTTACTACTACTCTCATGGGGTTGGGCTGCTTTCCTGAAGACCATCCTCTGTCACTGGGCATGCTGGGCATGCACGGCACAAAATACGCCAATTATGCCATTCAGGAGTCAGATCTCATTTTAGCTATAGGCGCGCGATTTGATGATCGAGTGACGGGAAAGATCTCCAGCTTTGCTCCAAGGGCCAAGATAGTTCATATTGATGTGGACCCGGCCGAAGTGGGCAAGAATGTACGAGTGGACATTCCCGTAGTGGGAGATGCGAAAAACGCCCTGCAAGGACTCTTAAAAGAGGTCAGCCCGAAGGGCCGAAGCGCTTGGAATGAGAAGACGGAGGGATGGAAGAAGGACTATCCTCTGCGTTATATCCCGGATATGAATGTAATCAAGCCGCAGTATGTGGTTGAGAAGCTGTGCGAGCTTGCACCGGACGCCATCATCACCACGGAAGTGGGGCAAAACCAGATGTGGGCAGCGCAGTTCTTTGTGCATAAGGACCCGCAAAAGTTCATATCCAGCGGCGGTCTGGGCACCATGGGATACGGCTTTCCCGCAGCCATCGGGGCCAAGATGGGCCGGCCGGAGTGCGATGTCATCGATGTGGCCGGAGACGGAAGCTTCCTCATGAACAGCCAGGAGCTGGCGACTGCGGTCGTCAACGACATTCCCGTGAAGGTGGCGGTGCTCAACAACGGCTGCCTGGGAATGGTCCGGCAGTGGCAGGAGCTGTTCTTTGAGAAGAGGTACTCGGCCACTATTCTGGGTCGCGCCAGCCCCGATTTTGTGAAGCTGGCCGAGGCCTACGGTGCGGTGGGCCTGCGGGCCGAGAAGCCCTCGGAGGTCGAATCGGTCATTCGTACCGCACTGGCCACGGACAGGCCGGTCGTCATGGACTTCATAGTCAGTCCTGCAGAGAAGGTCTCACCAATGGTTCCGGCTGGAGCCACGCTCAGCGAAATTCTGGAGCTGGAGTGGTGCGATGAAGTTCAATCCTGCCATCTGGAGAAGATCTATGCCCAAGGCAGGAAAGATATCCTGGGCCAGGAGGGGTTCTAGATGAAGCACACCATTGCCGTCATAGTGGAGAACAAGTCCGGTGTTCTAACGCGCATCGCGGGCCTCTTCAGCCGTCGGTCCTTTAACATCGACAGCCTCTCTGTGGGAGCGACGGACAATCCCGATTACTCGCGCATGACCATGACCGTAGAGGGTGACAGAGATGTCCTGGAACAGGTTATAAAACAGCTCTCCAAGCTCATAAACGTCATTCGCGTCAGCGAGCTGGAACCGGGCGAGTCGGTGGAACGGGAGCTGGCCATCATCAAGGTGAGCGCGGACAAAGAGAGCCGAAACGAGATCATGCAGATTGTGAACATCTTCCGGGCCAAGATCATCGATATCTCGCACAGGTCCATGATCATCGAGGTTACAGGAGACGAAGAGAAGATCGATGCCATTGTTCAACTGCTGCGCCAGTTCGGCATAAAAGAGATGGCCCGCACCGGGAAGGTATCAATGGTGAGGGGCGCGAGGATAATCAAGGCTTAAGGATTAGAGGGCTGCCTGACAAAAAGGCAGCCCCTCAAATCCATTATTTTTGCGATTATTATGAATTGGAGGAATGAAATTTGGTGAAGATATACCATGAAAAGGACGCAGATTTGAGAGTGTTGAAGGACAAGACCATCGCCATAGTGGGATGGGGAAATCAGGGCCATGCCCAGGGAGAGAACCTGAAGGACTCCGGGCTGGATGTCATCGCTGCCGACCTGCCTGGCTCCAATGCCTGGAAGAGGGCGGAGGCGGACGGAGTGAAGGTCATGTCCGTGGCCGACGCGGCCAAGAAGGCGGACTACATTCAGATCCTTCTGCCCGACGAGTACCAGGGCAAGATCTACAGAGAGCAGATCGCGCCCTACCTGGAGGAAGGCAAGGTTCTGGGCTTCTCGCACGGCTTTAACATTCGCTATTTCCAGATTGTGCCGCCCAAGAACGTGGACGTGGTCATGATCGCGCCCAAGGGGCCGGGCGATCTGGTGCGCAGAACATACCAGGAAGGCAAGGGCGTGCCCTGTCTGGTGGCCATCGAGCAGGATGCCTCCGGAGCGGCCCTGAAGAAAGCGCTGGCCTACGCCAAGGGCATCGGCGGCACGCGTGCAGGCGTCATTGAGACCACTTTTACCGAGGAGACAGAGACCGATCTGTTCGGCGAGCAGGTGGACCTGTGCGGCGGCGTGACGGAAATGATCAAGGCCTCCTTTGAGACTCTCGTGGACGCCGGCTACCAGCCTGAGATCGCCTACTTCGAGGCCTGCCACGAGCTGAAGTTGATTGTGGACCTGATCTACGAGGGCGGATTCATGCGCATGTGGAACAATGTCTCCAACACGGCAGAGTACGGAGGCATGACCCGCGGCCAGAGGATCATCAATGAGGAATCACGCGCCGAAATGCAGGAAATTCTGGCAGAGATCCAGTCCGGCGAGTTCGCTCGCGAGTGGATTTTAGAGAGCCAGGCAGGCCTGCCCGTCAAGAAGTCTCTGGAGAAGATGGAGGCCGAGCACCCCATCGAAAAGGTGGGCGCAGAGCTTCGGTCCATGATGTCCTGGCTGCAAAAGAAGTAAACAGCATCAATAAATGCAGGAATGCAAGCCTTGCCGCGAGCAGGAATACCCTGCTCGAAAAAGCACGGCTTGCAGATCTTATTTTTATCTTTTAGTCTATGCGTTTGAATTCGGCTCTACGTCCGGGCGCTCTCTCGATAAATCCGGTCATCTCCAAGTACTCAGGTTTTCCATTGGTATCCAGCCGGAAGGCGGCAAAGCCTGTAATATTCATGAACTCAGGCACATGTGTGAAGAACATGTCCCTGTTCCAGGGATAAAGAAAGTTCTGAAGTTTTCTGGGGCCCATGGTCGCCAGCAGATGGCTCTGCTTTGCCGTGATACTGATGGGACCGTACATTTCGCTGCTGTAATTGCCTTCGTAGCGCTCAAGCGGCAGCGGCGGATCGAATGGCTGGGGGCGTTTGGGTTTGTTGGAGTTGGTGAGATTTTCGAGCATGAGGCTTACTATCACGGATTCGTTACTGTAGTCCGTCTGAGGATTGCCAAAGTAGCGATCGAAGAACCAGTAAGTCAAGATCTCAGGAAGGCCGGCGGCAGAGTTGGACAGTATCACAATTCCTATATCTTCATCGGGCATGAAGGCAACCATGGAATGATGGCCGAAGGAGCCTCCGTTGTGCCAGACGATGGAATAAGGCTTGTGCTCCTCATAAATCCATCCGAGTCCATTGTAGAGCTTGCTGCCGCTGTCCAGGATGGTCTGGGGACTGTGCATATATCTGACATTCTCTTTGTCCATCAAAGCTGTCTGGTTGCCTTTTGACGTATCATTGATCAGGCCGCCGTTCATTTGCAGGCGCAGCCATTTGGACATATCGATAATATTGGAGTTAATGCCGCCTGCCGGGCCCATAACATAGATCCAGTCCATATAGGTCCAGTTCATGGGGATAGTTAATAGCTCTGGGTTTTGCAGCTGATTGTCCTTGAGTCTATGAAGCGCAGCTACATCTCTTGCCTGCAGGAAAGATTTCGGGTCGCAGCTGGAGTTATTCATCTGCAGCGGAACGAAGATTCTATCATGCAGGTTCTCTTCCCAGGTGCGGCCGGACTTCGATTCCACCAGGCGGGCGGCCCAGAGCAAGAGAGCATTGTTATAGCTTGAACCGGAGCGGAAGCTGCTGGCAGGTTCTGCCTTTTTAAGGGAGAGCATCACAGTCTCGCGGTCATAGCCCAGTGTAGCCATGTCATCGCAGGCGTGCTCAGGCAGGCCGCTGCTGTGGTCCAAGAGGTCCTTAACCATGAACTCTCTGGTTACCCAGGGGTCGTAGAGATGGAACGCCGGCAGGTGGTCAACTACCCGATCTGTCCATTGCAGCTTTCCCTCATCGACCTGCATGGCCACCAGGGCAGAGGTGAAAGCCTTGCTGGTGGAGCCCACCTGAAAGATGGTATTGGGCGTCACAGGGCCAGGGCCATCTTGCGACCGGTTGCCAAAGCCCCGCATGTAAACCACCCTGTCTCCTTTGACCACGGCCACGGCAAGGCCGGGAACATGCCATTCTTTCATGGCTTTCGCGGTATAGTTCTCGAAGTCGGAGAAGACTGCATCAAGGTCCTCTCCCTGGGAGGCATTGGAGAGGCTTTGCGTCTGTGCGGCTCCTTTCATGTCTGCCAAGCCGGGTGATGCAAGAGAAAAGCAGCATGTTAGGAGGGCGAGGATCAAAATACCTGGAATCCTGCATCGTAGCGAAGTGGCAAAAGTCAAGGGCGGATCGTCATCAAACATATTTATCAAGAATAACCACGTAGTTTAATTTTTTAAATAGGTTTTGCTCTATGTGCGCGTGGTCACGAATCAAATGCGCAACCGTCATGCTTGAAGGCTTACCGGCCAGGCAAGAGAACGCCTCATCGATGATATTCTGGCAGAAATAAGCGGAGCGAGAAGCAAACTTTATATCATGGGAAGTAGTAGCATGGTGTCGGACGGGTGCGGCTACACCTGCGCCCGGACACGATGCCATATGACTATGGCCTCGGGATAAACGATTATAACACAACAACAACTACATCACAGGAGGGAGGAGCAGTTCCAGAAGCGCGGCCCTCGGGCCGCGTTTCGGGTGCTGTATTATCAGTTCTAGAAATTGCCTGATTATGAGGAAGATCTATTCTATGAACAACGATTTAGGCATATCTGATGATATATGCCGATCTGTGAATCAAGATCTAGTGTTACAGTTCCAAATTAACATACCAATACCCCACCATCCATATCAACAACAATCC
>JBATEC010000161.1:0-1863 GCA_049663825.1 Methanothrix sp. | reverse complement strand
TGCTTGAAATCTGCAATTTCGTCCATACTCACAAAGAATGAGTATTATCATTATATTATTTAATTTTTCTGGTCTAAATGGTTTCGATGGAAATTTACATGATTAACGTGGGGAGCTAAACACATACGTTTAGAAAAGTGAGCGCTTAGCTATCGAAAAAATTAAAAATATGGGGCCTTTGCGTCCCTATAACGGACTATTGCCGAGGGGAGGGCGCAAAGCACCTCTGATGCTGGTGGTTTTGATCTAATCAGGATTCTGTTATTCAAGCCCAGCCGCGTATCTTCATGGCCTCGACGACACGGGACACAGCTACTGTGTAGGCAGCCTGACGCATGTTTACCTTATACTTCTTGGAGGCGGCTAGGACGGCCTGATAAGCTACGGTCATCCTCTCATCGAGCCGTGTGTAGACCTCATCGAGGGTCCAGTTGTAGCGGGCGATGTTCTGAACCATCTCGAAGTAGGAGACGGTCACGCCACCGGCGTTGGCCAGGAAGTCGGGTATGACATGCACATTGTTCTTGAAGAGAATGGCATCAGCTTCCGGTGTGGTGGGGCCGTTGGCCAGCTCAATGATGACCTTGGCCTTGATCTTCCCGGCATTATCCTTGGTTATGACGTTCTCCAAAGCGGCTGCGATGAGAATGTCCACATCCAGCTCCAGGATATCTTCATTGCTGATCTTCTTGGCGCCAGGGATATTGGCGACGGATGATGTTTCCGCCTTGACGCGAGCTGCCACATCGGCTTCTATGCCGGCTGCATTGAACGCGCCGCCCTTGGAGTCGCTGACTGCGACTACCTTGCTGCCGAAGAGTTCTTTGACCAACGAATGGGCAAAGCTACCGGCATTGCCGTATCCCTGAATGGCCACTGTGGACTTGGCAAGGTTGATGTTAAGCTCCTTGGCTGCCTCTCTAAGGGTGAACAGGCCGCCGCGTGCTGTGGAATCGCCTCTGCCAAGGGATCCGCCTACGACCAAAGGCTTGCCGGTGATGAACCCGAAGCTGTTTGATCCGGTATGCAGAGAGAACTGATCCATCATCCAGGCCATCATCTGGGGAGTGGTGTAAACATCGGGTGCGGGAACGTCCTTATCCGGACCGATGTTTTGCCACAGTGCGTCTATGTAGCCCCGGCAGAGGCGCTCCTGTTCGCCCATGGACATCTCCTTGGGGTTGCAGATGACACCGCCTTTGCCGCCGCCGAGGGGCAGGCCGAGAAGAGAACACTTCCAGGTCATCCAGGCAGAGAGAGCCCGCACAGTATCTACAGTCTCATCGGGATGGAATCGAATGCCGCCCTTGCAGGGGCCCAGAGCATCATTGTATTGAACTCTAAAGCCCTGGAAGATCTTCAAGTTGCCGTCATCCATTCGTACCGGGATAGATACGTGGAACTCTCGTCGGGGGTGCCTGAGAAACTCATGCACTCCGGCATCCAGGTTCAGAATCTTTGCGCAATCTGCGAGTTGTTTCTGGGATATCTCAAAGGGATTCGGTTTGGACATTTTTAGCATCTCCGTTTAGCATCTACCCAAATCTTTATGCTTGACTGATGGAGACGTCCACATTTAGCTATTTAACAATTGTGGGTCAAACTTATAAACTTCAAAGGAGGCCGGAAATGTCATGGCGGCCTATTTAAGCCTTTGCAATTAATTGATTTGTTAAAATAAATATCAAAGTTGAGACATTTTTGATTTAGATATTTTCATTGAAATGCTAATTTTATAAACAATCAATGCAAAGAAGGATGTATGAATTTCAGTGTATGCCAAAATGAGTTTTAACTCAAAAATGCTGCTTCGCAGAGGGAATGATTTTGCCGGCCTGAGAGTTAGGATGGTATCGTAATATA
>JBATEC010000160.1:0-5145 GCA_049663825.1 Methanothrix sp. | reverse complement strand
ATGATGCCTTGATCAAAATGAATTCCGGTAGTGATGATCTTGAAAGAACCGGAATGAGACAGTGCGGAATGAAATTCATGGGCGGCATGAAAGGCGGGCACTGCAAAATTTGAAAAAGTATTAAATTATTTTTTAGATTATTCAGTTGTTAGCATTCTCTTCTGTACCTTGATCACCTCCGCCCCGAAGAGGAATATCTGGGCTGAGTAGTAGATCCAGAAGAGAAATATCACCAGAGATCCCGCTGCCCCGTAGGCGGAGCCCACGTTGACCAGGCTCACATAGGCCTCAATGCAGAAGTTTCCTGCTGCAATCAGAAGAGCCGCCAGAGCCGAACCGGGGAGCACCTCCCGCCACTGCAGCTTCACCTCGATCAGGGTCTTGTATGTGGCGGCAAAGAGCCCAGTCACAAAGATGAACGAGACCAGGAATGTGAGAAGCCGAAGCAGCCCCAGGTGAATGGGCAAGAACTCCTCGATCTGCTTTGCAGCGGGCAGGAGAAGGGCAGTAAAGAGGGATGTCACCAGGAGCATAAAGGCGACCAGGGCGATGAGCAGGTATGAGCGCAGGTAAGTGAAGATCGTGTCCATGATCGGGACGACATTGTCATGGATCTTCCAGATGATCCGAAAGGCCTTCCTTGTATGAACGAAGAGACCAGCAGCGCCAAAAAGCAAGAGACAGACGCTGAGCAGGGTAAAACTGAAGGATGCGGCCTGATCGGAAGCCTGATCGATCAGCTCGCCTGCCACTTTTGGCATCTGTCGGCCCACCAGATCCTGAGAGAGGACCACCACCTGGCCGTCGAGAAAGCCGTAATAGAATAAAGAGTTTATAAATATTAATGTTACTATAATCAGCGGGACAAAGGAAAAGAGGCTGTAGTAGGCTAGAGCTGCCGCCAGGAGCGAGGCGTCATCTTTGAGCCACTCAGCGAAAGCCTTTCGCAGGAGCTTTACAGCATACTCCAAATGCATAAAAGATGACATGCTCCTCCATTGCTTTTGCCAGTCACCTGATAATATGATGACATGGGTTTAAAAACAGATAATAAGGGAGCCTCAGGCTTACGGTGCTCCCTTCAGATCCTCTCGTTGGGTGATGTTCTTGATCTCCTGCTTGAGGTCTTCCGGCAGGCCCTTGATCTCCACGTCCAAAAAGCCGCGCACGATGACGCTCGTCGCTTGCTCGGAGGTCAGACCGCGGGACATCAGGTATTCCAGCTCTTCTTCAGAGATGCGGCCCACCGCCGCCTCATGTGACATATCCAGGTCCCGGCTCTGGCCGTCCAGCTCCGGTATGGAGTAGATTCTGCCTTTGTCCGAGAGCAGAAGGCCGACACACTCCAGATGAGCCCGCGCGCCCGGCACTCTGCCGGTCATTCTTCCTCGAGCTATGACCTCGCCGCCCACACAGACCACGCGAGATATGGACTCAGCAGAAGTTTCAGGCGCATTGAGGTTAACATTGCTGCCCACGTCGATGTTGCCCATGGTGGAGTAGATGACGGTGTTGAAGCTGGCCACTGCACCGCGGCCCGCTAGCGTGGCCGTGGGGAAGGTCTGGAGAGTCTTTACGGGCTTTAGCAGAATATAATTGTTGGATAGAGAACCGCCCTCTGCGATGGTGATTCCCGTTCTGGGCCGCACCTCAACCTCTTTTCCCCAGCTATGCACCATGGTGAAACTTACCTTGGCATTCTTCTGAATGTAGAACTCCGAAACGCCGATATGCAAGCCTCGTTGCACATGCGCAGGTGTAGTGCAGCCGGTGATGATGTGCAGCTCCGAGCCTTCTTCCGCGATGATGACGTTGTGCACCCGCTGGTTGAGATCAGTTGACCCCAGGTACAGACAGCTTTTGACCGGAAAGACGGTCTTCATGCCCTTCTTGGCGCGGATGAAATAGCCTGCCGGTGGCGCTGCCGCTACGTCCGCCGTGTACTTGTCAGCGTCCGGCGATACCAGCTTCCACCAGTAGTCCTGCAGATTGTCATATTTCTCCAGGGCGGATGCCATATCCATGATCTCCACGCCCTCGTAGAGAGACTTGGCAATCACAGGCGTCTGGTCCATCTGAACAAAAGAGCCAGAAGATTCGCCGTCCAGCTTCACGCCTACATCTAGGGCCGCCTTCCTGACAACGCTAGGCAGATCTTCGGCACTGGCTACAGTGCCCTGGGGTTTGGCCTCTGATTCATAGCTCTCCAGGTCCACATCTGTGCCGTATAAGGCCTTCTTGTCCCGTGCCTTTCTGGCCTTATCTTCTATACCGGACACGTGCTGCATCCTACACACCCCTCATATCCGCTTTTCTTGATCTGCTCCAGGATCTCGCCCGGATTGCCGCTACAGACAATCGATCCGCCCAGCATGACATGGGCCCGGTCCGCTTTCATGTAATCCAGAATATGGCCGAAGTGAGTGATGATCACGCCGGACTTGGTCCTCTGGCTCGGACGCTGGTCTTTCTGTGTGAGAGTGTTTATGGCTTCGCCGATGAGCTTGATATTCTCCAGGTCCACGCCGGAGTCCGGCTCGTCCAGCATGACGAAATCAGGCTGCTGGGCTAAGAGTTGAACCATCTCGGAGCGCTTTACCTCGCCCCCAGAGAAGCCGCGATTGACATCCCTATCTGCAAAAGCCTCAAAGTCCATCTTCCGGAGGATGGCCATTGCATCCGCCTTGGGATTGATGATCTTGATGAGATCCTTAAGACGCAGGCCGCGGATGGCCGGAGGACGCTGAAAAGCCATGCCTATGCCCAGGCGTGCCCTTTCGTCCATGGACATGTGCGTGATATCCTCGCCCTTGAATACAATGCGCCCCCCGTCGACAACGTACCTGGGAATGCCAGCGATGACGTTTAAGAGAGTTGTTTTGCCCGTTCCATTGGGCCCAAAGAGAACGTGGGTCTCGCCACGACTTATTCTAAGGTTGAAGTTCTTTAGAACCTGCTTACCGCCGATGCTGACCGACAGATCTTCAATCTCCAGCAGCCACATCACCTCCAATCAGTAAATCAATCGATCGTAGGATTATAATATCTTTTGCAGCAGCTATTATCGCGCCAGGGTTTGCAGCCTTTCGATCGACCGGTTCAGTCCGGCGTAGCTTCTTACAACTCTGCCGGCCTCAGTCTCACCGCAGCCGAGCATCTCGCATAACTCCCTATCGTAATCCTCCAGATCGATCCTTCGTTTGCGCAGATACTCATGCCCCCAGGGACCGGCCACCAAATACTTGTTAAGCGGATCGGAGCTGCTCCGAAAGTGCTCCAGCATGGCCTGTGCAGGATTGTCCAGCCGGTCGAAGGTCTTTTGCAGCGCAGTTGCCTTCTTCTGCTCGTCGGTCCTGCTGGCCAGGCGGGGCCGCCAGACCAGTACTTCCAGCGCCTGCGCCAGGACCGCGTCTAAATTAAGATGGGCGAAGCGAATGAAGTTGGCCAGCGCTTTTGCATCCCTGGCTTTTGCCGAGGACTGCACGTAGACAGAGATCTTGCCGATCTTCTCGGAGAACTCGCCCTGGCGCAGAGGCACGAGCATTCTCTGCACATCATCCACAGCCTGCGCCAGCGAGCCCGCAAGCCCGCGTTCTCCCCCACGTGCCTGCTCGTCTGTCATCTTTCCGCCTACCACATGAGCCGGGGCAAGATCCTCTGTCCGGCCAAAAGGCTGCTGGCATCCTCAGCTCGGCGGGTAACCTCAGCCTTGCCTCCGGAAACGAGTACCTCAGCCGGCCGGGGCTGGCCGTTGTACTGAGAGGCCATGGAAAAGCCGTAGGCTCCGGCATCGAGGAATGCCAGAACGTCGCCGCGCGCAAGCGCGGGCAGCCGCCGGTCTTTGGCCAGCACATCTCCTGTCTCACAGATGGGCCCCACCACGGTGTAGGTCTCCTCTGCGGGCGCGCCGGCGCAGCTGGCCACTACGACATGATGGTAAGAGTCGTAGAGCATGGGCCGGGCGAGGACGTTGAAGCCGGCATCCACAGCCACGAAATTGACATGAGCCCTCTTGACCACGTTGACCGCTGTAAGCATGACCGTGGTATCGGCTACGATGCTGCGGCCCGGCTCCAAGATGAGCTTGGGCGAGATGCCCAGGGCTCGGCAGCGGTCCTGGAAAATAGGCAGCACCGCCGCAGCCAGGTCGGCGGGAGCTGGTGCAGGCTGGTCGGGATGGTACTGGATGCCCAGGCCCCCGCCCAGGTCGATCCTTTGCACCTCGCCGCCCGCAGCCGCGACCGCAGCAGCGATGTCCATCATCTTGCCCGCCGCCTCGGCAAAGGGAGCCGTGTCTAGAATCTGCGAGCCGATGTGGCAGTGCAGGCCTACGGGCTTTACCCCCTCCAGGCCCATTGCCCTCCGGTAGGTCTCAGCCACCTGCTCCGCAGGAATGCCGAACTTGGAGGAACGAAGGCCTGTGGCGATCTTGGGATGGGTCTTGGGGGAGACATCGGGATTTACCCGGAAGAGGATTTCAGCCTCGCGCCCCATTTTCTGGGCGGTCTTTGCGAGATGCTCCAGCTCCTCGCGCGAGTCCACGGACATGCGCACGCCCGCCTGGATGGCCAGCTCGTGATCCCTCTCGCTCTTGGAGTTGCCGTTGTAGAGGATCTTTTCCCGGGGGATGCCGGCCATGCGCACCACGGAAAGCTCCCCTGCCGAAAATACATCGGCGCCCATACCCTCCTGGGCGGCGATGGAGAGCAGTGTGAGGTTGCCGTTGGCCTTTACTGCGAAGTACTTGTCCGCATCGGGAAAAGCGCGATGGTAAGCGTGAATGTTCTCGCGCAGCCTCTTCTCGGAGGTGACGTAAAGAGGGGTGCCCTGCTGCTGGGCAATGGCAACGCAGTCAACGTCTTCGAGAAAGAGATGGTTATTGCGAGAGGTGAGATGAGATTTAGGTCCGAACATGATTCTAACTGATCTCTCAGGGATTACTAAATCGTTTCCATGCAGAAGAGAAAACATGATTGGCACTCAGCAAAAACCAGGGCCAACGGTTATTGGCTTATGCACTCTCGGCTACATCCCATCTTCAGCGCCGACATCATGAAAATTCATATAGTCTTAGTAAATCGGGGTTTACAATCAGACGGTCGCGATTAATCCGCAGATGGATTACTGGTTACACACACTTATTGG
>JBATEC010000159.1:0-4949 GCA_049663825.1 Methanothrix sp. | reverse complement strand
CACTATCAGGCTGGATCCCAACTATGCCGGTGCCTGGTACAACAAAGGCCTTGTTCTCTCTGGCCGAGGCAAGTACGATGAAGCCATCAAGGCTTTTGACGAAGCCATCAGGCTAGATCCCAACTATGCCGATGCCTGGTACAACAAAGGCCTTGCTCTCTCTAGCCAAGGCAAGTACAACGAGGCCATCAAGGTTTTTGACGAAGCTACCAGGCTGGATCCCAACCATGCCGATGCCTGGTACAACAAAGGCCTTGTTTTCTCTGGCCAAGGCAAGTACGACGAAGCCATCAAGGCTTTTAACGAAGCTATCAGGCTAGATCCCAACTATGCCGGTGCCTGGTACAACAAAGGCCTTGTTCTCTCTGGCCGAGGCAAGTACGATGAAGCCATCAAATGTTACGATGAAGTCATCCGGTTAATTCCAAACGATGCCGGAGGCTGGAACAACAAAGACATTACTCTTGAAGCCTTTCAGGTCCCAATATGTCAATGAGGATTCGTTTGCTCTCGCCTTAATAGCTCTTCCAGCTCCTTATTTTTCAGCTGGAAGCGAAACTTCGCTCCCGGATTGGCCCTGATTAGATCCTTCGTGATTTTCAGGGCCTGCTTCATTGCCGCATCATCTGCCACCTCGGGAACCTCGGCATTGAATGGATAGGTCTCGGACAGCTCCGCCGGATAGGGCCCGAAGGGCGGCTTGAAGTGCAAAACGTGCGCAAAGCCGGATGTATCCGCCTGGGTATCGTCGGTGATCAGGACGCTGCCCTGCAAACTGATGCGGTCTATCCTTCGCGCATAGCGCATCACCTCCGGTCGGCTGGCGCACTCCGGGCTCAGGTAAAAAAAGGTCGACTTGCTGGCAGAGTCGAGGCTCTCCAGCCAGCGGCATTGGCCGCTCAATCTCTTCAGGCCGTCCAGCATGCGCGGATGTGACCGACAGCGTGTCTCCAGAAGATCCCATAGCGAGCCCTCGCGAATGCTCTCCTTAACCTGTCTCATCTCCTGCAGTGAGACGTAGAGATTATGCCGGGCCAGGAGCCTGGCCTTCTGGGGGCTTTCTATCAGTTCCTTTAAGGTGTGTTCCTGGCAGACGGGGCAGCAGCAGGGAAGGTAGCTCATCTCCTCCAGCTTGCCTGTTCCATGCACAGTCAGATACCGATCCTGCCGGGCATAGAGTGCGTACGCTGCCGAGTCGAAGAGATCGCAGCCCATGGCAGCCGCCAGGGCGAAGATCATGGGATGCCCGGCGCCAAAGAGATGCACTGGCCTGCCCGAGCCCAAACCCTTTTTGGCAGCCGTCACCACATCAACCAGATCGCGATACCGGTAGGCTTCCATGAGCGGAACCACGCCGCCCACGGGATAGACATCAAAGGGAAGATCTGCCGCGAACCGGCCCGCTTTCTCTCGGAGATCAGGGAAAGTTGAGCCCTGGATGGGACAGGCAAGAAGGGCCGCTCTTTCCAGGGCGGCAGCCTGCACCAGTCGCTCCTCTGTTATTTTAAGCTCCGATTCTGCCCGTTCTCTGCTGACGTCTGGGGGAGTCGGTATGTCCAGAGGCACAGAGATGTCCGATTTTATGGCGAATTGAAAGTTCAAAATATCCAGGGGGGAAACAGCGATATCTCCATAGACGGAGAGCTGGAAGGCGCCCGAGTCGGTCATAATCGGCCCGGAAAAGCCCAGGAGATCATGCAGACCGCGCTCTATCGCCTGCATTTTCAGGTCGGCATCCTGGTGAATTATATAGCTGTTGGTGATGATCATATCCGCGCCCATCTTTTCCAGCTCGCCGGGCGGGATGAGAGGAAGATGAGGATTGACTACCGGCATGAGTGCGGGAGTCTCGACTGTGCCATGCAACGTGGAAAGCCGGCCGATCCTTCCGGCCAGATCTTTATGCAGTATTTCGAAGCGGTCCGGCATAAGTTCTCCCTTACCAATAAGGAATAAATAGGTTGGGACAGATTTTCAGCATAGGATAGCAACTGAATAAAAAAGGATGTATTAATATGAAGACAATTGTAGTACTAATAGCATTGACCTGTCTCTTGGGCCTGGCCGGTGCCCAGACTATTGGCATGGGTGAGGGCTACAGCAGCACTCAGCTTGCATTCTTCAATGCACCCAGTTCATCTACCTTCGAACCTAATGTTCAGACGTACTGGGGCAACTATATCGCCAACCAGCAAAATCTGAGCATCAAGACTAGAACCACTAACATGGACATCTGGATGAACACCTTCCCATTGAAGTTTGACACTCCATTGCAGTTCAAGGCCACGAGCTTTGCCGCGAATGCTGCAGCTCCCACTCTTACTGCCACGGAGCGAAACAGCCAGTTTCTGACCAGAAATGTGAACAGCAAGTTCGGCATCAATCAGATCTGGTCATATCCCCAGACAAGTGGAAGCTTAATTGCATCCAATAGCACAGGCACGCCGAGCGAGGATGCACAAGGACAAATGATGTCGCAAAATATCATGGTCCTCTTTAACACCTAAAAAGATAGAAAAGATCTATTTTTCTTTTTTTGCCGCTCTGCTGGCCTGTACTGTGAAGGGCAATAGTCCTCCTGCCAGCAGTATGTCTCTTTGTCTTTTGGAGAGGCTCATTTTCAGGGTTATCTGCTTATTTCCGGCCAAGGCCGTGATATTCTCCTTGTCGGTCTCAAGTGCCTTACGAATGCCTGGTATTCGAACCTCGGTTTTTTCCGGCAATATTTCCCAATCAGATTCCTGGACGAAGCTTAAGGGTACTATGCCGAAGTTCACCAGATTGGCAGCATGTATCCTCTCGATGGATTTGGCGATCACTCCTTTTACTCCCAGGTACATGGGGCAAAGCGCAGCGTGTTCACGGGAGGAGCCCTGGCCGTAGCTAAGACCGGCCACGATCAGGTTATGTGCGCCATGATCGCGCAGGGCAGATGCGCGCATGCTAAAGTCCTTGTCCAGCGGCTCAAAGACAAATTCTGAGTACTTGGGGACATTGGACCTGTACTTGAGGCGAGAGCCGGCAGGCATGATGTGATCCGTGGTCACCAGATCGTCTACTCTTATGGTTACCTGTCCTGAGATATCTTCCGGCATTGGTCCGTTGATGGGGGGCTCTCCGATATTGGGGCCGCGGCAGATTTTTATTTCGGCTCGCTGGGTGGTGGGGATGGGCGGTATAATCATGCTATCATCGATCTCGAAATGCTCCGGCATTTCTATTCTGGGATAATCCATCCCCATATCTCTAGGGTTCGTCAGCCGACCGGTGAGAGCTGAGGCAGCGGCGACTACGGGGCTTGTCAGGTAGACGCGTGCACTGGGCGTTCCTGATCTGCCCTTGAAATTGCGGTTGCTGGTGCGCACGGAAATCGAGTCTGTGCACGGCGACATGCTGTTGCCGATACAAAAGCCGCAGGAAGACTCCAGTATTCTGGCTCCGAAGGCTATCAGGTCGCTCAGGCCGCCGTTCCTGGCGATTGTGTTCAGCACCTGTCGCGAGCCGGGCGCTATGCCCAAAGAAACGCCTGCTGGAAGATGCTTGCCTTTTAGCATTGCCGCCACGGTCATGAGATCTACATATGATGAATTGGTGCATGAGCCGATCATCACCTGGTCCACGGGCAGATTGAGGTCTTTGATCCTGGATATGTTTCCCGGGCTGTGAGGTGCTGACGCAAGCGGCTCGATCTCGGATAGGTCGATCTCAAGGGTGCGATCGTAGACTGCATCCATGTCGGCTGCAAGAGCTGTCCACTGTTCTCCTCGTTCTTGAGCTTGCAGAAATCGCTTCGTTTGCCCATCGCTGGGGAAGATGGATGTGGTGACGCCAGTCTCGGCACCCATATTGGTGATGGTTGCTCTCTCTGGAACAGTCAGTTCGGCAATGCCTTCTCCTGTGTATTCGCAGACGCAACCGACATTTCCTTTAGTGCTCAATATGGAGAGGACTTTCAGGGCTATGTCTTTGGCTGTTGCCCATGGCTCCAGCTGGCCTGTAAGGTGGACATTGATCACGCGTGGAGCGGTAAGATAGTATGCGCCGCCTCCCATGGCAACGGCTACATCAAGTCCGCCTGCACCCATGGCCAGAGAGCCCACGCCTCCTGCGGTGGGTGTATGGCTGTCGGATCCAAGCAGGGTTTTGCCGGGCCTGGCGAATCTCTCCAGGTGGACCTGATGGCAAATTCCGTTTCCGGGCCGGGAGAAATAGATGCCATACTTCTTCGCGATGGACTCCAGGTAGGCGTGATCGTCGGCGTTTTCGAATCCTACCTGTATGGTATTGTGGTCAACGTAGCTGACGGAAAGCTCGGTGGCGATATCGGAGAGCCCCATGGACTCGAACTGGAGGTAAGCCATGGTGCCCGTAGCATCCTGAGTGAGGGTTTGGTCTATTTTTATTCCTATCTCTTTGCCGGGCTCGTAGAAGCCATCCGCGAGGTGCTGCCTCAGGATTTTCTCAGTCAATGTATAACCCATAAAAGACCTCCAGCAGGCGTGTTAATCCTGGATTGATAATCCTAAATCCTTGGTTATGATCATATTAAAACTAAGCGATAGCGTGAATCTATAGAGCAAAAAGGTTATATATGTCTGAGTTATTGGATGAGTTCGGCCCGCCTGAAAGGGTGAGGCAATGGGTCCTGTAGGTATTGATTATGGGGCCTACGTATGACATCGGTTTAAGAACGCCAGGTTTTCTCTTGTCTCCCCTGAAATGGGGTCGAGGAGGGAAATGGTTAAATACCTCGGCCGACTACCTCAATGAGCCGATGAGGCGTTGCAACCCACAATCCAGGCCTGAATAAAATCGACAGGTGGAGATCGAAGTTGCGATATAACACAAATGGAGACGCGAGATTTTTCGTGTCTGACATTGGTCTTGGCGACTCAGCCAATTCCGACTGGTTCGGAATAACATGATTGAGTTTTAAAACTTCCTAGAAG
>JBATEC010000158.1:0-22415 GCA_049663825.1 Methanothrix sp. | reverse complement strand
TCCAGACTGCCCGAAGGATGTAAGCTGAAAATATTTCTAGATCGCATGGAGACTGAATTAAATGTTAGAAACAGAATTTAAACATACGGGCCGAGTATATAAAGTCCAAACATTCGGGACTCTACAGATGATGGCGTGGATGTAATCCTATCTGGATTGACCGCAACGAACGGCTTTGCTGATAACGTATGCGGCATTTGGAACATAGGCAACAAGCCAGCTTAACCGGCATCTAATTGACAGATAATATGGCAGCCTGTGCGACTGGGTTCACAACTAATGCATTTTGAGCATGACGATCCAAGCCACGACCATGGTCGCCCAAGTATCAGAGATCGGACAGGGCAGTGGCATTCATCAGAAGGCTGAGAGTTGCACCAGGAATGACTGCGCACGAGTTTGTGTTGTGCGGCTCACCTTCTTTTCAGTAATCCCAATGCTCATGGCGAACCGGCAGGCGGTTTAGCGCCTCACGATAGAACTGCCACTTGGGCACGAAGCTGTCCATCAGCGAGACGAAACGAGCATTGTGTGTGGGTTCCAACAGGTGCACCATCTCGTGAACAAGAATGTATTCGAGGCACTCGGGCGGTTTTTTGGCGAGATCCGTATTGAGCCGGATATTCCCAGAATTGGGGCTGCAGCTTCCCCATCTGGTTTTCATCCTTTGCACGAATATCCGTTCCACCTTTACGCCTATTAGCAGTTCCCATTTGGATAGAAGAGGCATCACTGCTTGCCTGAGCTGAGCACGATACCATTCTTCCACGATTTCCTGTCTTCTCTTCTCATCGGTTCCAGGGCGCCCCGTTGCCACCCGCGCGTTTTCTCGCGCGCGGCACCCCAACTGATTAGGCCGCAGGAACACATCCAACCGTTTCCGATGTACAAATCCCAGAAAACTGGAAGAACAAATGAGCAGAGATGGAAGTGCAAATTTCTTCCAGGTAAAGATGGCAAAGAGTGCAATTACCGTAATACATGGGAAAAATCAAAACGAGTGGAGTCTTTTTATTTCAGGCTCCACACCCCGTCTTTCTTCAGCCACTCGTTCATGTCCGCCGACGCGATCTTGCCCGCGCCCATGGCGCTGATCACTGTAGCTCCGCCGCTGGTGATGTCGCCTCCGGCCCAGACACCTTCCATTGTCGTGCGGCCCCGCTCGTCCACCACGAGCGTGCCCCGCCTGGTGGTCTTAAGCTGTGGCGTGCTGGCGGCGATGAGGGGATTGGGCACCGTGCCTACGGCAATGACCACCGTATCCACATCCACAACGTGCTCCGAGCCTGTCTTCACGCAGGGGCTGCGCCGGCCGGAGGCGTCAGGCTCGCCCAGCTCCATCTCCACTACCTCCATACCTTTTACCATGCCACGTTCATCGCCCAAAAACCGGGTGGGATTGGTGAGGAAGTCAAAGATCACTCCCTCCTCCATGGCGTTCTCCACCTCTTCCAGGCGGGCAGGCATCTCCTCGCGAGAGCGCCGGTAGATGACATGCACCTCTTGCGCACCCAGGCGCATGGCAGAGCGGGCCGAATCCATAGCCACGTTTCCTCCGCCCACCACTGCCACCTTCTTGCCCTTTTTAATGGGAGTATCGTATTCAGGGAACTTATAGGCCTTCATCAGGTTGACTCGCGTCAGGTATTCGTTGGCAGAGTAAACGCCGCTCAAGTTCTCGCCTGGAACATTGAGGAACCGGGGCGCCCCTGCGCCTATACCCAGGAATACGCAGTCATAGCCTCCTTTGAGCAGCTCCCCCACCTGAACCTGTCTGCCCACTACGGAGTCAAGCTCAAGTTCGGCCCCCAGAGATTTCACGTATTCGATCTCCGACCGGACGATGCCCTTGGGCAGGCGAAACTCGGGGATGCCATAGACCAAGACGCCTCCGCCATCATGCAGCGCCTCGAAGATGGTAACCTTGTGCCCGGACTTGGCCATATCCGCAGCCACTGTCAGCCCGGCCGGGCCACTGCCCACCACTGCGATCCGCTTTCCGGTTGCCGGTGCCGTTCCACACGCAGGCCTTTGCGACTGGCATAGCTCCCAATCGGCCACATAACGCTCCAGACGGCCGATGGCCACCGGCGCTCCCTTCTTGCTCAGGACACACTGGCTCTCGCACTGGACCTCCTGAGGACAGACCCGGCCGCAGATTCCGGGCAGGCTGTTCTTTCTCTTAAGGGACTGCGCCGCCTCCGGCATGTCCCCATCCCGCAGGGCACAAATGAAGCGGGGGATCTCCACGCCGACCGGACAGCCTTCCATGCATTTGGGCTTCTTGCATTGAAGACATCTGCCCGCCTCTTCTGCAGCCTGCTCAGGACTGTAACCCAGGGCAACCTCCTGAAAATTGCGTTTCCTCTTCTCGGGAGATTGCTTGGGCATCTCCACCCGGTTTAAATTAATCTTGCTTGCCATCTTTTCCACACCGCGCTTCTGAGGCTAAGATCTCTTCTGGCTGATCATCCTCGTGCTATTTAAAAAAGATTTTCCTTTCAGAGCAATCTTCTAATACAATTAATCCTCTACATTGCCCGGCGCGGTTGGAACATGATTGAAATTAGACTGACCATCGATGATCGAGAGGTAGTGGTTCCAAAGGGAGCTACCATTCTCGATGCTGCCCGCAAAGCGGGCTCTTATGTACCAGCACTCTGCGACCACCCAGACCTCAAGCCCATCGGCTCCTGCAAGCTGTGCATAGTCTCTGTAAAAGGCCTGGATTACTATCCTACAGCCTGCAATACGCCGGCGGAAGAGGGAATGGTGGTGCAGACCAAGACAGAGGAGCTTCAGGAGATGAGGCGGCACACTCTGGAGATGCTCTTAGCCCTCACCAATCATCCCACCAGCTGCCTCTTCTGCGATAGGAAAAATGAATGTAGCGACCTGCGCGAATGCATGCGCAAATTCCCTGTGACTGTAGGCTGCAAGTACTGCCCCAAGAACGAAGAATGCGAGCTGCAACAGGCTGTGCGCTTTGTGGGGCTGGATAGCATCCGCTATGAGATCGCTTTTAAGAATATGCCGGTTTTAAGAGAGCCCTTTTTCGATCGCAATTACAACCTTTGCATCCTGTGCGGCCGGTGCATGCGAGTCTGCCAGGAGGTGCGCGGGGTGGGTGTGCTGTCCAGCAATCCTGATTTTCACCGCATGCACTGGATTGGACCGGAATCTCTGCAGGACTCGGACTGCAAATTCTGTGGGGCGTGCGTGGATATCTGCCCCACCGGTGCCCTCTATGCACGGTCTGGAAAATGGGAGCGGCCAGAGAAGTCGGTCGTCACAGTATGCCCCTACTGCGGCACTGGCTGCGGATTAGATCTTCGAGTCAAAGAAGACAGAATTATCTCGATCTCTCCGGACAGAGAAAACCCGGTAAATCGGGGACAGGCATGCGTTAAAGGCCATTTTGGACTTGAAGAGATCGTACATCACCCCGACCGTTTGACTACACCTCTGATAAGACGCAACGGCAGACTTGAGGAGGCCAGCTGGGAAGAGGCACTCGACCTGATCGCCAAGAGGTTCACTGAGATTAAAAATAAATACGGTCCGAATTCACTGGGAGCACTTTCCTCTTCCAGGTGCACCAATGAGGAGAACTACCTGGTGCAGAAACTTGCACGGGCAGTGTTCGGCACCAATAATGTAGACAACTGCGCGCGAGTCTGCCATGCTCCTTCGGTAACAGGGCTTGCTGCATGCTTTGGCAGCGGAGCTGCCACCAATTCCTTTGACCAGATTGAAGACGCCGATGTCCTGTTCGTTATCGGTTCCAATACAACCGAGGCTCATCCGATCGTCAGTCTGAAGATTATCAAGGCAGCTAATAAGGGCGCAAAGATCATAGTTGCCGACCCCCGTAAGATCGAGCTGGTAGACCTGGCATCCGTATGGCTCAACCTGAAGCCGGGGACTAATATCGCCCTGATGAATGGAATGATGAATGTCATCTTAAGTGATGGGCTGGAAGACAGGGACTTTATTGCCGGGCGGACTGAGGGCTTCGAGGAATTTCGGAAGGTGGCTATGGAATATCCGCCGGAAAGGGCTGCAAAAATAACAGGAGTTTCAAAGGAAGAGATCATAAAAGCAGCCCGACTTTATGCTAAGGCTGAAAAGGCAATGATAATCTACAGCCTGGGAATAACCGAGCATATCACTGGAACCGCCAATGTAATGTCCTTGGGCAACATGGCTATGCTAACGGGCAATGTGGGACGCCGGTCGACCGGGGTAATGCCACTTCGTGGGCAAAATAACGTGCAGGGGGCCTGCGATATGGGGGCACTTCCCAATGCTTACGTTGGTTACCAGCCGGTTACCGACCCGAATATACAGTCCAAATTCGAAGGAGCCTGGAAGGTCAAATTGCCTTCTTCAATCGGCCAGACCTCCACTCAAATGATAGATGGTGTTAAAGAAGGGAGAATCAAGGGGCTCTATATCTTAGGGGAAGATCCGGCCCAGACCGACCCTGATACCAATCGGGTCAAGGCTTCACTTAAATCCCTGGACTTCCTCGTTGTCCAGGAGATATTTCCTACTGAGACTACCAACTTTGCTGACGTTATACTGCCTGCGGCCAGCTTTGCTGAGTGTGACGGAACCTTTACCAATGGCGAAAGGCGCATTCAACGGGTGCGTAAAGCGATACCTGCAATTTGCGGCCAGGAGAACTGGCAAACAATCTGCCAGATCGCCCAAAAGATGGGCTATCCGATGAACTACAGTCACCCCTCGGAGGTAATGGATGAAATTGCAGCTCTTGCACCGATGTTTGCGGGAGTAAGTTTCCCGCGACTGGATAACGGAGGGCTGCAGTGGCCCTGTCCGTCTATTGGACACCCGGGCACAGAGACGATGCATGTTGAGAGATTCAGCCGGGGCCTTGGAAAATTTAACGCCGTTGAGCACAAATTCCCGACCGAGCAGACTGATCTTGATTATCCTTTGATTCTCACCACCGGTAGGAGGAGAGAGCATTACAACTGCGGCTCCATGACCCGGCGCTCCAGTGAAATCATGTACGTATGGCCGGAGGAAGCAATAGAAATAAGCCCTGCGGATGCAAAAGAGCTTGGGGTTGAAGACGGGGAGACGGTTCTGGTCAGCTCCAGGCGGGGAGAAGTTAGGACAAAAGCAAGAGTTACCGACAAGTCACTACGCGGCGTGGCCTTTATGTCCTTCCACTACCCGGAAGTTCTCACTAACCTTCTTACCAACGCTGCTTTAGATCCTCAGGCAAAAACGCCGGAGTATAAGGCATGCGCCATAAGGATCGAGAAGATCGCCGGATGAGAAACTGAAGCGGTTAGTCAGCCAACATTCCCGCCAATGAAGAAGATAGGGCCGACTGCAAAACTTGTCGGCTCTTCGCTATTTTCTGTGGGTAACCTAAGGATATCGACGGGAGATATTCATGACAGATAGATCATTTGACTGCCTCATCTATCAACAAAATTTGGCCTTCGCGGGAGATGAAGATAACAACATCCTTCGGCAGACTCTGTCTCTTGAATAGAAAAGGCGCTTTGGCTTTAAGCCTCACTATCAGGTCTATAGAATTGGCCGGAATATGTATGCCAATCAGGTCGGCTTCCCTGAAAATCATGTCAGGCACCAGGAGAACATCCGTGCCCGCCGGAATTTGCGATATTATGGGTGCTTGGACCTTCATCCAATCGTGAATGGTTTTCCTGGATGCGATTATGTTCTGGTGAGCTCTTCGCTCCAGTTTGCTGATGTTGGCACGAGTCGTGCCCATCATTTTGGCCACTTCCGGCTGGGAGAAACCCTGGAAGCGAAGCCGTAATACCTGCACCTGACGGTTGGTCAGGAATGATTTTGTCTCCTCTGCAAGTTCCTTGACTTCATCCTTTCCAGGCATACTGCCGGCTATGTCTTCCACTGGTAGGTAATAAAGATGCAGGAAATATTGATGTGGCAAGATTTGTCTAAGCTTCTCACCTCTCCGAAACGATGCGAATGCCGGCATCCTTGATCCTGTTCATCCTGGCGGCGTTGAGAAGCATTGGTGTGAGGCTCTCCACCAGAGAGGATGCGGCCAGAGGTCCGATCTTTAACGGTCGCAGGCTCTTGATCTCCCGGGCCAGATCGAATACAGGTTCCAGCGCCTCCGGGCAGTCGCTGCACATGAGCGTATCAGCCTTTAATTCCCGGTCTTTGGCCTGGAGAGCTGCGGCGCTGATGGTATGAAAGGCAGACACGATCTTTATGCCCTCTGGGAGCATTGTCTTGACCCGCTGGGCTGCGCTACCCTCAGCAGGCGGGCAGTACTGGAAGAATTTGCCCTTATAATTCATGGGCACAATTGGCGAAATGACCACCTGATTGCCATAGCTCTCTTTCAAATCGCCTGTCACCGATGTGAGGCGATCGTAGGGAACGCACAGCACGGCCACGTCCGAAGCGGCGATGGCGCAGCCGTTATCCGTTCCCCATATCTTCCCCTTCAGATCCAGGATCTGCAGGACAGCCTTGGCACTCTCCTCGGCCTTATAGGCCTTTCTTGAGCCAATGATAATCTCGTGATTTGCGGCCCAGCGAACGGCAAAGCCCGTCCCGATATTCCCGGTTCCCCCTACAAGCGCAATTTTCATGGCAAAGAGCCTCTTAGCAGTTGGGCAATGCCCGATAATTGTATTGATATTGTTTTTGCCCAGACACCACCCCGAGATTCAACAGAACATCAAAAAGCTGGTTGAGAATATGTTCATTGCTGGCTGCGAAGGAAAATGGAGAGTCCATGATGGATTTGGAGTAGATGCAGACGCCGTCAAAACGATGCAGTGTGCCTTCGCACTCTATGGCATCGATGACGCCGGGCAGAACCACCTCAGCGAACTGAGTCATGGGGCCAGGAATGACATCAATGCAAACTGTAGGGACCTTTGCCAGATATTCTGCACAGGTCGCAGGCAGATGAGCATCCAAATTAGATGAGACCAGCATATATTCGCCGGGATTGTAGCGCGGGTAACCCCTGGAAAAATCCAGGCCGAATGGAAAGCCGTAGAGGGCGGACGCTGTCTGGTTGAAGCCGCCTGTGTTGCAGTTGCTGCTCAATGGGCCTATGACGAACTTGGTGAATTCGTTCAGCTCAGCGGCCAGGTGGAGGGCCAGCTCAACATTGAGATGCTTTCCGTTGGATGATGCAATTCCCGATCCAAGATAAATGACACCGCAATTGCAGCCCTTCATGATCTCCAGAATCTCATCCATCTGATCGATCGAGATGCCGGTGACCTTCTCCACGGAAGGATGGGGCGACTTGCCATGCAAGAGGGTGAGAAGAGCGGAGAGAAGCTCATAATCAGTGCCTGCATTGAGGTGAACATGAAAATCGGACATTTCCGCAGTGATTGATCGCCTGGGATCTACGGTGATGATTGTCCTATCGGTCCGGCCTCTTCTTGTCCAGTAGCCGCGCGGGTAAACCGCATAGCGGGACATGTGCCGGGGCATGGATTCCAGCGGATTTGTGCCCCAATAGACGGCCAAATCAGACCGGATCTTGCTTTGGCCGGCAGTTGCGCCCACCTGCCCGGCCTCCTGGACGCCCATAACTGTGGGGCCATTGCGGACCGATGTGCTGGAGTCTACCACGCCACCCAGATACTCCCCCAATAAGAGCCCGACCTGCATGGCTTCGCAGGAGATATCGCTGCCCAAATTGATCAAAGGTCGCTTGGCAATTGCGAGAATGCGGCCTGCCTTCTCCAGGGCTTCTTCCCAGGAGGCATCCCTGAACTTACCGCGATCCCGGCGATCTTTTATCAGAGGCACTCGAATCCGCTGCTCACAGGTCGCCTGCAGGAATTTGGCGTGGCCCATCTTGCAGGCATTTTTTATTATCAGCCCATGCGAATCCTCATTTTGCCGATGAAATCTATCTGGATGTCATCGCAGCAGGCACCGCAGCCCGGACAGATCACATTTCTGAGGGTCATCATTCTCCCACAAAAATCGTGGACCCCAAGATCAAATCCCGCTCTTGGTGAGCTTCTTTCGGCGGGCTTTGTTGATGGCGTCGACGTTGACTCCATCTGCCGCTTCCAGAAAGTCCATCTCTTTGATGATTTGCTTTTGACTTTACGGCCCCTTCTGCAATTCTTTTCATGATAGTAGCTCCTGTCAGATCAGTCAGTACCATAAGGGGCTTAAATACGTTTTCCATTTGTGATTACTTAATAAAAATATGTTAGCGCAAATGGTTGACAAATGGCGTGCTGTATAAATCGTGTTGAGCTTCTGAATTGCACACAGCCTCGCTAAGACTCTGCCTCTCGCTCTCGCAAATATATAATTTAGGTTTCACGGCAGCAAGTCCGAAGCCAGAGCAACCTTCTAATACAATTAATCACCACCATTGCCCGGCACGGTTGGAACATGTCGGCAATTAAACTCAGGATAGATGATCGAGAGGTAGTGGTCCCCGAGGGATCTACCATTCTGGATGCAGCCCGCAAGGCCGGCTCTTACGTGCCGGCGCTTTGCGACCATCCAGACCTAAAGCCCATAGGCTCCTGTAAGCTATGCATAGTCTCGGTAGAGGGTCTGGACCACTACCCCACGGCCTGCAACACCCAGGCGAAAGAAGGTATGGTGGTGCAGACCAAGACAGAGGAGCTTCAGGAGATGAGGCGGCACACTCTGGAGATGATCTTAGCACTCACCAACCATCCCACCAGCTGCCTTTTCTGCGAGAGAAAAAATGATTGCAGCGACCTGCGCGAATGCATGCGCAAATTCCCGGTGACAGTTGGCTGCAAGTACTGCCCCAAGAATGAAGAATGCGAATTGCAGCAGGCCGTGAGGTTCGTAGGACTGAAAAACATCAGATATCAGATCTCTTTTAAGAATGGGCCCGTTTTGAGAGAGCCCTTCTTTGACCGCAATTATAACCTATGCATCATGTGCAGCCGCTGCGTGCGAGCCTGTCAGGAGGTGCGCGGCGAGGGCGTGCTATCCAGCAATCCCGATTTTCACCGCATGCACTGGATAGGACCAGAATCACTGCAGGATTCGGACTGCAAGTTCTGCGGCACATGTGTGGATATCTGCCCCACGGGAGCCCTCTATGCCCGATCTGAGAAATGGCAAAAGCCGGAGAGGACCGTTAGCACCGTCTGTCCCTACTGCGGCGTGGGCTGCCGGATAGAAATCGGCGTCCTGGACAACCGGATAGTGAAGGTGAGAGGCAAGCGGGACTGCCTGCCCAATGGCGGCCAGCTATGTGTCAAGGGCCGTTTTGGCCTCGGCTTCGTGGAGAGCCCGGAGCGGCTCTCTACGCCTCTAATCAGGAAGAACGACATACTGGTGCCGGCGACCTGGAAAGAAGCCCTGGATCTGGTGGCAGGAAAATTGAATGGCTATAAGGGAGACCGATTTGCCTTCCTCTCATCAGCCAAGTGCAGCAATGAGGAGAACTATCTGGCCCAGAAGTTTGCCCGGCTGGTTATGCAGACCAACAACGTAGACCACTGCGCAAGGCTTTGCCATGCTTCAACCGTATCCGCGCTGGCCCAGGCTTTCGGCAGCGGAGCCATGACCAACTCCATCGCGGAGTTACCGGACGCCGGATGCATCTTCGTCATCGGCTCGAACACCAGCGAGCAGCATCCCGTCATCGCCCTCAAGATTAAAGAGGCGAAGAAGAAGGGGGCCAGGATCATAGTGGCCAATCCCCGCTGGATCGACCTGTGCAAGATCGCAGACGTCTGGCTGCGACAAACCCCGGGAACGGATGTGCCCCTTGTCCTGGAAATGTGCCGCATTATCCTGGAAGAGAAGTTGATGGATGAGGATTTCGTATCCCAGAGAACTGAAGGCTTTGAGGATTTCAAGGCCACCCTCTTGAAGCTATCCGCATCTGACGCAGCGCGCATTACGGGTGTCAAGTCCGAACTCATTCGAGATGCGGCCCGGCTCTATGCCCGCGGAAATCCTTCCTCCATAATCTATGCCATGGGCATAACTCAACACTCTCACGGCGTGGATAACATCTTCGCCCTGGCCAATCTGGCCATGGTGACGGGCAATCTTGGCCGCCCCTCCTCAGGCATCAACCCCCTGCGAGGCCAGAACAATGTGCAGGGCTCCTGCGACATGGGAGCGCTTCCCAATCTCCTGCCGGCATACCAGGCGGTGACCAATCCGGATCTTTTAAAGAAGTTCGAGCTGGCCTGGGGAGCAGCTCTGCCGGAAAAGCCCGGACTTACGGTGGTGGAGTTGATGAATGCCGCCTATGATGGCAAGATTTTGGCCATGTACATCATGGGAGAAAACCCGGTCGTCAGCGATCCGGACTGCAGCCACGTGGTAGAGGCCTTGAAGAACCTGGAGTTTCTGGTAGTGCAGGACATCTTCCTATCCGAAACGGCGGCACTGGCAGACGTGGTCCTGCCGGCAACCACCAGCCTGGAAAAGGACGGAACCTTCACCAATACGGAGCGTAGGGTGCAGAGGATCAGGAAGGTCCTCGACCCCGCAGGCGAGTCCATGCCCGACTGGATGATCCTGGACGCTCTTGCGGCTCGTATGGGCTGGGAGAGCCAGTTTAGCTATGGCCATCCCTCCGAGATCATGTCCGAGGTCGCAAAGCTCGCTCCCAGCTACGGGGGCATAAGCTATGAGCGGCTGGAAGGCGATGGACTGCAATGGCCCTGCCCCAACATGGAGCATCCCGGAACCGGGTACCTGCATAAAGGCCGGTTCACGCGGGGTCTCGGCAAGTTCAATGTGGTTGATTACCGGCCTTCCATGGAGCTGCCCGATGAGGAGTATCCCTTCATCCTCACCACGGGCAGAGTTCTCTGCCAGTATCACACAGGAACGATGACGCGAAAGGTGGGCGACCTCAACATTCTTCGAGGCGAGGAGCTGGTGGAGATGAATCCGCAAGACGCGATCACTTTGAGCATTGAAGACGGCGAGCTGATAGAGGTCGCATCCCGCCGTGGGAAAGTCAGGGCTAAAGCCAAGACCACGGAAAAGTCGCCTGCAGGTGTGGTCTTCATGACATTCCACTTCTCTGAGACGCCCACCAATGTCCTTACTAATCCAGCCCTGGACCCCGTGGCCAAGATCCCGGAATTCAAGGTCTGTGCCGTGAAGGTCAGCAAGATAAGAGGAGAATAGAGATGTACGAGATCGTAACCAAGGAGACCGTAGCACCCAATATCATCTACATGAAGTTCAAAGCTCCCAAGATTGCCAGCACAGCCAGACCAGGCCAGTTCGTAATCATAAGGGTCGATGAGCGCGGGGAGAGAATACCCATGGGCCTGGCCGGCTGGGACGAAAAAGATGGCACCGTGGACATTGTCTTCTACGTTCTGGGGACCAGCACAGCCAAGCTGTCCACTATGAAAGAAGGCGAATGTGTGGCCAATATCGCCGGCCCCCTGGGAGCGCCCACAAAGATCGAGAATTTCGGAAGAGTCATCTGTGCCTGCGGTTGCTTTGGCGCCGGACCTACTCTGCCGCTCATAAAGGCTCTCAAGGAGAAGGGCAACTACGTGATTACGGTCGTGGAGGGACGCGGCCCGGACTTTATCTTCTGGGTGGATCGGCTCAAGGAGCACAGCGACGAGGTTCATGTGGTAACAGGCTGCGGCAAGACTGCCTGGGCCAACGACTTCATCGAGCAGGAGCTGGCGTCGGGAAAGAAGATAGACAAAATCTTTGCCCACGGCTGTCCCTTCATGATGAAGGTCTCCTCGGATGCCTCCCGGGCCGCCGGAGTTGAAACCGTGGTCAGCCTCACACCACTCATGGTGGACGGCACTGGCATGTGTGGTGCCTGCCGGGTAGAGGTAGACGGGACTACCAAATTCGCCTGTGTGGACGGCCCGGATTTCAAAGGACATGCAGTCAACTGGGACGGACTGGTTTTGCGCCTGCGCCAGCTTATTCCGGAAGAAGATCGATCATTCAATATTTGGGAGAGAGATAACTGGCATAAGCTCATGGACACCAGGCAAAAGAAGAGCTTCAATCCGGCAAAAAGAAAGCTTGTCGCCCAACATGAGGAGCATGAAGGCCACGGATGCTGTGGTTCTGATGGTAACTGAGTTACTGCGGGGTAATCATAAATTCCCGCTATATTTTATCATATCATAATCTTTGATGATACATTTTCATAATTATTCATAAATAGCTGGCTGCAACCGCAAGCTTTTTACACGATATGCAGGCAAGCAGTGGCCATCCTACGAGCGATCCGCAATGCGTTGGCCATGACCGCAAAGGGCCAAGGAAACAATTGGACACATGGCCAATCTGTTTGTCGCCCGTTCCTGGAGGGAGAATATGGCATTCAAAGTCCCCGCTGATATCGCCAAGGCAGCCATTGCTGCCGGATGCACGAAATGCAATATAACGGCACAAAAGCTACTGGTGCTGGGCTTTTTAGCCGGAGCCTACATCGCCTTTGGAGCCCTTTTGAGCGAGATTGTGGCAGGGGGCCTCTCCAACGGCACCATCATCGACCCGGACGGCGGCATCTGGAAGATCGCCCTGCCTGCCGGCCTGATTAAGTTTGCCGCAGGAGCAGTGTTTCCTGTGGGTCTGATGCTGGTCGTAATCGGCGGCTCTGAGCTGTTCACGGGCAACTGTATGTTTGCGCCCATCAGCGTTCTCAACGGCGAGGCCAGCATTAAGGGCCTCTTCAAGAACTGGTCGCTGGTCCTTGTGGGAAATTTCTTAGGATCGATATTTGTAGCAAATTTTATGGCGTATCAATGCGGATTTTTTGATAACCTGCCCTGGGCGGGATGGGCGGCAACCGTGGCCAATACCAAGTGCGGCCTGGACTTCGGCACCGCTTTCCTGCGCGGCATAGGCTGCAACTGGCTGGTCTGCCTGGCCGTATGGCTGGCCATAAGCTCGGAAGATGTGATCAGCAAGATCTTTGCCTGCTGGTTTCCCATCATGACCTTCGTCGCCATAGGCTTTGAACACAATGTGGCCAATATGTTCTTCATACCCCTGGGCATCTTTGCCGCCAACAATCCGGCAATAGCAGCCAAGCTGGCCACGGCTAATGTGGTTACGGCAAACCTGGCCGGCAGCAATGGATGGTACAACTTCTTTGTGACAAACCTCATACCTGTAACTCTGGGCAATATCGTAGGAGCTGCTCTCTTCGTAGCTGCCCTCTACTGGTATGTCTACCTCAGAGGACCGCTGTGCGTGATGAATGACAAGAAGACGGGAAAGATGTAAACCTCTATCATGAACTTACAAGGGAAGTGAGGAGCCGGGCTCCTTGCTTCTCATCCATTTTACTCACATCTGCTATTCAAAACGTAAGTATCATTCCAGACGGCCGTAGTTCCTCAGAGGAGGACCTCCGAAATAGTGCTCACGGCCAGATAACACGATTCCAATGTAGATATGCCGCCGAACTGCGACCCTCGAAAACCGCCATTCTCATTCTGAAGCGAGTCTATAAAAGATGCAATGCCTAAGGGATCGGGAATTTTAAGGTACTGTGCGATCCGGTGGCCCGCATATGTGCTTTCAAGGGTCACTGAGCTGGCTGTGGGATTTCCTGCATACCCTTTTCTGGTAGTACAGCGCTTCAAAAAGTCTGAGATCAAATCGATATGCGAGGAAGACAAGGCGACCGGATGGCCCCTCATCTCCATAGCGTTCAAGATCTCCAATGCCATATAAGTGCTCATGATATCCTGGCGGTCGCTCATATCGAGAATGGCGAGTGTCGAGTTTACCAAGCCGTTGCCAATATTGTCAGCACCCAGTTCTATGCGCTTAAGAACTGCGCTCAATGAAGAAGAAAATATGCTCGAACCATACATTCCATACAATTCACCTTTGAAATAGCGAATGAGAGGCGTGGTTGGAATTGTACATGGTCTTTGCAGCTCACCTCCATTGTAGCGCCACCATAGCTTCCCTGTTTGAAATTCTACCTCTGCCCCGGCCAATTTCAAGCACTTCATGGCATAATAAGTCCCATTAAAATCAAATTGATCATACTCGGACAGGAAACGAATTATTTCTTCATCAGGCGAGTCTGCCTTTAACATTTTAAGGCAAGCCAGAGCAAAAAATGTGTCTCTGATGGTCGGCGGCAGGTCTCTTACAAATGAGTAACCGCTTTCGTCGCTCTCTTTAATCTGCCTTTCATCGATGTATCTGATAAGAGCCTGGATATCTGGCATGATGATCCTCATTATAGGAGTCATCAGCCATGAGGCGGTTAGGGTGGACTCCATCACCACCATTCATGTGATATGCAGGAGCAGGATTAAAGATTTTCGATGGGCATTTTGTCATCAATAATTGAACCAGATATTTTTATAACCCTGCGAAGCCACTGTCGCGTGCTTGGCGATGGGGTCCGCCTAGGAATAAATACCTGAATCGCCGATTGGGCTGATGACACCTACAAGAACCTAGTTGGAGTGAATGTAGGTGGCTGTAGACCTTTATTCGACTGCATTGATTGCAGTAGTTGTAGTAGTAACAGGCATTTTGAGCATAAGGCTACGCATATCATCTTCGATTCTTGAGGCCGGGGCGGGAATAATACTTGCCAGCTTCCTTGGAGTTCGAATCGAGGCATGGCTTGATTTCCTGGCGACATTTGGCGGCTTAATGCTGACTTTTCTGGCAGGAGCAGAGGTAGATCTCTATTTATTGAGGAATAGCGCCAAGAAGAGTTTCACTATCGGCGGCATGGCCTTCGTTGTTCCCCTGATAGGTGAGATAATCTTCCTGTCTGCGTTTACGGATTGGTCATTCCTGGCCACGCTGGCAGCAAGCCTCGCCTTGACAACTACATCGGTGGCTGTGGTATATTCCGTGCTGCTGGAGTACGAACTGCTGGACCTCAAGGCAAGCAAGCTGATAATAGCCGCTACCTTTGTGAACGATATTCTAACTCTGATCGGAATAAACCTGATATCACCCAGCTTTAACCTTTATACCATTGCCTTCCTGGTCATAATCGCCTTCATGATTCTGGTGCTGCCGAAGATGCTGGAGTTTCTGGTGGATAGCTACGGCAAAAGGGCCGTGGAACTGGAACTCAGATTTATATTTGCCTGCATGCTAGGTGTCTCATTCATCGCCGACGCTGGCAAACTTCATGCAGTCTTTGGTGCCTTCGTCCTGGGTCTTGTGTTCGCGAACTGCATTCACAGCTACAGCGATATACTCTCTAAGATCCGATCCGTGACATTTTCCCTTCTATCTCCCGCATTCTTCGTCCGAGCCGGCATGCTCATCTCCCTGCCGGCAATTTCGCAGAACATAGGCTTAATCTTAGGACTGCTGGGTGCCAAAATGCTTTCCAAGTTTATCGGAACGTACTACTTCAACAAAAAGTGGATTCCAGAGGCACCGATCTTCTCCACCATGCTCCTTTCCACGGGGCTTACCGTGGGAACGATAACCGCAACCTTGGGGCGGGACCTAGGATTTCTTGATCCGACACAGTTCTCCATTGCTGTAACCGCCGTGATCCTGAGCGCTGTGGTTCCGACTCTGATTGCCAAGAGGTTTGTGCCGAATAGGACATGAGGACCGAAATGATAATTCAAATGCGAGAGTTATGACAGGCTATCGTCTTATAGGTTAAGATCATACATAATTAATTGTTAAGAGGCGAGGAAAATGCAAAGCCTAGAGGATTATGGAATTAAGAGGATCGTAGTAGCAGTTGATACCTCGGACTACTCTGAAATGGTCGTGGCTAGAGCTTTTTCAATAGCGATTGCTTTCTCAGCAGAGATCCATTTGATAAGCGTTGTGGGGCTACCGAAGCTGATTGCGTCTGAGGCAGATGTAGGGATACAGGACGTCCGCCTCAGCGAAAAAGAATTTCGAGAGCATCAGAAGAGGCTAATAGATGGGTATCTGAACGGTCGCGATTTGCATATCGAATCACATGTGCTACACGGAGATCCTTCCGGCAAGATCCTCTCGTATGCCAATGAGATCGGTGCGGACCTGATTGTCATGGGCAGCAAGGCCTACGGCAAGATTCAAAGGTTCCTCTTAGGCGGTGTGTCCGAGGACGTGGTGAGGAATGCTAAATGCTCGGTAATGATCGCGAAATAGCTTTAATTACGTTTTCCTGAGAAGCTCAGCTACATCTTCCAGGGAATTTTTCTCTCGCAAAGCCGCAAGCCTGGGTGGCGATTCCTGGAACAGTTCCAGTGCATTGAAGAATCTGTCCAGCACGTCTCCGCTGTAAGTTGGAACCAGGAAGATATGGGTATGCGGTATTCTCCTGCCCCGGGCATACATGCAGACAAAGTCGGGTGCCAGGGCCTTGCTCATCTTCTCGGCCACGATCTTTGCCACCCGAAAGAGGCTGGCATTCTCTTCATCGGAGAGCTCATGCCACCATGGCACATGCCTCTTGGGAATGACAAGGCAATGCCCTTTTGAGAACGGGTTGATATCGAGTATCGCTAAAGAGAGTTCGTCCTCATAGATCTTGCAGCAAGGTGCTCTGTCTTCGATTATATCGCAGAAAATGCAACTGTTCTTTGTGTCTTCGACCATGAGACCATCCAATGGATCAAAATTATACGATCATATGCATTGCTAATTATTTATCCCTTTTCTTAGAGCAAGAAAAGCCAAACTCTCTTTCATTTGAATGAGAACTTGCGTATGCCCATGCGGTCCCCGCCCGCGCGCACGTAAGCTTGCGGGAACGCCGCCGGGAAAGACCGGATGGTCTCCTGCAACGCGCAATTTAGATCAAGCGAAAGCCAGATGTATGCCTCGTGCTAGCTTGCATCATGGAGAGTGACTTGACTTGCTCGGAGACAAGAAAGCCCTTTTAGCCGTCCTCGGCTCATGCGTTGCCATCTTCTGGCCGGGCGCTCTCACCTTCGGCTTTCCCGGAGTCATGGCCTCTGTCTGGCAGGAGATGTTTTCCGTCGGGCGCGCAGCCACGGGCCTGACCATCTTCTTCATGCTTGCTGCCGTGGGCACTTTCATGTTCCTGGTGGGCCGCTGGCAGGAGCGCTGGGGCCTGCGGCGCATGATGGTCATAGGCGTCATCCTCACGGCTATTGCCTCCCTGATTGTCTCTAAGGCCACCACGATCCACACCGTCTACGCCTGGGCTTTTCTCAACGGCATGGCCTCCTGCTTTGTCTACGTCCCGGCCCTGACCCTGGTACAGTGGTGCTACCCGCAGAAGAGGGGCCTGGTCTCCGGCACGGTGAGCATGGTCTTTGGGCTGGCGGCGGCCATCATGTCGCCGCTCTTCGCAAAAATGCTCTCTGCATTGGGGTACGAGGCCATGAACCTGGCACTCTCCCTTCTCACCCTTTCCATCGGCCTGGCAGGGGCCTATTTTGCCCGTGCTCCGCATGCCTGGGAGAGTGCCGCAAAAGCCCGGCGCGCCTGGGGCGCAGCTGCGACAAAACCGACTGATAGAATCATAACATCTGCAAAATCGTTAACCGTAAAAGAGAGCCTGCATACGGCAAGCTTCTGGCTGCTCTGGATAACCTGGACATTTGCCGGAGCTGCGGGCGTCTCCATGACACTCCTCGCCACCGGCTACGGCCTTTTTCTGGGCTTTTCCCTGCCCTCGGCCATCCTCATCCTGACCGCCTTCAATCTGACCAACGGGATGAGCCGCCTCATCAGCGGCATTCTTTCCGACCGGTTTGGCCGAAATCAGATCATGAGCCTGGCCTTCCTGGCTGCCGGCGTCGCCTACTTTGCTCTCCCCTGGGTCGAGAGACTGGAAGCTTGCGTCCTTCTGGCCGGCGTGGTGGGCTTTTCCTTCGGCACCCTATTCTCAGTATCTGCACCACTGGTAGCGGACTGCTTCGGCATGGAGCACTTCGGGGCCATCTTCGGCCTGACCTTCGCCTCCTACGGCTTTGTGGCCGGACCTCTGGGGCCCACTCTCTCCGGCTACCTGCTGGATGTGACGGGAGACAACTTCCTGCTGGTCTTTGTCTACCTGGGAATCTTCTGCCTGCTTGCAGGGATGTGCATCAGGCGGGTTTTTCCCCCAAAGATGGCTTGATTTCAGTTATAAATCTGGCCCACGAAGCCCTGGCAAATAGCCACTCACAAAGTCATAATGAAAATATTTCCAGCTCACGCCTGTCCTACCCAGCGCTCGCCCTTCTCTCCGATCTCCTTCTTCCAGAGAGGCACTCTCTTTTTCAGTTCCTCAATTATGTATCTGCAACCTGAAAAAGCTTCATCCCTATGTGCTGCCGAGCAGACGATGGCCAAGATGCTCTCGCCAACAGCAAGCGAGCCTGTGCGGTGCACGACCTCCGCGGTCAAAAGGTGAAAGCGGCTCATGGCTTCCACCCGGATGGCTTCCAGCTCCGCCTGGGCAGCCTCCCGGAATGCCTCCACCTCCATTCTCTCGATGCCGTCATCCCGGACTGTGCCAAGGAAAGTTACCATAGCACCGGCATCCTTGCTCCTCGCCCTTTTTATCATCTCGTCCAGGGAGATCTCAGTCTCTGTGATCTCGATCATCGGGCTCTAGCCTCCGGCCAGGGGGGGAAAGATGGCCAGCTCGTCTCCATCTTGAAGCGGTCTGGAAAGGTCCAGGGTGGGATCGATCCTCTTTCGGTTGACCATGAGCAGAACATAATCGCGCAGGGCTCCAGATTCGTCAAATGCCGCCTCTTTAAAAGCCGGCCTGGCAGCTGCGAGCTCTTCCAGCAGATCTTTTACCGTTGCACTCTCTAACAGGCGCATCTCCAGCTCTTTTCCAAGGATCTCCCGGAAGCCTGCAAACGCCAGAACCATAATCCGCATATTTCAACCACGCTTATTTCCTATACAGATCGCTAAAGCTGGCAGGAGCCGGTCCGGAATCGACCTTGCCTTTTACGCCGCCATTCTTCAAGGACTTCTTGATCTTCTCATTCTCATTTTCCCGCAGCCGGGCAATCTCTTCCGCAGAGTCTATGCCCATGACGAAGGTGCCGTGACAGGGCTTGACGTAGGTGAAAAGCATCTCAGTTCCCCGCACGCCCATGGCCACGGGCGGCACGCCGATGATGTAGTAGTCCTTGAAGATCTTGTAGCCGGGATCGACGTAGTAGACTTCATCAGAGTTCTTCTCGATGTACTCGCGTGCTTCTTTGAAGGAGGTGCGCTCCAGGTGCAGATTGTACTTCATCTGCTCGACACAGCTCATATTGCCACCTTATCGATCTTGTTCTTGAGGGGATTTGGGTTATGGGTGGCTTTGGCCACGATCTTCTCGGCAGGATAGTCGATGCTCGCCCCCAGAGCCTCGGCATTCTTGCCGAATACCACCGCAAAAAGCCTGGCCTTGGAGATGGCACTGAATGTCGCCCCGTAGGTCATGCCCGCATCGCTGTGCATAAAGGCGAAACATACATCAAAGTCTACCTTCTTTTCCACAACGTCGCCAATCAGCTCATCCAGATCGACCGTCTTTTGCACATAATAGCTCTCCGGGTCTGCGACCTTGAGCAGCTTGACGGCTGCATCTGTGCCGGCTACGGTCACATCCCACCCGGATTTTTTCAGCTTATGGGTGAGATAGATCACCATGCTCATCTGCACCGGTACTTCCGGACAGCCCATCACCAACAGCGCCTTTTTGCTTTCTCCCATATTTTCCATCTCTTAGCTATGATGCTAAATTACGATTATGCTCAATATTGCTATTATTCCTATTAATATTAATACTCACTATCAATGCCAGCTATCCGAGCACTCCTGGCAAGCCAAATTGCGCTCGCAGGCCATCTCGTCCATGCATCCGCTTTGACCATCCCAGAGCAAAAGACGGTTCTCCAGAAGCTGGCCCGAGCCTGTAACATACTTCACGGCTTCGGTCACCTGTATGGAACCGATCACACCGCAAGTGGAGCCCAAGGCAGGAAAGACAGATGCAGGAGGGGCTCGCGGGAAGATGCAGCGCAGGCAGGCAGTTTTGCCGGGAATGATGGTCGTCGCCTGGCCCTGGTAGCCGCTGATAGCCCCGTGAAAGAGGGGGATATTTCTTTGCAGAGCAGCCCGGTTGAGGAGATATCGAACCGAAAAGTTATCCATGGCATCCATGATCAGGTCGCATCCATGCAGTAGCTGATCGATATTGTCCTCGGAGATGGTCATCACCCGCGCCTCCACCTCGATCTCCGGGTTTATGCCGGTTAAGGTCTCATAAGCCGACTTTGCCTTGGCCCGGCCCACGTCGGCATTGGCATGCAGTATCTGGCGGTTGAGGTTGGATAGCTCCACCGTGTCGCAGTCCACGATTCGAATTTTGCCGAAGCCCGCTGCCGCCATGTAGAGGGAAATGACGGAACCCAGGCCCCCCGCACCCGCTATGAAGACGCTCGTTCTCTTCAGCTTCTCCTGGCCGTCCTCGCCGAAGAGACGGATCTGGCGGGAATATCGCTTTTTTTCGTCATCGCTCAGCATGGCTTTCTGCTCCTAATTCATCATTTTTATCCGCCGTGCACAAACCGCACGATCTTCAGCTCATCGCATCCGCTGGCCGTCTCCTCTTCCGGGACAATCTTGCCGTTCTTGGCTACGATGACCTCTTCGGGATTTATGCCGAGCTGCTTGAGGATGTCCTCTATGCTGGCGCATTCTTCGGCGATCTCTCTTTTACTGCCATCCGGCAAGGTGATCAACATTATGTCTCCTTTTTCTTGTGACGGGCTTACTGGGCTGTCCTGGTGCAAAATGCTTCTGGTGGACCAGACATGCGCGCCCCTGCGGCCACTCTCGCGAAAGTGCACGTTGGCGCGCGCCCGCTGGTGAACTCGAATCCTTTGTATGCACGTACCTAAAGGGTGTGGGCAAAGTTCACTATTGTTAATAGGACACGAGAGGTGGATTTGCTATTTAAGAGTTAGGGATGGGGCAAGGATAAGAGACAGTTGATCAAATCATGACAAAGACAGAACTCATGGGAGGACCGAAACCTTTTTGGTTTACAAAATCACAATTTGTCTCATAGATGTAAACCGAGGTATTGACCACGAGCATTGGAGAGCGCATTAAACAGGGCAGACAAATCCGAGGCTACAGCCAGCGTGAGCTGGCTAATGCCTCCGGAGTCAGCGCTCAAGCCATCTCCAAGTATGAGCGGGACCTGGACGTGCCCGGCTCGGGTGTTCTTATCCGTCTCTCCAGGGCTCTTGATGTGGGCGTGGAGTTCTTCGTTCGACCCAGTCGCATCTCTCGCATCGGTCCCAGCTTTCGCAAGCACTGCTCTCTTTCTCGCAAGGCGGAAGGCGCAGTCATCGCAAAAATTCTCGATTGGCTGGAGAAGTATCTGGAGATCGAAAGCATACTTTTTCCTGATGAAAAGGATTTCGCATTCATGTATCCAGCAGGATTTCCTCGCAAGGTTCAATCCTTTGCTGATGTAGAAGCATCAGCTGTGGATCTGCGCGAGGCATGGGATTTAGGACTTGATTGCATCGAGAACCTGACGAGCCTCCTGGAAGACAGAGGCATAAAAGTAGGAATCGTGGATGCAGATGATGATTTCGATGCATGCACATTCAATGCTGAGGACGACAGAAGCATAATGGTAATAGTAGTTCAAAGCGGCATTCCAGGAGATCGACAGCGTTTCAGCCTGGCTCATGAGTTGGGTCATTTGATGCTGGAAACAGAAAACGGCCTGGACCCGGAGAAGGCTGCAAATCGCTTTGCAGGAGCTTTTCTAGTTCCAAACGTGGCGGTTAAATTCGAGCTTCGCGATATAAGAAGAACTATCGGAGACTACGAGCTGCATATGCTCAAGGACAAATACGGCCTGAGCATGCAGGCCTGGATCTTCCGGGCCAGGGACCTCGGATTCATTTCAGAAGAGAGGGCTATAGCGCTCTTTAAACGATTCAGAGCCAACGGATGGCATATGATGGAGCCGGGAGAACCTTACTCCCCCGAGAGACCCATTCGGTTTACGAGGCTGGTTATGGGGGCTCTAGCCGAAGGAATTATCTCGGAAAATCGGGCCTCGGAGTTGCTCGGAAAGCCTATGCAATTATTCCTTTCCGAAGTGAAAGAGGAGCATGGGGGCCTTCTAGCTGCGGTGTGTAACTGACAGCAATATCTGGATAGACCTTTACAGAGGCTGCCTCTTGGAAAAGGCGCTTCGCCTTCCGCTGGAGCTGATAGCGCCAGACGCTGTTATCGAAGAATTAAATACGCCTGATGGAAAAGACCTCGTGCACCTTGGACTGCGTGTCCAGGAGCTATCCGGACAACAGGTCCTCATGGTGCTAGTGTTCAGCTTCCAAAATAACATGGCAATATTTTAATACCTGGTACTCAATCTAATATCATGCCATTTGTTAGTGAGCGCCCCGCTTTGAAGTTAACTGAAGATGAGCTTGAGTACCTTAATA
>JBATEC010000157.1:0-16191 GCA_049663825.1 Methanothrix sp. | reverse complement strand
GCCTGATAATCAGCCACCCCCAGAAAGGCGAGATGACTTATGACTCATCTGAGCCAAAGGTACAGGGCAGCAGCCTGGTCTACGAGTGGACCCGTGAGAATATCCCAGCCCTCTTCAACCGCAGCGATGTGCAGCTCGCCAAGAATGCGCCCTTCCAGGCCAAAGTGGTGTACAAGAATAAAAACTGGGATTATCTGGCAGAGAAATCCAATATCACATTCAAAGTAGTAGAAGAGATACCTAAACTGGACCTGCAATATCCATCAACCGTTTACGTCAGAGCAGGCGAGAGCACCACTCAGGATATAATTGCCACAGTTGCCTTCTCCAAGGGTTTAGGAGATATGAATCTCCAGCTCTCGGGCCCTGATCAGGACCTGAATTTGACGGAAAAGGGAGTGTCTCTGGGAGGTAACAGGTATCAGTACAAATGGCCTGTCGTCTTTGACGACCGCCATATCAATAACAACTACACGTTAGCATCATCCTTTGTACACCCAACGCTCGAAGGGGGCAGGTATGCCTTTGAGGACAAATTCATTAGAGTCTTGCCGCTTTCCATGCAGTTTTCCCAAGGACTTGTGTCCCCAACCACGGGTCTGTGGAACGATAGCTACACCTATTCCCTGAAGATCGATACCACCATCGTACCTCTCGAAGTCCGGCTGCAGACCTATGATCCCTGCAGCAGCGAATGGACGGATAAGGGGGCCCAGAAAGCCACCGTCGAATTATCATGGATCAACTGGACGGTTCAGCCGTTTGGCTATGAATGTAACGAAATGCAACAGCAGGGAGCCAAGTATCGTTTCAAGGCCAGCTTTGCCGGAAAAGATTACTTCTCAAAGCCCTACCAGGGCCCGACCTTCAATGGGGGCAGTCCCGTACTCATTTCCCTGGACAGCGACCCGGTGGTCTATGTCTCAGAGGGCAGCGAATCATCCAGCAGCATAGCGGCTGTAGTGGAATACGGGGCAGGCCAGGGCCGGGCAACTCTCAGGCTGACGGGCCCGGAAAAGAATATCGAGGAGACAAGCCAGGGAATGGCTCTGGGCGGCAATAGGTATCGGTACGATTGGAGCCTGCCCTTCGAAGAAGCAGATATCGGCAAGAGTTTCAATTATACAATCAGCTACCAGCACGCCAGCCTGGCAGGAGAGATTCGGCTGGCGGAAAAGTCGATTGACGTCCAAGCAATATCGATCAACTTTGGCGATGCAACTGTAGCGCCTGCAAAAGGCAAATGGAATGAAACCTATACCTACTCGGTGCCTGTGAAGAGCAGCGTCGATATGAAGGTGGCACTGGAGGTCTATAATCCCTGCAGCTTTATATGGGTGCAGAGAGCCTCTGGAAAGGTCCAGGCAGGCGAAACGACCCTCAATCTAAATGCCGCACCGTTTAAGAGCAGGTGCGCTGATTCGGAAGGAGTGCAGGCAAAATTCCGCTATACTGCCAGTTTCGCCGATACGGCTTATGAATCCGAGGTCTATTCCGGGCCGACTATTAGCGGAGGCAAGCCGAAGCTGGTATCAGTAGATTTCGAACCGGTGGTGCGTGTATCAGAGGATACGCCCACCTATCAATCTGTCAAGGCGATAGTGGACTATCCACAAGGACAGGATGCGATGCAGCTTGCCACTATCGGTCCGGATAAGAGTCTTGCCAAAGAAGAGATCAACGGAATATATCTTGGGGGAACTCAATACTTATACACTTGGATAAAGGAATTCGGCAAAGAGGACGTAGGCAACCACACGATAACCCTGCGCAATGTCCATCCGCAGACATCCGGCGGCGAAATCTCCTTCTCAGGGACCATGATGGTCGTCTCCGAAAATACCAGCTCGGGACGGGAGCCAAAGGCCATCGGAGATGTGAATTACCAGCCGGTGCTGTTCGTGACCCCAGACCAGAGAGCAAGTCAGGAATTCAGTGCAGAGGTCTTCTCGCCTGGAGGGAGGGGTACTCTGGACTTAAATTTGAATGGCGTGGGCAAGAACAAAAATATAAGGATGAACGTCACGGACCTGGGCGGAAATCGGTATAAGTATGATTATGCCGAGCCGTTTGATGCTACGCAAGCAGGCAATATTTACACGTTCTCTCTGGATTATCGACTGGAAGGCAAGAAATATGCCTTATTTGATGACCACATAATGCAGGTGGCATTGGAGGGAACAAATCCAGATCCCGTCTGGGAGCCCAAGCTCATACTGGAGTACGATACTACTCTATATGTGCCCGCCGGAGGAAAGGCAGACCAGCTCATACATGCAACCATTAATTACTCCGAAAGCGGGGGCATTCTTAAGTTGAATCTGACCGGTCCGAACAAGAATTTCCACCAGGACTTGAGCGACAGAGTGATTGGAGCTGACAGGTATCTCTACGAAGCTGTGGTGCCATTTGAGGAAAGCGATATTGGAAACAGCTTCACAATATCCTTGGCATTCAATCACAGTGGTCTGGCCGGTGGAGATTACCGATTTGCCGATCATTATATGAGGGTTCTTAAGAAGGCCCCGATTAGCCAGCCAGGTCCTTCAGGTTCCGGAACCAGCGGACAGCAGAGATATGATGTCTTCAACGACAGTTCTGTGACGATAATAGGCAATGTGACGCCCGCAGTTGGAGTCATCCAGGCCTGGGATGAGAAAGACCCGCTTCATGCATTGACATATACCCTGAAGCTTCAGAACTGGAGTTCGAAACAGGTTCCATGGATTGAGCTGTCGGTAAGGCCGAACGGAACCGATCAGCCCTGGATGATCGTGGGTGGCAAGAAGCGATTCAATCCGGTCACAAGAAGCGTAAGCTGGACACTCAAGCCCTTCTGGGATACGCCGTTCCTGGGCCGGGCTGAGTACAGGTTCTTGATTGACGACGCAGAGACCCAGACATTTGAGGGGCCGGAGATCATGGCGGTTGTATCCAATGCAGGAGACAACCTAAACGGCAAAGTGCATGATTTCTGGGCAACTGTCAATTCCTCGAAGAACCTGACCGTATGCCTGGTTGGAGGAGACAATGCAATTCCTGAGCTAATCAAGACCTGGACGACCAAAGGCCAGTGCCAGGATTACAGGTTCAGGGCAGGTGAGCAGACGCTCAAATGGCAAATTCCAGAGGCTCAAACTTCGCCGTACTACGATTTCGATATTAAGAGAAAGACAGAGGTGCCAATACGATGAATCGGAAATTGATCTGCATCCTGGTCATATTTGCATTGCTGCTGTCGGTGCAAAACGTGATAGGCCCGGCCACTAAATCCGCGGGATCATCGGGTGGCAGCGGCGGTGGAGGGGGCGGAGGCGGCAGTAAGCAGGTAACTATCGATAGCCTGCTCAAAACCATTAAGGACGGCGAGAAGAACAAGCCTGCCAAGTTCGAGGAGCTCCGGACCTTATTGTGGAAGGATCCTATCACAAGCGAAGAATACCAAATGCCCACGGTGCTCATGTACTACAAAGGAAACAATACGACAGTCAGCCGAACCCAGCCACAGGAGATTATCACAGTTGCCACCAACAACAACCCTCTGGAGATGCGCCGCATGCTCGATCTTTATCTGGAGGTAAAGGGGCCAGGGTCGGATAAGTACGAGCGCATTAACTCCTGGCCGGAGAAGATTCAGACCAATGAATACAATGAGAAGACCAACACCACCTTAAGAATCTGGGGGATGCTGCCGTCTTTTGCCTACCTTAAGAATGTGGGTGAAGTCAAAGTGCGGGCGAATATAAGCGACGGGGTCAATAAATGGAGCACGGCAGGCTACACCGGGCTGAAGCCGCCCTACTATTCGCAGCTGGTCTTTAATGTTACCGACAGCTTGCCGGTCATGAGCAGTTTCAATGTTACTCCATCAGGCCTTGTGAGGTACAATGATCCCATCGAGTACAAGGCAGATATTGCCGATGCTGATGGAGATCTACTCAATGTGACGCTGCACATCCTTGATGAGAATGGCGTTGAGTTGAAGAATGAAACACTGAACATGTTGCCGGGTGCGGTCAGCTTCAAGGCTAACGAATATGGATTCTTTAAAGAGGCTGATGCAGGCAAGAACTTTACCTACTACTACAGCTATGATGATGGCATTGATTTCGTTAGCAAAGATCCTGCAGATCCATTGAAGGGACCCAATATCCGGAAAGGTCCCAAGCTCTCTGTTGACAAGTTAAGATTTTCCAGCAGCAGCGAGAATTACTACTGGTGGGAGAAGTACGGATTCAATCTGAGAGTAAAGAATCTGAACCCAGAAGAATATGATGTATCCTTCACTCTAAGCACAAAGACTGATAACAATGAATGGAATACAGTGGAAACAAAAACTGTCAAAATAGGACCCGATCCCGTAGAAGTGAACTTCAATGACACTAAACCCTTCCAGGTTACCGATGCAGGACAGACTTTTTCCTACAGAGTCAAGTACTCGGAATATGATCAGAGCGGCAAGGATGCCATGGAGCAGACTGGAACAAGAATCAATGCCAAGATCGTGCCCTACAGCATCTATAGTCCTGTGATGTTCCTGAATTTGGCGCCAATGCTCTTCCTGATATTATTGGGAAGCTTTTTCGCAGAAAGAAAGCTCAAAAAAGGAATTGAAGCTCATGAAAGCGTATCAGGTAAAGCCGGGAACAGAAAAAACAACAAATCAGAAAGCAAGGGCAAATCAGGCGGAAGCTTTGCCGGCAAAGTTCTCAAAATGCTGGGGAGGGGCTAGGAATGGCTATTGATATTCCAACTGTAATGAACAGCCTATTTCCCGCAGGCACATTGCTGCTGGCATTATTGCTGATCTTTGCAGCAATTTTGCACATTAATAACCTAGATCGGGTCCATAAACTTATGGCCGTCCTGCAGCATAAAAAAGAGGTCTCCAAGGCCATTTTCTATAAAGAGATGACAATCTCGCAAGGCTCAAACTTCACAGCCCTGGCCCTAGCAGCATGGATTATGCTATCTGTAGCCGTTGCTTATCTTTACCTGCTGGTTCCAACCGTATTTCCCTTCAGCTACATGGACATAGCCGAACTGGCTTCCAGCACTATGGGATTTGCCATCTTCGGCATTCTTGTCGCCTGTCTTGCGGGGGCAATAATTCTCTTTCTCGACAAGCTTCCCCAAGATCACAGAGATTTAAAGCTAATGGAATTGTATAGCTTTTATTCCATCTCCAAAACCATGAAGAAGATGATCAGCATGACGGTTATTGCCTTATGCATCTCTGTACTGCTATCGGCCTATATCGGCACAATTTATCCGACTCATTCGCAGCCTGCCGAACTCTTGAGCCTGATGCTTTTGGTTGTATCGGCCGGCGTACTTGTCATGCCTATTTATAAAGAGGCCTGGGAGGCGAGAAGATGAGATTATGCATTGTCGGAATTGGTGGTGCTGGGGGAAAAATCACCCAGGAGTTTCTGGGAAACGAGGACCTGGATTTCCAGCTTCTATCGTATATAACTGATGCGCAATATATCTCTTCCGGCATGATACAGGGTATATGGCTTGAAGCTGATAAGAACGATGCTAAGAACATTCAGCATTTCTTCGGAGATCTGAATGAGGGCTGCTACCCCTGCTTTTATATTCCACATGATGTTGTAACCGACGGATGCGATGTTCATCGAATTGTCCGGGAAAAATACGGCTACGATGTAAAGAAGCAGGGCTTTGTCAGAGACGCCCAATATCTTAAAGCCATATTCGAAATTTTTGATACGGATAAAGAGATCCAGGTCATCGTCGCCAAAACCATGAATAAAGAGATGATCGAATCGTTGGGAGGAAATGGGGCCAATAGCAGCGCATCTTTCAGCCAGGCTCCCAATCCTATCTTCGATAGTGCCTGGAATGTCATAAGAAACTTCACAACTTTAGGTGAAGGAGAATGCGATGGCATCCTCTTTGTGGTATCCTTTGGCGGGGGAACTGGGACCGGATTCATCAACCCGATCATCAATCATATTAGAAATGAAGGCAAGGCGGATTACCCTGTTTTTGCCCTGGGCATATTGACTGAATTAGGAGATTACGCAGATAAGGCTCAATTCACTAAGGAAGGCAGAAGGAATCTGGCGGCAATAAGCGCTATTTACGATCTTCTCACCAAGGGCAGTGGAGCCAATGGAGTTATCATAATCGACAATCAGATTCTACTGGATAGATATGGAAATGATTACCCTTCTGCCAATAGGTTCATTCATAAGATGATGCAGCCCATAATGGCGGCGCGAGATTATCCAGATGAGATCCCGCCAAGCCAAGCTATAGCACAGCACTCATCCGGCGGACTTTCCAGGCCACCTATATTTGTGCCCCTATTTGCCTCGCTGCCGAGGAGCACCAACCCTGAGGAGGCCCTTATCAAGAAAGCGCTGAGTGAGGAGGGAAGGCTATTTGGCTGCTCGCCGGAACAGGCGGACTTTGCCTTTGTCTTCTGTCGGGGTTTCATTGATTCAGAGAAGATAAGAGATATTCTCTCCAGAGAGACGAGCATTCCGCCTGAAAGGATATGGCCGATGAGGAAGATGGGTGAGGAAAATAATGAGATCTTGATTCTGCTGAGAAATCCATATGGATGCGACCCCAAGGCTTACCTAAAGGAGGGCACGCTGGAAAATAGGTTTTGCAAGGTGATCACGATGGCTCTGCAATACATAAGCCAGCATCCGGAAGATCTGTTTTATGAAGGCAAACCGGAAGAAAAGAGCAAAAAAGATGGCAAACCGGCAGAGCAGGTCAAGCTGACCGCGGCATCCAAAGAAGCTCTTATGATGTTCTTCTTTGGGCCGGATGGCTCCGCCCAAAAAAGCGGCTTTGTCTTCGAGCTGAAGGAGGCCAGAAAAAGGTTGCGGGATGGAGAAAAGCCCTTCTTCATAAATCCGTTGCGGATCTTCCAAAAAGATGTCGTCGTTTCGGCTGATCCTAAGAGATTCCAGGAACGAGCAAAGAGCGACGATGAAATTGCCAGCATCGTTGATGCCAAGATCAACGAGAAGCTGATTGAAATGGGGTTGATAAAAAACCATGATGAAAGACAAGTCCGGCTGCAAAAAAATGCAGCCTGACTCGTCCTCATTGTCTTTTTCTGTTTTCTCTTGCTTCAGTCTCACGGTCACACCTCAGTTCGGTCCCTCATCTGTCTTTGCTAGTTTCTCCATCATTTTTTTAAAAAATATTTTTGCCCAAAAACAATAAATATGATCGTTACATCTTGATCCAGGTTAATGTTTCTATGCTGCAAACCAAGCTAAATTTAATTCAATAGGCCCTTAATGAAATCTCAGACAAGTAAAAGACAAGCTCTAAATATTTAGCCGATGAAAAGAGCAGACGATGTTTCGGGGGTTTAAATCATGCTAGTCAGGTTCAGGAATTTCACATTATTGGTTCTGGCGGCAATGGCTGCCTTCTCTACAGCGGTATTCATAACGGCGGGCACCGCACTTTCCGAGGATTGGAATAGCTACAGTCCGGCGCATGCCGTAGGCTCAGGAGATGAGGACTGGTGGACGACATATCCCGATCAGAATGAAAACTCCGGCTCGGCTGTAAACCATCCTGACTGGATAGAGAAAGCACTCAAGGAAAAGCCGGTGCTCATCCTGATTCACAGCAGCAACTGCGTGCCCTGCCTGACCCAGACACCAAGAATCAAAGCGGCTGCGGAAAGCGTTAGCAGCGATCTGGATTACCACGATGTACTGGGGGAAGGAAGCAGCCTGCAGAAGGCGATTGAAATCCTGGATGTTTATGATCCGTTCGGCAGCGGAAAACCGGTCGTTCCAACGACAATCTTCATCACCCTCGCCAAGGGCCAGGATGGAAAGGTGGATGTTGCCTGGCACAGTGAGATTGATGCCATGAGCCAGGAGAATATCGATGATTACGTGAAGGATTCCATCTACTACTACAAGCAGAATAGTGCCGCATGGGCCTGAGAGTGATATCGATAATTGCCAATATCAGCAAAAAGAAACTGCAATGGGCAGCTTTTATCCTATTTTTCATCCTGGCTTGCCAGGCCCTCCTTTTCAGCCCCGTCTTGGCCGCACAGGCCATCAAGGCACCACAGTTCACGGCTACGGGAGTTGATGGAAAGAACTTCTCTCTTTCCGACTTTGCCGGCTCGCCCCTTATCCTGCATATCACCAACATCGAGATTCCGCTGTGCGTTGAATGCGAAGAGTCCCTTAGAGGACAGGTAGAAGAGCTGGCAAAACTCAAGGCTGCGCATCCGGAGGTCCAGATAGCCACATTGAACATGAGGAAGAATCCCTACTCGCGTGACGGCTTGTCCCTGGCGGAGAAGTGGTGGAAGGTCAATGTCACATGGCACTGGGCTGAGGATATTGAGCCTTACGCGATCTCCAGCAAATATCTCGACTACTGGAACGTGAGAGGCGGCTCCTCCAATCCGACGATCCTTCTCATAGACAAAGTGGGCAATATAGCCGGAGTCTATCACGTCTACCGGGTGGGCGAGGGCGTGCAAGACGGAGTGCAGAGTGCCGAGAATATTTACCAAAAACTGCAGGATGTTGGCGGATCTGAGTGGAAGGGCCTGGAGGGAGAGGTCCTCACGCAGGAGGTGTCTGCATTCGGAATGTTCTTGCTGGGCATATTGACATCGCTTGCCCCCTGCTCCATCGCTCTCATGATCGCCGTATTCTCCTACGTTATGACCATCAGAAAGAAGGACGAATACCTGAGAAAGAGCGTCTCCACCTCAAGAGAGGGCTTCATGATAGGCATTGCCTTCACCTTTGGCATGGCAGCCGTCTTCTTTGTGCTGGGGCTGTTCATCTCTCAGGTGGGCCTTTTCATAAGAGACTCCAGGGTCTTCGACCTGATGGCCGGCATAATCATGATCGCTCTCGGCATCAGCAACCTCAAGCCCCTGGATGAGATCCTAGAGCCCGTGACATCTCGAATTCGGCCCAATCGAGGAGAGTACTGCGATACTAAGAAGAGCCTGCTGCAAAGGTCGGTTGAGGCCTCTGTTGCTCTATTCAAGCATTCCTCCTTCATCGGCGCCTTCACCCTGGGAATATTCTTTGCCCTGGGCTGGGCGCCCTGCGCCCTCTCCATGGTTCTGCCGGTATTGATCTGGCTGGCCTCGCAAAATATCACACCCCTGGCTGGAGGCGTGATGCTCTTCATCTTTGGAATCGGGCATGGCGTGCCCATCATTCCCATTGCCACATTCTCTCGGGCGGTGGGGGGACGGATCGGAGAGAAATATGTCTCCATCGGGGCCTGGACGACTAAATTCTTCGGGCTGCTGGTGATAGTGGTGGGAGTGGTGTATGCGGCGAGGTATGCCGGGTTCTTGCTTTGGTGAGAAAATGAGATAGCAGGTCGGGCCGAAGGCGACGGCAGGGAGCCGCCCGGAGGGCCTGGCCACTAGTTTCACGCGAAGGCGCGAAGCCGCGAAGTCAAAACATTGGTTTATTTCGGCTCTGAAACCCAACGCAAACAATCCCTTTTGTGATGAGCACCTGCAATAAACGGAAGCGCACCGCAGAACTTACAGGGGTATTTGCGACTCAGTTCAGATTCATAAGCCATCTGCGATTGATATCTACGACAATCTTCTTTGTGATGCGGCCCCTCTGAGATTGGCCAAACACCACAATACTTGCAAGAATCATCATATTGGAACGGATTCGCCTGCATTGAATTTCCTCCGATTGGATTGCTAGAGGAATAGATATTTCAGCTCCTGCTCCAGATCTTCCATCTCCCTTCTGGCGGAGTCTGAAAAGATAATCTCCATAGCAGCAGTGCTACCTCTTGACGATCTTCTTTATGTCATCGAAATAATAGGTTTTGCTCTTTTTGGCCTCGATATCTTTCATCTGTATGACCTCAGTTTGGCTTCCAGCATAGCCCTTCTCAATGATGCTTTTTATGGCGGCCTCATACGGCGCGCCCAGATTGACGTTCATGGCCAATCACTCAATGCACGTTTAATGGGCACTAAAGCATATAAGCATTGTTCATCGACAAATAACCTCTTTCTCAGTTTCAAAGACCGCCGTGGGTTCCTGTAGAAGTCAAAAAAAAAATTACGAAAAATGGCAATCAGCCCCCCGTCCTGCGAGTGGGCCACCCAATTCCTCACTTCCTAGCCGCCGTTCTCCAGCTCCCCTGTAGCCTTCGCCCCTGCCTCCAGAATCTCCAGGTTCTTGGTGATGAGCTTGGGCTTCTTGGCAAAAGTGACGCGGAAAGCGTTCCCATAAGCCTCACCGGGCAGGCCCAGCTTTCCCGCCTGCATCAAGGCCCCGAGCATGGCCGTATTGGCCGCCTGCGGGGTGCCACGCTCCGTGGCGATCGTTGTGGCCGGAACGGATATGGCTTTCACGCCCTCCGGCGCCTGGAACTGTCCGGCTAAAGAGTCATAGAGAATCACTCCGCCCTTCTTAACGGTGGGCGCAAACTTCTCCAGAGAAGGCCGGTTGAAGGCCACCAGCACATCGGGATTGTCCACCACCGGAGAGCCGATAGGCTGGCCGGAAATGACAACGGAGCAGTTCGAGGTTCCGCCCCTCTGCTCCGGCCCGTAGTCAGGATAGTAAGACACATAGCGCCCGCTGCCGAAGCCCGCCTGGGCCAGGGCTAGGCCCAGGCTCAAAACTCCCTGTCCACCAAAGCCGGCAATCTTCACGCCCTTGACCACAAACTCCGGGTCCTCCTGGAACTGAACGCATACCCCGCCCTCGCAGCCGAAGATCTTATCCAGGGATTTCTGGGAATAGTCGCTCTGCGGTCTGGTGATGGCCTCAGCTTCTGCGGAATTGTCCCGGAATTTCTTAAGAGGAAACTCCTTTTCCATCTGCTCATTGATGAACCTGGTAACGCCCTGCACATCCATCCTCAAGATAGTAGGACAGGGGGAAAGCAGCTCCACGAATGCGTAGCCTTTTTTGTCCCTTTGAATCTCCAGGGCCTTCCTGACCGCCCGGCGCGCCTTTCTGATATGCTCAATGTCCGAGAGCGATACTCGCTCGATGAATACCGGCGCTTTTAGCGTATCCAGCAATTCGCAAATGTGAATGGGATAGCCCTGCTCGCGCGCATTGCGCCCGTTGGGCGTGGTGAGCGTGACCTCTCCGATCAGGGTAGTGGGCGCCATCTGGCCACCCGTCATGCCGTAGACGCTGTTGTTGACGAAGAATACCGCCAGCTTCTCGCCCCGGTTGGCAGCTTGAATGGTCTCGTTCAGGCCGATGGACCCCAGATCGCCGTCTCCCTGATAGGAGATGACGATAGCGTCGTCCTCGGCCCTGGATATGCCTGTGGCTATGGCCGGAGCGCGGCCATGGGCAGCCTGCACGTGTCCGCAGTCCAAATAGTAGTAAGCGAAGACGGAGCAGCCTACCGGACTTATCAAAACGCATCTGTCCTGAATGCCAAGGTCTGCCATGGCCTCGCCAATAAGCTTATGCAAAACGCCGTGTCCGCAGCCGGGACAGTAGTGTGTGGCCGTAGGAGCAGCTCCGCCTTTTCTGGGAAACTCCCCATACATTCCGGGATGACCACCAATCACTTTTTCTTTTGCCGCCATTTCAGGCCACCTCCCTGATCTTCTCCAAGATTGAATCCAGCTGGATCAAATTTCCTCCGTAGCGGCAGACCAGCTCTACCGATTTGCAGCCACTGGCAAGGCGAATGTCTTCACGCATCTGTCCGTTGCTCATCTCCACGGAGATGAACTTAGAGCCGCTCTCGGCCAGCGCTCGCACAGCCTTTTCCGGGAATGGGAAGAGCGTGATTGGCCGGAAGAGACCGGCCTTGATGCCCTCCTTTCGGGCGGCATCCACTGCGGACCTCGCAATTCTGCTGCTGATGCCGTAGGATACCAGCACAACACTGGCATCCTCCAGCCGATAACCCTCCCATGCCTCTTCGCTTTTCTTTATAAGCTCATACTTCTCTTGCAGCATGTAGTTGTGCTTCTCCAGGTCATCGAAGTTCAGCTTAATTGAGGTTATCAGATTTCCTCGGGTCTCGGCCCGACCGGCGACCGCCCAATCGGTGTCAATGCTGGGCTCTATCGCCTCTTTTGGAAACTCTAGAGGCTCGACCATATGCCCCAGCACGCCGTCCGCTAAAATCACCACGGGATTTCGGTACTTAAATGCCAGATCGAAGCCTTCGCCGGTAAAGTCGCACATCTCCTGCACGCTTGCCGGTGCCAGAACGATGTTGTGATAGCATCCATGTCCTCCACCCTTGCAGGCCTGATTGTAGTCCGACTGCTCCGGCCCGATGTTGCCCAGACCCGGCCCCGCCCGGCAGATATCAACAATAACGCAGGGAAGCTGTGCTCCGGCAATGTAAGTTATTCCCTCCTGCTTCAGGCTCATGCCCGGTCCGGAGGAAGCCGCCAGCACGCGATGCCCTGCGGTCGCCGCCCCGTAGACCATATTGATTGCCGCCTCTTCCGATTCTGCCTGCACGAACTTGCGGCCAAGCATCGGGAAATGGCGAGAGGCTTGCTGCAATATCTCGCTGGCGGGAGTGATGGGGTAGCCAAAGAAGCAGTCGCAGCCTGCATAAAGAGCGCCCGCAATCACTGCACTGTTTCCGTCAATCAACTGAGACGCCATCTTCAGTTCACCTCTGCCTTCTCTTTCTGGGGCACATGAACCTCAATGGCCAGCGGCTCAGGACAGGTATAATAGCATGCACCGCAGCCGATGCAGCCGTCTCCGGAATAGAGCACATAGTGATAGCCTCGGGAATTGAGCGCTTCGCCCATCTTCAATACGCTTGCCGGGCAAGCCACAATGCACCGCTCGCATGCTTTGCATTCCAGGGAATTGATTAGTGGATAGGGCTTGTCTTTGTCCCTGATCTCCATCCGCCGGATCTTTCCGCTTATGGTCTTGGGCAGCTCCTCCACGAACTCGATGATTCGCGGATACTTGTAGGGCGCCGTGACCTTCTTTACGTGGTTTTGCAGCTCCTTTTTCAGCTCCTCAGAGGCTGCATATTCTTTAGTCAGGACCACGGTTGCCTTTACCACCTGTCCTCGAATAGGGTCAGGCACACCGGTAATGGCTACCTCTAAGACAGCAGGATGAGACATGAGGGCACTTTCCACCTCGAAAGGCCCTACCCGGTAGCCAGAACTCTTGATCATGTCATCGGTTCTGCCGATGAACCAGAAGAATCCGTCCTCATCTCGCCAGGCGGTGTCTCCGGTATGGTAGTAATCATCATGCCAGGTGTTACGGGTCTTATCCGGATCGGAATGATAATCGGTGAAAAGGCCGACGGGCTTTCCCTTGTCCGTCTTGATCACAATCTCGCCCTCTTCGCCCACCTCGCACAATTTGTCGTTCTTGCCCACCAGCAAGATATCGAATCCCGGCGCAGGCTTGCCCATAGAGCCGGGCTTGGGACTCATCCAGGGATAGTTGGCAATGCAGACCACAGTCTCCGTCTGGCCGAATCCTTCCATGAGCCGCAGGCCCGTGGTCGCGAGGAAGCTATCATACACAGATGGGTTGAGCGGCTCTCCGGCTGTGACCGCATATTTGAGCCGGGAGAAGTCGTACCTGGACATGTCGCTTTTGATCATGAACCTGAAGATGGTCGGAGGAGCGCAGAAGGTCGTCACTCCATATTTGCCCATCTCATCCATCATCTTTCCTGCATCAAATCGATCATAATCGTAGACGAAGACCGCCGAGCCGGCCAGCCATTGGCCATAGATCTTGCCCCAGGCGCACTTGGCCCACCCCGTATCCGCCACTGTGTAGTGCAGTCCGTCGTCCTCCACATTCTGCCAGTACTTGGCAGTGAGGATATGGCCCAGGGGATAAGTCTGATCGTGTTTGACCATTTTTGGATATCCGGTAGTTCCAGAGGTAAAGTATCCCAGGAGGATGTCCTCATTTCTAGTCGCCTGCTCTCCTGTCGGGCGGACGAAAACTGATGAGGTCTCATCTAGCTCTTTATCGAAATTGATCCAGCCCTCGCGTGACTGGCCAGCACTTCCCACGAGAGCTTTGAGCAGGGATATATTGCCCAGCTCCTTATGGGCCGCATCGAACTCGTCAGGCACACCATTTTCTGCGATGCAAATGATCATCTTCAGATCGCCCTTCTTGATGCGATAGACGAAATCCTTGGCCTTGAGCATATGCGTGGAAGGAATCGAGATGGCTCCGATCTTGTTTAAGCCTACCATGCAGACCCAGAACTCCCAGCGGCTCTTGAGGGTGAGCATGACTGTATCACCTTTTTGCAGGCCATACTTAGAAAAGAGGTTGGCGGCCTTGTCGCTCATGATCTTCAGATCTTTGAAGGTGATGATCTTCTCTTCTCCATGATCATTGCACCAGACTAAGGCGCGCTTATCTGGATTATCTGCTGCATAGGCATCAACTACATCGTAAGCAAAATTGAAGTTCTCGGGGACCAGGATCTTCATATTTTCTTTAAAATCCTCGTATGATTTGTAATCGACCCGAGAGACGAACCTTGGCAATAATGACGGCATTTTTCCAATCCACTCCCTTCTCTTACATGACAACAGCCAGCAGCTTCACCGGCTTGTCGTTTAAGGCTTCCATGAAGTGATTATAAGACGAATCGAAGAATATGGAGTCCCCAGCGTTCAGCACCACATCGTTTTCGTTAATGGTGATCTTTAGGGACCCTTCTAGCACGTATTCAAACTCCTGGCCCGGATGATTGTAGAATGACGGGCTGCCTTTCCTGGGATCGATGGTGACTATAAAAGGCTCAGCCTTTTTATGAGCGAACTTTCTGGCCAGGCTCTGGTAGTGGTATTGCTTTCTGCGTTCCACTTCCACGCCCCCGCCATTTCGAGTAATTGTGAAGATGCTCATCTTGGACTCTTCGCCTGTGAGCAGCAGGCCTGTATCTACGTTGAGTTTTCGCGCAATGCCGATGAGAATGCTGGCGGGAATATCCAGCTTTCCATCTTCATAGCAGTTGTACGTCCCCACAGGCACTTTAAGGTGCTCTGCCATCTCCTCGGACGATACCAGATTTAGCTCCCTCAGCTCACGAAGACGCGAGCCGATTTCATCAAGACTCTCCTTCATACTCATTCCTCAACGCATTGTGACTGCCTCATATGCATATTTTAATCTATCCATCTAATCATGAGCGATTTCTTGACGGGAGAGCTTAAAATTCAAAACATTAACCGGAAAAGCATGATTGATCGGCTTCGCGGCAAAAATAGAATGTGAAAAGCGCAAATGCTCAGGGTTATGCTATCTGGAATGTGAACGTTCCCCGCCCCAAAGGACGGGGATTCTATCGCCTTTGCGAAAAGAGTGCATCCCCAATCTCAAGGGCATCAGGGCGCATAAATTATCCTTCGCGATTAACTGATCTACTATCGAGCAAGTAGAAATAAGGTTATTGCAGAGTCTAAATATGCATCATGAGGTCCAGTCGTCCTCATCAAGCCAGTTTTGGGCTTTTTTCTTTGAGCTCATATGGCTTTTTGTCTGAAAATGTCCGGTAAAATTGAGCGATGCAGATTGATATCCGGAATTTCCACGCATCAGATTGTAGGCGATCTCGGGATCAATGCCATGTTCATTCAAATATGCTTCGCGGGAGAGATGCTCTCCCATTCCGGAAATGTATATCGGCTCGCCTACAATTGGGGTGATTTTTCCAGCCGGCAAAATCCATTCAAAACCTTGAGGAAGTGCACATTGCAGCCACTCGCCATCGCTTTCCAGATCCGCTTTGGATGCCTCGTTTACAACTCCGCAATTTCTACATATGAACTTCTTCATATCACTCACCTTCAGTCAGCTTAATAAGCTCATAACAGTATATATAATTTACTTAACAAATAGTTTAATTGCAGTGCCATCATTTTTTATATAGGAATACTGATTATTATATTATTGAGACTAAATGATCGAGACGTCTTAACGATTCAGGTCGGCACAGCAGTTCGCAAGCATTGAACATCCCCCTGGAAAATCTGATATCGCAGATGGGATTGATTCCGGCCGGCCAGAAGGTCGCAGTCTGCAGAGCGATTGACGTTAATGCCGCATTTGCCGTTCAGACGCTGAGGGTCTATGGCGGTCGCGATGCATTTATCCTCTCAGGTAAAATTGCATCCTGGCAGGCGGCAGGAATGCCTGTAGTCACTTAGATTAATTC